>JBCBJZ010000058.1:0-20171 GCA_038522635.1 Pseudomonadota bacterium | reverse complement strand
GTTTGGCCGGCCGCGCTTCGTTTGCACTGGTGATGCGGGAGTGATGCGCGTTTGTCCAGGGTCGAGCGTCTGAGGCGCGAGCGCTGTGGTCATTCGCCCCATGCGCGCCAGCGTGTTCGCCGCACGATTCGGCACAGTCAAAAGCTATCAACAGCGACGCGCTAAGGATTTTGAACCGCGCGGGCGGACCGACGATGGCGGGAGTGACGGGACTTGAACCCGCGGCCTCTGGCGTGACAGGCCAGCGCTCTAACCAACTGAGCTACACCCCCTGAAGGGTCGGTCACTTCGCGCACGGCTGATCCGGCTGTCGAAGCAGGCTGGTCGTGTACGTGAGGCCCGCGCGCAAGTCAACTGGGCTCAGGGCCAGTACAATGGCACCTGCCACGACTCAACGGTGCAAGCGCGATTGCCCCCACGCACGGCTGCCAAGGTGCCATCCGTTCGTCCTCACAGGTCTCGGTCTCATAGGCCCCAGTGAGACAGGCCCCAGTGAGACAGGCCCAAGTAAGACACAGGCCGCGACGAAAACAATCCAACACCACCCCCCATCATTTCCACACAGCGTTGCATGTGCTGACCTGGCGCCGCGCGGGCGCTGCGGTCGCGATGGGCGTGCGCATAACGTGGTTAAGCTGCCGTCAAGACCTGTCCCGGCATACTGAATGCGTGTTCGGTTCAGCGCCTTAACGGCGCGTTGGCGTGGTGTTTCACTATGGTTGCGTTGTTTCAGTCCCCGTCCGCCCAGGCGGTGTCGCCTTCCATTGGTCCTTTCTCGCTCTGTCTGGCGATTGCCGTTGCCTCCACCATGGCCCTGGCAGTCTTGCCCACCAGCGCTGAGGCCAAAGCGCGCTCCTCCTCCAAACGCAGCGAACACATCACGTTTAGGCACCGCTGTACGCCTGGCCGCTCGCTCTCCATCGCCGCCGTCGGCGACCTGCTCTTCCACAAGCGCCTGCAACTTCAAGCCTACCGGCGCGGCGGCTCTTTCAAGAAGTTCTGGGCGCCCGTACGCGGCGTCCTCGCCCAGGCCGACATGACCTACGGCAACCTGGAAGGCCCTGCGGCACGCGGGGTGCGCGTTGGCGGCCGCAACGCGCGCGATCCCGGTCGCAGGCTCGATGGCCGCGTGTATTCCGCCACGCTCAAGACGCTGAATTTCAACTTCCACCCCTCGGTGGTCGATGATCTGAAAAGCTCAGGCTTCGACATCATCTCGCTCGCCAACAACCACTCGTTGGACCGCAGCGCACTCGGCATCGACCGCACAATCGAAAAGTTTCGCAGCCTTAGCCTGCCCTTCGTCGGCACCCGCCATCGCGACAATCCCGCGCCGACCTGGACCGAGGTGGTCGAACGGCGCGGCATGCGCATCGGCTGGGTTGCCTGCACCTACAGCACCAACGGCATACCCGACCGCCATAACCAGGTGATGTTTTGCTACAAGCATCGCGACAAGGTGCTGGAACGCATTCGCACGTTGCACGCCGATCCCAAGGTGGATGCGGTGATCGTCACGCCGCACTGGGGCTATGAAAACCAGCAATACGCGAACGGCCGTCAGAAGCGGCTTGCGCGCGCCATGATCGATGCTGGCGCAACGGCCGTGATCGGGGCACATCCGCATGTTCTGCAGCCGTGGGAAAAGCGAACCACGGCTGAGGGTCGCGACGGGCTGATCATCTATTCGCTGGGCAACTTCATTTCCAATCAGCGACGTCTGCAACAGCGTGCGGGCTTGATCGCGCTGCTTGAGCTTGTGAAGCCTAACGGTGCGGCCAAAGCGTCGCTGCGCACGGCTCGCTACGTCCCCACCTGGGTGGTGATCGATGGGCGCGGGCACCGCGTGATCGAGAACCGTGGCGCGCGCGGCATCCTTCGCACCTCGTTGCGCAACTCGCTTCGCGTGCTGCCCAACAAGAACCGCATCAGCGCGCGGGCCAGCACCGATCTGACGCCGCAATGCGCGCGTGTCCCGGTGGTCGCGCAGCCAGCAACGCCGCCTGCGACCGCACCCGCACCCGCAACAGCCGCACCCCGCGCTGCAACGCCCCCTGCCAAGCGCGCTGCGACCCCAACGCTGATCGAACAGCCACGCGTTGTGCCCACCCAGCCGAAGCCGCAACCGGCAAGCCGCTCGCGCCTATCGCCTACCGCCGCGCGGATCGTCCGCATGAAAATTCCGCCGCGCAAACCTGTGCGCGCGCCACGCAGCAAACCGAAAGGCCTGCCCGCCTCGCCCGCTGGCACGGCCGCCGGTCAGGATCGCAGCGCCCTTAAGCCAACGCGCAAGGCTCGCCCTCGCAAAGCCCGCGTGACGCGCACGCGTTATCAGGCGTCGAGCAAACGGCGGGCCGCGCCGCGCCGCGCGCAACGCCGTCCCAGCGCGGTGGACGGCCTCATCGCCACCTGGCGCACCGGCGTCAGCCGCTAAAGCCGAACGCGCCAAGAGCGGGCGCTGGCCCTAGATCATCGGGCGATTCCGCGCCTGGAGCGGGCACACCCGCCAACGCGTCCGCCGCTTCTGCGCGTGAAGAGCCCCGTTCGGATGACAAAGTCACCGCCGAGCCGCACCAACACGAACTGCGGATCTATTCACACACGACGCTGCTCTATTGGTGGCCGGTCTGGGTCGGCGGTTACAACGTGGTGATCATCTCGTACGTCCAAGGCGGCGTGGTCGGCCTGGATGACATGCGCCAGCAATCTTTTCTTGCACCGAATTTTAGTGGCCCCCGACAGCGCTGATCCTGCCGTCGGTCTATCTGGTGTTGATGTTGATCGCGCAGAACTTCGTGGTGCCGTTCGTGCTCGGCCGGCAATCATTGCTCAACACGGTTGCGATTCTCATGTCGATCATTTTGTTGAGCTGACTGTGGGGCATCATCGACGCGCTGATGGCGGTGCCTTTGCTGATGAGCTTCAACATCATCTGCGAGCGCGTCGAACCCTTGCGCCCCATCTCAGAATTTCTGACGCCGGATCTGCCCGAGACGATCACCCCCGACCCCGCCCACTGGAGCAACGGGCCCTATGGCTCTAGCCGGTCCCACACCAATCATTCTAACGTCGCGCCCGGCACGCTACAAAGCGCGCCGTTGGCAACGCAACGCGTGCGACCGCGCTTGCCGCCATCACCCTGACAAACCAACGGCAAAGGCTGACCCATGGCCCGTTTCAACCGTATTCTCATCACCGGGGCAGCCGGCGCACTCGGCAAATTGGCCCGCGCTTCGCTGCCACCCCTGACCACCCATCTCAGGCTGTCCGACCGCGAGCCACTCGGCGACCTTGCCAACCACGAGGAAGGCATCATCGCTGACGTCGCCGATGCCGACGCCATGGCTGACCTTGCCCGCGATGTCGATATGATCGTGCACATGGGCGGCCAATCGATCGAAGGCACCTGGGCCGACGTGCTCAACGCCAACATCATCGGCTTCTACAACGTTTACGAAGCGGCCCGAAAAGCCGGTGTGCGCCGCATCGTCTGGGCCAGTTCGAACCATGCGATCGGTTTTTACGCCCGTGAACAAGTTATTGACGCGTCCGTCTATCCACGCCCCGACAGCAATTATGGTGTCTCAAAAGTATTCGGCGAAGGGATCGCTCAATATTATTGGGATAAGTTTGGTCTTGAGAGTGTATCGATCCGCATCGGCTCGTGTTTTCCAGAGCCGCGCGACCGGCGTATGCTCGCCACCTGGCTGTCCCCGCGCGATTATCAGCATCTCATCGAGCGCTGTCTGATTGCGCCACGGACCGCCCACACCGTCATCTACGGGATGTCGGATAACGATATGAAACTGTGGGACAACCGGCTTGCGACGCACATCGGTTTTCGCCCGCAGGACAACGCGGAGGCGTTCCGCAACAAGATCGAAGCTGCAACGCCGGAGCCAGAACACGACGACATCGTGTTCGCCGCACACGGTGGAGGCTTCGCCAAGGCCGGGCATTTCGACGACAAGCCCAGCTAACGATGCTACCTGCCCACCTCACGCTGACGCGCCTTTGGAGACGATGACCATGACGATCACGCCCTCTTTCAACTCGCTTTTGCCACAGCCCGCATTAAGGCGCGCGCGGAGCGCTGCAGCGGTGACCTTGATGGCAGCCGTGGGGCTCGTTGCGGCCCTCGCGCCGGCACAGGCGCAAAGGGGTCAGGCCGGCACCGAAGAAGCCATCGCCGGCGACTTCGAAGCCCTGCGGCTAACCGCGCTTGGGCAAAAGCGCTTCGGCCGTCCGATCACGCCAAAGAACCTCAACCTCGTTTCGTCGATCAGCATTTCGTCGTCGAAGGCCCGGCACAACTTCAAGCCGGTCGATTGTGAAGTGTTGGGTTCGCTGCCTAACCTCAAGTTCATCAGCTTAGGACGGCTTAGTCTGTCGGCTGCCTGCGCTCGCGCTTTGGCGCGCGCGCCGCGCCTTGAGCGGCTATCCTTCTCGGGCACGACCCTTGAAGCAGGTGCTTTGCGCGCGATCAGCAAGCTGCCGGGGTTGACCACGCTCGTGATGTACTACGTGACAGGCCTGCGGGTTGAAGAAGCCAGCGACCTCAGGAACGCGCGCGGCCTTCGCTCGCTCTCCATCACTCAAGGCGATGGCGTGACCGGTGGCACCCGTATCGACGACACGCTTTTCCGCGTGTTCGCGGGCTTGCCCATCAGCGAATTGTATCTGCGCGGGGTCGATCTGACCGACGCCTCCGCGTCGGTCATTGCCGGCCTCAAGCTGAACAATCTGCGGCTCGTTGATACGCAATTCACAACGCAAGGCCTGCAGACGATCCTTGAGGGCTCGCCGCAACTGCGGACCTTGCAATTGCGCAACAACCGCCGCCTGACGTCGGCGCTCGGGCCAACCATCGCAGGCTTGACCCAACTTCAAAATCTGGATCTGACGTCCATGCGTGTCGGTGGCGAACTTGGCGGTCTTGGGACGTTAGCGCGCCTCAGAAGTCTCAAATTGTCGAACATCGGCGTGACGAATGATGATCTTACCGGCATCGCGGCGTCACCGAGCCTCACCAGCCTGCAGCTTTCGAGCAACCCGACGATCACCGATAAGGGTTATGAGAACCTCGCGAAACTCACCGCGCTCAGAACCATCAACCTGAGCGGCTCACGGCCCACCATCCGTGGCGTGCGGGCCCTGTCCACGCTGCCGGAGCTGACCACGCTCGACCTCTCCGAGGCACAGCTCAGGGGCGATCTCAGCGCCATCTTAGCCCGCTTCCCAAAGCTGACCTCGCTGGCGCTGAGCGGGAACGCCTTTGACCGCGCGGACATCACCCGGCTGCTGAAGCGCACCAGGCTGCGGCGTCTTTCGATTTACCGCACGCGCGTGACCAAGCCGCAGGCGAAAGCGGTCCGCAAGCAGTTCCCCCGCACGCGTATCCTGCACTATTGAAGCGCATACGCTTTAGGTGGGAACGCCAAAGGCGAAAGTTGAGCGCTCTAGACGGTGTTAACGCGTCGGGCGCGAAGCGAACGATCGCGCCGGTTCGGCGTTGTCCTTTCAGCATCCGCAGCATGGAGCACCGCATGCAACGTTACCGCTGGAAAAACCGACCGCTCGTGATCTTTGCCCCGAGCGTCAATGATCCGCGCGCGCAACGCCAACGCGCCATCGTGCGGGTGCATCGCCGCGGCTTCCTGGAACGCGACATGGTGGTGCTGCTGGTTACGCCGGCGAGCGTTACGACGCTCATCGGCCGCCCGCCCGCCCTCAGCGCCCGCCAGCTACGCGCGCGTTTCAGCGCCAAGCCCGGCGCGTTCCGGGTGGTGCTTGTCGGCAAAGACGGCGGCGCCAAACGCGCCAGCGCGCAGCCATTCTCCGCACGCACACTGTTTGCGACGATCGATGCGATGCCCATGCGGCGGCGCGAGATGCAGCGGCGCAGCGGCTAGAGCAACGGGCGCAAAGTGCGAGTCACCGGCCAAACACACACGCCTTACCTTTGCGCCCAAAGTTGCTCTGCACTTCAAGATTAGATCATCTTTGGGCGATTTCGGGCTCACCTATGGTGATCCCGATCAATCGCCCGATGATCTAGAGCAAGCGCCACCCAAGAGGGAAGAGCACACCGTCCTAACGCAGCGGTCGCAGGAACCGTGCGTTCACCCAGCCTTGCGCGCCACGGTGCCGCACCAGCGCCCAGCCGGTCGGATGATGGCGCACGATCGCAACGCCGTAGGCATGCGCCGGCAGCCGCGCAACCACCCGCGAACGGGCCCCGGGCCAGGCCCGCATGTGCAGCACATCATACGGCGCAACACCGACAACCGCTGCCCACGCACGCGGTCCAACGCCTGCACCCTGCTCGATCATGCCGCGCAGGTAGCGTCGGTTCACCCAGCCGTTGAGCCGGCCGTAACGCACGAGCATCCAGCCGTTTGCGCCGTTCGCAAGGCGCTCCACGTTGAAACCGCGCGCAGGGATCGCGCCTTTGATGCCCGCGCGTGAGGAGGGTGCGGCGCGCACATTCAGCGCATCCCAGGACGCAACGCCCACCACGCGGAAATAATCGCGACTCAAACCCTGCGCCTGTGCTGACGTCAGCGGCACCATCAGTATACTGACCCCGAGCGCCAACAGCGCCAAGGCAAACGGCACAACGTTCGCGAACCGTGCGCGCCCACGCCCACGCCCACGCCCACGCCCATCCTGGCGTCCCAAAATTCCAGTCATATCCAACGCTCCAAATACAAAAAGCCACGCGATGATCCGCAAGAACCACCCGACAGGAGCAGGCGTTCTGTTGGACCGTCACGTGGCTTTATGCTGGAGCGCTTGAACCTGGTCTGAGGGCGGTCTTCACCGCGTGTTCATCGCGCGAAGCTCGGACGCGCGTCGTCTAACGGCCGGCGGACGCCGATGCGGGCGCGAGGTAACGCATGTTCACCCAGCCACGCGCGGGGCCGTAGCTGACGAGCGCCCACCCGTTGGGATGGCGACGGTCAACGCGGATGCCCCGGGCGTGAGGCGGGATCGCAGCGACCTTGCGCGAGCGCGCGGACGGGAAGGCGCGGACGTTCAACACATCGAAGCCCTTGATGCCGACCACACCATAGTGACCAGCCCGCATCGCTTCGAGCGGCGCGATCGAACCTTCTGCGATTTCCGGTTTCAGGTATCGTGAATGCGCCCAGCCGACGACGCCGTTGTAGCGCACGAGCACCCACTTGCCGATGCCGGACGCGCGCAGAGCGATGCCGCGTGCGGTCGGCGGGATGCGGCCGATGATGGGGGATGCCACATCGGGGCCGTTGCGGATGTTGAGGAAATCGCCCGTCGCTACACCGGCGACGCGCACGTATTCATTGCTGGCGGCGTGCACGGGGGCGGCGGTGAAGCTGGTGAGCATGGCGAGCGCAAAGGCGCCCGAGGCAAGTTTGAGAGAGACGCGCGACAAGGACATCTGAAACTCCGGGAACGCGAGGGCACAGGGGGTAGGGAGGTTGGCCGCCAGAGTGCCGCCGCTATGGTTAACATCGCGTTACCGGTCGTCCGACGTGCGCCCCCCCGGCTTGACGCGCTGCGCCAGCGGATGATGCGTCTCCACGATCGCGCGTAACCGTTCTTCGAGCACGTGCGTGTAGATCTGCGTTGTCGAGATATCCGCATGCCCCAAGAGCTGCTGCACCGCGCGCAAGTCAGCGCCGCGATCGAGCAAGTGCGAGGCGAACGCGTGGCGCAGCACGTGCGGGCTGACACGCTGGGGATCAAGCCCGGCATCGTCTGCGACGCGCTTGAGCTCTTGCGCAAAACGTTGCCGCGTCAGATGCCCCTCAGCGCTCGATGACGGAAACAAGAACTTCGGCCGCAAGCGCGTGGTCTCATAGCTCGCCTCTTCCGCCGCCATATAGGCGATCAGGCTCTCGCGCGCTTTCACGTTGAGGGGCACCAGGCGTTCACGACCGCCCTTGCCTTTGATGGCGAGCACGCGATCATCGCCACGCAAGACGTTGCGCGGGAGCGAGACCAATTCGCTGACCCGCATGCCGGTCGCGTAGAGGACTTCAAGCAGGCAGGCAAAGCGCAATGCACGCAACGCGTCAGGCGTGCCGGCACTGCGTTGGGCCTGGGCATGCGCTTCATTAAGCAGGGTATCGACCGCCTCCACGCTCATCGTTTTCGGCAGCGCGCGACCGCGCTTGGGGGCTGCCAACGCGAACGAAGGGTCATCGGCGATAACATCCTCGAGCACCAAAAACCGGTAGAACTGTCTGATGGCCGACAGCGCGCGAGCCCGCGACGCGGCCGCCAATCCGTCGCGCGCCAGGGCTTCAAGATGCACGCTGACGTCGGCGGGCTGTGCGCTACGCAAGGTGCGTCCGTGCGCGGTGAACGTTGCGCGCGCTGCAGCCAGGTCGCGGGCGTACGCGCTCAAGGTATGCGAGGACGCGCCCCGTTCGGCGGACAGCATGTCCAGGAACGCTCTGGTCAGGCGCTCGTCTTCGGCCAGCGAAGCATCGCTCATGCGTGCAGATCCCGTTGCGTGTTGGCGGAAAGCGGAGAGAGCCGAACGGCCCAACGCGACGCAACGGGGAACAGAGAACGGCAGCGCACCCCGGATCAACGCGACCCAAAGCGACGCAACCAAGGTCAGCGGCGTGGCAAACGCGGCCACTTTGCGATCAACGCTTCCACCGCAATCGCCCGCGCATGATCATGCAAACCGACGCGACGCAACGCCTTGATGACGTCGCCCAAGGCCAACATATTCGCGCCGCGCGGGCCAGCCTTTCCCAGCGCCTGCAGCGCGATCAAAGCCGTTGCACCAACATCTGCGCGTTTCGCCCCCTGGCTGAGGCGCGCCAAGGCGCCCGTCGGCGGAAGATAGCCATCGGTCGGCTGCGGCGTCCGGCTTGCCGCCTCCCACAGGGGAATGGGCGTGTGGACGTCGAGCGCATCCAACACGGTGACCAGACGGTGCAGCGTCACCGCTTCGATCCGCCCATCGCGGGCAAGGCGTTCAACCTCATCGAGACCGGGCATCGCCGCCCCCGGGCCAGCATCGCCACGCCCGATCCCGCGCACGTTATCGCGCCCTTCCTGGGGTGCCCGCGCAATCTGCGTGCGCCGACGCGCCTGAGGCCCGCCCTGAACCGCCGCGACCTCGACCACCGCACGCCAGTGTCGCAGCGACGGCGGGGCCGCTGCTACCCAACGGCGCGCGCTTTGCGCATCGCCCGCATGGAGCGCCACCTCGATCGCAGCTTCCGCGAACCAGTCGACGCTCGCCGCATCGCGCATTTGATCGAGGTAAGGTTGCAGCAGCGTTGCCACCGTCGCGGCAAGGCCTGAGGCGCGCGCGTCGTCGAACAACAGGTAGGCTGCACGGGCGCGCTGGACGAAGTCGCGATCTTTCGTGACTTTCGCAAACCAGGCCGCGCGGCGTTGTGCGCCTTTCTTGGCCGCGTTTGCGGTTTTCGCGTCTGCGGCCGCGGCCGCGGCCAGGTAGATCGCGCCCAACGTGCGGGCATCGAGCGCGTTGATCTGTGCGGCGCGCTCGCCGGCCAACAGTCGTGTCGTAACTTGAAGCGTTTGATCGCGTGCGATGGCCGCCAACAGCGCCGGCGTCGCGATCGGAACCACCCGCGCCGGGTCTGCCGAACTGACCAGACGCAAAAAGCGAAACGCCAGCACATCCATGCGTTGCGGCACGCTCAGCTCTGGCTTCTCGCCACGTCCCATCGCCTCGAGAATGGCAAGCGCGAGCGGCGCACGTTCGCCAGCATCGCGTGCAAGATTGGCGCTGAGCGCAGCGCCCGCACGATCACCCCGTCGCGCGGCACAGTAGCCGGCAATCAGCGCCGCCATCCCACGCAACGCCCGCGGCACACGCGCACTCGACCGGCCCGCAGCGCCGGCGCTCGACCCGCGTTGAGCGCGACACCCTTCATCGGATTTGCCAACCGCGATCAGATGGCGCGCCCGCAGAACGGCCAACCCTGGCGGCGCTGACGCACCGCGCGCCGGTGCTGCATTCATCATGATGCCAACATCCCGCAGCGCGCCGGCCCGGTGCAGCGCTTCGACCCGAAGCCCGAGGAACGCGATCTCGTCGCCGGCGGACGTTTGCGAGGCTTGGTCCGGACGGCTGTCGGCAAGCCACAGGTCGCGCCACAGCCGGTTCATGGCAGCCGAACGAAGCGGCAGCGCTACGTCGCCTGCGCGTTGCGTGATCGCGCGCCGTGAACCTTGCGCCCAAGGATCACGCAGCCTGCTCGCGCGCCCTTCAGGCTTCGCTCCAGCGTTCCTTCTAGAGTTCCTTCCGAAAGTCTCGGGCGAGGTCGAACGCGTCAGCCCCCCGCCCAAGCCTCTGCGGTTCGGTTGTTGTGGATCAGCGAACGGGCGGATGGCCTGATCGCCAGGTTGCCGGGCAGGGGCCCCAAGCGGCGCCAAGGTTTCGCGCTCGACACGCAACGGCGGACGCGCTGCCGTGGTCGGGGCTGGCCGGGTCTCGTAGGGTGCACCGGGCGGACGCGCCGGTTGGCGTGGGCTACGCGCGAACGGCGGTGGCGTCGTTTGGGGTTGCGCGCGTCGGGCCGGCGGCAATCGGCCATCCATCGGTGGCAACGGCCGTGGTCCACGATCGAGCGCCTTGCGCTTTGCCTCACGCGTGGCCAAGCGCTCATCGGCCTTCTTGAACGGATTCCATTCGTTTTCCGCGGCGGCCGGGACACCGAACGAGATGAGCAAGCCGGAAGCCACGAGCGCGCTAAGGGCGCTGGTTAGCGTGCGAACCGATGCTGCGTCGAGGGCGCGCGCCACGCCATTTGCCATTTGCGGCCACCTTTGAGCTGTGGCGGCCGGCCTAACGCTTGATCTTGACCCCTGGCACCGTCTGCCGGGTCTCTTCCTGCGTCGGCTCGAAGTATTCCGCCATCACGTACAGGCCGCCGACGGTCATGCTGCCGAGCACCAGCACCAGGACCAAAAAACGTACGATGCTGGGCATGGCGCGGCTTCCTGTTTGATGAAAGACGTGTGGTGGCTTAACGGGGCTGCAATATGACGTTAACGGCACCCTAACGGTGCTTTAGGCCTGCACTTAGCATATTCGGGGCCAGTCGAGCGGTTAACCACGATCACGGCGCGGTAACGTGGCGGTGAGGCGGCGGTGAGGGAGCGGACCGCGGGGTATGCCCTGCAGCGAGGTAAGGTCCGAAGCTGCAAACGCATGACCGGCCACGAAATTTCGCTTACAACACGCTCGATCAAGCATTCTCCGCATCAGGTGTCGCCCGCTACCATGATTCGTTTCGGCCTCAAGAAGCACCGCGCCGTTCCGCACACACAGGCGGCAACCTTGCGCGGGTTACTCGGCCAGCGCCCAATCGTCCTGGTCGGTCTGATGGGCTGCGGTAAAAGCTCGGTGGGCCGACGTCTTGCCGGCGCCCTCAACCTCGCGTTCGCCGATACTGATCACGAGATTGAGAAGGCGGCGGGCCAAACGATCCCGGAAATTTTCGCAGAGCACGGCGAAACCTACTTTCGCGAGGGCGAGCGCAAGGTCATCGCCCGGTTGCTGACCGACGGCCCCCAGGTGTTGGCGACGGGCGGCGGCGCCTACATGGATGCGATCACTCGCGACAACATTGCGAGCAGCGCTGTCTCCGTTTGGCTCAAAGCGACCCTACCCATCCTGCTCGAACGCGCCTTGCGCCGTGACAACCGTCCCCTGCTGCAGACGGACGATCCCGAAGCGGTGATGCGTGATCTGATGGAAAAGCGCTACCCCGTATACGCGCATGCCGATGTCACCGTTGAAAGCCGCAACGTGAGCCACGAGACGGTGGTGGGCGACATCATCGACGCGCTGTTGGGCCACCTGCAGGCGGAGCGCGCACCGTGAACATCCTGCGCGTCAACCTCGATGACCGCGGTTACGACATCGCGATCGGCCCCGGCCTGGTGGGCGAGGTCGCCGCGCGCGTGCGCGAAACGTTGGGCGAAACGCGCTGTGCCATCGTCACCGATGAGACGGTCGGCGCGCTTTACGCGGAGACGTTGGAAACAGCCTTGTCGCAAGCGGGGCTCCATCTTGGCACGATCAGCGTGCCAGCGGGGGAAGCCAGCAAGTCGTTCGCCACGCTTGAGCAAGTGTGCGATGGGCTGCTTGGCATGGGGGTGGAGCGCGGCGATGCGGTGATTGCGCTTGGCGGCGGGGTGATCGGCGATCTGGCGGGCTTTGCCGCAGCGATCCTGCGCCGTGGCGTCCGCATGGTGCAGATCCCGACCAGCCTGCTGGCCCAGGTCGACAGCGCCGTCGGCGGCAAGACGGCCGTCAATTCCACCCGTGGCAAGAACCTGCTCGGCGCTTTCCACCAGCCAAGCCTGGTGCTCATCGATACCGATGTGCTCTCCACGCTGCCCGAGCGCCAGATGCGATCGGGCTACGCGGAAGTCGTCAAATACGGGCTGCTGGGCGATGCCGCCTTCTTCGACTGGCTCGACGCCCATTGGCGCAGCGTATTCGGCAACGATACTTCGGCCCTGACCCGCGCGATCGAGACCAGTTGTGCTGCTAAAGCGGGCGTGGTCGCGCGCGATGAACGCGAGCATGGCGAACGCGCGCTTCTCAATCTGGGGCACACGTTCGGGCACGCGCTGGAAGCCTTTACGGGCTACGGCGAGCGGTTGCTGCACGGCGAAGCGGTGGCCATCGGCATGGCGCTCGCCTTCCGGTTTTCGCATCACTTGGGCCATGCGCCGGCTAGCAGCGCTGAGCGCGTTGAAGCGCATTTGCGCGCGGTCGGCCTGCCCACGCGGATCAGCGACATCCCCAGCACACCCCGCCCCACGGCCGCCGCCCTCGTCGACCTGATGGCGCAGGACAAAAAGGTGGAACGCGGCAAGCTCGTTTTCATTCTGGTCAAAGATATCGGCGAAGCGTTCATCGCACGCGATGTCGACGCGGCGCAGGTTCTAGCGTTTTTGGAGACGGAAGTGCGGTAGGCCACGCGCATCACCGCCGCAGCTTTTTCGAGGCAGTCAGCGCTCCCCATGATCACGCCTCGCTTGCAGTAACCCCCAACCGGTCACCATGGACGTATCGAGCGAAATTCTCTTCACCATCGCAGCCGTGCTGCTGCTGATCGTATGTTCGGCCTTCTTTTCAGGTTCCGAGACCGCACTCACCGCTACCTCGCGCGCCAAAATCCACGCGCTTGAACAGGACGGCGATGACCGTGCGGCCCTCGTCAACCGCCTGCTGGAGGCGCCCGACCGGATCATCGGCACCGTCCTGCTCGGCAACAACCTGGTCAACATTCTCGCATCGGCGCTGATGACGAGCGCCATGATCGCCCTCTTCGGCGATGTCGGCGTGTTCTACGCGACGATCGTGCTTACCATCATCGTTGTCCTGTTCGCCGAAGTGCTCCCCAAGACCTACGCGATGGCGTTTCCCGAGCGGATATCATTGTTTGTCGCAAAGCCGATGCGCTTTCTGATCGTGCTGCTGCATCCTGCAACGGCGCTGGTCAACTTCATCATCAGCAACATCCTTCGGCTGACGCCGACCAAGCGCGACGACCAGGCCAACATCCTCGCAGCCCATGAAGAACTGCGCGGTGCCATCGACCTCCACCACAAGGAAGGGGCGGTGGTGAAGGGCGACCGCGACATGCTGGGCGGCATCCTCGACCTGCGTGAGTTGCAGGTCTCCGACATTATGGTCCACCGCACCAAGATGCTGATGATCGATATCGATGACCCGCCTGCGAGCATCGTCGATGACGTCATGAAGAGCCAGCACACGCGCTTGCCCGTATGGCAGGATGAGCCGGAGAACATCATCGGCATCCTGCACGCCAAAGACCTGCTACGCGCGCTGGCTCGTGTCGACTGGGACGCGTCGCAGATCGACTTTGCAGGCCAGCTCGGCGCGCCCTGGTTCGTGCCTGAGACCACGCCCGTGAAGGCGCAACTCAACCAATTCCTGCGGCGCAAGGCCCAGCTCGCGCTGGTGGTCGACGAATACGGCGAAGTTCAAGGGCTGATGACGCTTGAAGACATCCTGGAAGAGATCGTCGGCCAGATCACCGATGAGCACGACATCGCCGATGCCGCGATCCGCCCGCAGCCCAACGGCACGGTCAACATCGATGGTTCAGCGCCGATCCGTGACATCAACCGCCACCTCGATTGGGACCTGCCTGACGAGGAAGCGACCACCATCGCGGGCCTCGTCATCCACGAGGCACAAACCATCCCCGAGCCCGGCCAGACCTTCACCTTTTACGGCTATCGCTTCGAGGTCCTGCGCAAGAGCCGCAACAAACTCATCGCCCTACGCGTCCAAAAGCTTGAAGAAGCCACAACCGCCAACGCGCCTGCCACGTGATCGGCACAGCTGCGGTTAGGGCGCGTCTACGGTAAGGGCGAGGGCGTGGATGCGGCCGGCGAGTTCTTCGGCTAGAATGTCGTTCACCAAGCGATGGCGGGCGACGCGGCTCAGGCCTTCGAACTTCGATGACACCACGTGGATGCGGAAATGGCTTTCACCGGTGCCCGGCGAAGAGCGGTGGCCGGCGTGAAGTTCGCTCTCGTTGATGATGTCGAGCCGCACTGGCTCCAAAGCCACCATCAGTTTTTCACGCATTGTGGTCTCGACGCTCATAGGGCACGCCCCTCAGTGTGTTCGCGATCGGCGCGTGTGGAGCGCCCGTACCTTTTGGAGCATCCGCCCCTGGCCGAAGCCTTAGCCTATCTCACGATCACGCCGCACCGGACGACCCATGCGGTCTGCCCGTGCGCCGCGGCAACGGACTGGCAACAGTTGCCGCGTATCACACCATCGCGCTTGGTCTATGGTCACTTTGCCACGTGATGGCCATGTGGCCGTCATCGCGCTTGCCTGACCCCGAAGCTTCGAAGATACTCCCGCCCCGATGAAACTGCAGTCAAAATATTTCGACAGCATCCGCGTCAACAAGAAGGGTCCCGGCACCGCGGCGAAAGCCAAGCGTGCAGCGACCCGGACTTGCGACTGGAAAGACTGTCAGCGGCCGGCTGCGCACCGCGCGCCGCGCGGCCAGGGCCGGGAGAACGAGTTCTTCTACTTCTGCTCCGAACACATTCGCGAGTTCAACGCGAACTACAATTATTTCGAAGGCATGTCGGACGTCGAGATCGCCGACTTTAGAGCCGGTGAACCGACGGGCCATCGCCCGACCTGGTCTGCCGGCACCAACGGCAAGGCTAAATCCAAGGCTGCCAACACCAGCGCCTTCGGCCCGGGCAAAGTCAAAGGCCGCACCAAGCCCGGTCTCAATGGGGACGCGGAAGCCGCCCGCGAAGGCGGAGCGAGTGACCCGCACGGGTTCTTCGAATACCGCAAACGCGCAGCAGAGCAGGCCGCCGCCAACGCGAAACGCCCCGTTAAACGGCTCGAGAAGAAAGCGCTGACCACGCTTGGCCTCGCCGATCGCGCGACGGGCGATGAGATTAAGGCGCGCTACAAGGAGCTTGTGAAGCTCCATCACCCGGACACCAATGGCGGGGATCGCGCGTCTGAGGACAAGTTGCGCGAAATCATCCAAGCCTATAATCATCTGAAGCAGGCGGGTTTATCCGGCTAAGCCAAGTGCGGGCGACGGCGGGCGTGGCGTAACGGCGCGTCGCGGTGGCGCGGCCTAGCGCTTAACATCCCGGAACTAGATATCCCGAACTATGGGGCGACACGCCGGCTGTTCTTGACACCTTTGAACGCAAGCTCAACGCCCGCGTCATTCACGCGCGCCGCTTCTCTTGGCGAGCGCTTCTGCAACTTCCCACCCAGCGGACATGTCCATGGCCTCCACGCAAACCGCCAACGCCGACCTGGTGCCCGATCAAACGCTGTCGGTCCGCAAGGTGTTCGGCATCGATACCGATCTGACTGTGCCTGCCTACGCTGAACGCAGCGAGCACGTGCCTGACTTCGACGAAGACTACCTCTTCAACAAGGAGGTGACCCTGGCGATCCTGGCAGGCTTCAAGCACAACCGCCGCGTGATGGTGCAGGGCTATCATGGCACCGGTAAATCGACGCATATCGAGCAGGTCGCGGCCCGCCTCAATTGGCCGTGTGTACGCGTCAACCTCGATAGCCACGTCAGCCGCATCGACCTCGTCGGCAAGGACGCGATCGTGCTGAAGGACGGCAAGCAGGTGACGGAGTTTCGCGAGGGCATTCTTCCCTTCGCCCTGCAGACGAACACCGCGCTAGTCTTCGATGAGTATGACGCCGGGCGCCCGGACGTCATGTTCGTGATCCAGCGGGTCCTGGAGGTCTCCGGCCGGCTCACCTTGCTCGACCAGTCCAAGGTGATCCGCCCGCACCCGTGCTTCCGGCTGTTCGCCACCACCAACACGATCGGGCTAGGCGACACCTCAGGCCTCTACCACGGCACGCAGCAGATCAACCAAGGCCAAATGGACCGCTGGTCGATCGTCTCGACGTTGAACTACCTCCCGCATGATGACGAAGTAGGCATCATCCGCGCCAAGGTGAAGGCGTTCGACACCGACGATCGCAAGCGCGAGCAGGTTGACGCGATGGTGCGCGTTGCCGATCTGACGCGTGCGGCCTTCGTCAACGGTGATCTGTCCACGGTGATGAGCCCGCGTACGGTGATCACCTGGGCGGAGAATGCCGAGATCTTCGGCGACATCGGTTTCGCGTTCCGCCTGTCCTTCCTCAACAAGTGTGATGAGCTGGAGCGGCCGCTGGTCGCCGAGTTCTACCAACGCTGCTTCAGCGAGGATTTGCCCGAAAGTGCGGCAAACGTTGCGCTAAGCTGAGGTAACGGGCCCTACAAGGGCGGCCGACGACAGCGGAACTCCCAAAAGTCGCGGGGTAGCGCTGCCCCTCGCTGACCCATGAAACGACGGCCCGTACTCTCCGCCCCTAAGACCGCAAAAGTACAAGCACCGCAGCTGGTATTCGACCATGGCTCCACCTTCCAACCGCAAGGAAAGTCCGGCTGAACCGTTCAAGCGGGTGCTTGCTGGCACGGTGCGAGCGGTCTGCGGCGACGACGAGGTCCAGGTCCAATACGGCGCTGGCAAACCCACGATCGATGGCCAGCACGTTCAATTGCCCGAGCCGTCACGGGCCCCCGACGCCAGTGAGATCGCGGTCATTCGCGGCTGGGCTGATAGCCTGGCGCTGACAGCCGCTTGCCACGACACCTCGGTGCACAACAAGCTGATGCCGAACGCCGACGCGGCCCGCAGCGTTTTCGATACGGTCGAGCGCGCGCGCATTGAAGCGATCGGCGCCACCCGCATGGCCGGCATGGCGCGTAACCTCACCGCCAAAACAGAAGCGATCTACGGCCACGGCCGCTACGCCGAGATCACCGAGCGGGCGGATGCGCCCCTTGAAGATGCGCTGGCGCTTATGGTGCGCGAACGCCTGACCGGCCTTGCCCCGCCCGAAAGTGCGGAGCGCATGGTGGAACTCTGGCGCCCGTTCGTCGATGAGCGCGGCGCTGACGTGCTCTCGCGCATGGCCAGCGACGTTGGCGACCAGGCCGCGTTCGGGCGTCATCTGCGCGATCTGCTGCAGGCGCTTGATCTGGCCGAAGAGCGCGCCGAGGGCGATGAGAACGATAACGATAACGAGGAACAGAACGAAGCTGAGGCCGGCGACAGCGACATCCAGGAAGCGCAGCAGAACCCCGACAGCGAAGACGTGCAGGCTGAAGAGCAGCAGGCCGTCGGCGAAGAAGGCGAGAGCGCAGATGACACCGAAGGCGCTGAAACCGACAGCTACGACATGGACGCCGAGGGCGAGCAGGAGGCCGACACGCAAGAGCCGTGGCGCCCCAACGCCTCCGTCCTCGATGATCCAGGCCAGCATGGCTATAAGGTTTTCGCCAAAACGCATGATGAAGAGATCAGCGCCGAGGACCTGTCGTCGCCGGAGGAACTGGAGCGCCTGCGCGCTTTCCTCGACAAAGAGCTGCGCACGCTCAATGCGGTTGTCGCGCGCCTCGCCAACCGCCTGCAGCGTCGCCTGCTGGCGCAGCAAAATCGCGCTTGGGACTTCGATCTGGAAGAGGGCGCGCTCGATCCATCGCGCCTGACGCGGGTGATCATCGATCCCACGTCGCCGCTGTCCTTCAAGCGCGAACGCGACACTGACTTCCGCGATACCGTGGTGACGTTGCTGCTGGACAATTCCGGCTCCATGCGCGGACGCCCGATCATGGTTGCGGCCTGCTGCGCCGATATCCTCGCGCGCACGCTTGAGCGTTGTGGCGTTAAAGTCGAGATCCTGGGTTTCACCACGCGTGCCTGGAAGGGTGGGCAGGCGCGCGAAGCCTGGCTGGGCGCCGGCAAGCCCGCCAACCCCGGACGCCTCAACGATTTGCGCCACATCATCTACAAGGCCGCTGATCAGCCGTGGCGGCGGGCGAAGTCCAACCTTGCGCTGATGATGCGTGAGGGGCTGCTGAAAGAGAACATCGACGGGGAAGCGCTCGCCTGGGCACACCGCCGCCTCCAGGCCCGACCCGAACAGCGCCGCATTCTCATGATGATCTCAGACGGTGCGCCGGTGGATGACAGTACGCTGTCGGTGAACTCCGGCGTCTATCTGGAGCGGCACCTCCGACAGGTGATCGCCGAGATCGAGAACCGCTCGGCGGTGGAGTTGATCGCGATCGGCATCGGCCATGACGTTACACGCTATTACCGGCGCGCCGTCACCATCACCGACCCAAGCGAACTGGCAGGCGCCATGACCGACAAGCTGGTTGAATTGTTCGAAGAGAGCGCCGCCACCGGCCGGGCCACGGCGGCGGGCCGGTGATCGCGGGCGCTCTCCGGCGTGCTGTGCGGCGTGGTTTGCAGCTTACTGCCACGCGCGGGGCGACCGGCCAGCCGAACGCCAACGGTGTGTTGCTTCGCGGGCCGGGTTGGTCCGTAAAATCGAGGTGGCCCTCAAGACTGAGCGGCGGACTGCCCGGCGGACTGGGCGGCTTCGCTGCGGCGCTGGCCTTGGCTACCGTGACCGTGGCGCTGGCATCAGCGCTTCCCGCCCCGTGGACGCCTGCGCGCGCGCAGACCAACAACGCGCGGCCGATTGCGGTCAAAGTCCGCCCGCTCACCGCCTTTGCCCGCGCGAGCCTCGGTGGCAACCGCTACGGCAAGCTGATCTTCAAAGGCGGCCTTGTGCTGTCCTCGGCCGACAAGCGCTTCGGCGGTTTTTCCGACATCGCGGTCGATCCGGACGGCAAGCGCTTTCTGGCCGTCAGCGACGACGGGCTGTGGCTCGGTGGCTCCTTCTCCTACAAGGGCGGGCTGCTGCGAGGCATCAACGGCCCGGTCATGGGGCCTCTGCTTGCGCGTTCCGGCCGACGCCTGCGCGGCAAACGCGAGCGCGACGCTGAAGGGCTCGTGCTGGCGTCCGGTACGCTGTCGCGCGGCACGGTCCTGATCTCGTTTGAGCGGATCCATCGGATCGGCCGCTTCGGCGTCACGCCGCGGCAGGTCGCCAAGCCGCGCTACATCACGATCCCCCGCATTCGCAGCTTCGCGACCACCAATAAGGGCCTCGAAGCGATTGCCGTGCTCAGGGCTGGTCGTCGTAACGGCACGATCGTCGCGATTGCCGAGCGTAAACGCCGTGGCGGCGATCGCCCGGCCTGGCTGATCGCGCGTCCCGGCGCCAAGCCGGCGGGCTTCTCCATCCGCGATCGCGGCAACATGGACATCACGTCTGCGGCCGGCCTGCCGAACGGCGATCTGCTGCTGCTGGAGCGTCGCTTTCGCTGGTCGGAAGGGGTGCGCATCCGCCTGCGCCAGATCAAGGCGCGCGACCTCAGACCCGGGCGCACCGTGGACGGCGAAGTGCTGCTGCGCGCGAACCTGAGCTACGAAATCGACAACATGGAGGGGCTCGCCGTCCATGTTGCGGCGGACGGCACGCCGGTCCTGACGCTGATCTCGGATGACAACTTCAACACGTTCCTGCAGCGCACGCTGGTGCTGCAGTTCGCCTACCCGGCAGGGCGCAAGACCCGATGACGGTGTACACGCTGCGCCATGAACACCCACCGACCGACACGGCGACACGTTCTAGATTGTGTTGTGTAACGACCGGGCGCCCATCTAGTGCAGCTGTCAGCATGCCGCGACCGGGTCACGCTTTTCCCAGGAGTGGG
>JBCBJZ010000057.1:0-20241 GCA_038522635.1 Pseudomonadota bacterium | reverse complement strand
CTGTCGTCATCGCCGCGCGGTCAAAGGCTGCCGGAACATGCGTGCTCAGCCAGCCCACCCGCGTGGCGTTGAACGCATGCACCACCTTGAATTTGCCGTTCGGCTTCCACCACTCTTCGGCGAGCGCGTTGAAACGCTCGATCTCTGCGTTGTCCGCCGTTGAAGCCTGCGCTTTGTCGCTGGTGAGGATGTCTTTGCGTAGCATGGGGAACGCTCCTGGCTGTGATCGCGCTGTTGGACCGATGGCGGCGGGGCAAGAACATAGGGCCCAGCTCATAGGGCGAAGGGCGAAGATTGCTGCCGAACGTATGCCTGGCCAAGCGCGGCTGGTGATCAAGCACCGTCCCTCATCATGTGCGATGGCCTACGCGCGTCCTCAATGTGACGTGATCGCCGGATGAAAGGCTGCCTTCCCCAACTAAGGTGCGTTAACACTGGCGCCTTGCCTGCGTTGCCATCCGCTGTCGTCTGCTCTTTGTCCCCCGCTCTTTGTCCCTTGTCCTATCGGGTCTCCCATCCATGACCACGCCCTCCCCATCGCCGCCGTACGCCTCATCGCATCCCACAGCCCCTCTCGCGCCGTGGGTCCTCGGGCTTGCGGGCGCGCTGCCGTTTGCCGCATTGGCGCTGGCCGCCTTCTTCAACGTCTACCAACCGCAAGGCGTTTCGATTTACGCGCTCACCCTCTATGCAGCGCTGATCGCGTCTTTCCTCGGTGGCGTGCATTGGGGGCTCGCGATGGCCCAAGGGGCCAACGGGCCTGCGCTTTGGCGGCGGTTGATCATCAGCGTCGCGCCGGCGCTGGTCGCATGGGCGGTGATCCTGGCACCGTTACCGCCGGAGCAGCCTTTGTTGCTGCTGGCCGCGCTGTTTGTTGTGCTTGGCACTTATGATGTGTTCGCGCTGGCACGCCTTGGCGAAGCGCCCGCCTGGTACAAGCCGCTGCGGTTCGTGCTCTCCACCATCGTGGTCGCGAGCCTGCTGTTGGCCTATGCCGGTGCACCGAGATTCTGAGCCGCTGACCCGCCGCTTGCTTCTGAACGCCATGCGAGGCTGGAGCCATGACCCTCATCACCGTTGACGGCGTGGCGCTCGAAACGCGCACGATTCCAGGCGATGCCAACGCCGCGCCGCTCGTTTTCCTGCATGAGGGCCTGGGCTCCGTTGACCTGTGGCGCACCTTTCCGCGCGCGCTTGCCCGCCAGGTTGGTGCCCGCGCGCTACTCTATTCTCGCCAGGGTTACGGCCGGTCAGATCCGCTCGCAGCACCCCGCCAGCCGACCTTCATGCACGAAGAAGCGCTGCAGGTTTTGCCCACACTGCTGCAAGCGACCGGCTTCGCGCAGCCCATCCTTGTCGGCCATTCAGATGGCGCCTCCATCGCGCTGATCCATGCCGCGTTGTGCGAGCCCGCCCCCCGCGCGCTCGTCCTCATGGCCCCGCACGTCTTCGTCGAACAAGTCTGCGTCGACGCGATCGCCGCGGTGCGCGCGCGCTACCAGAACGGCGACTTGCGCGAACGGCTGCAGCGCTACCACACGCACGTCGATGATGCGTTCTTGGGCTGGGCCGACGTCTGGTTGAGCGAGCCGTTCGCCCGTTGGTCGATCCAAGCTTTAGTCACATCCGTGCCGTGCCCCATCATGCTGATCCAGGGCACCGATGATGAATACGGCAGCCTCGTCCAGCTCGACGCGATCGAAGAGGCTGCATCGGTGCCGGTTTCACGCCTCGTCCTTCACGACTGTGGGCATAGTCCGCATCGCGATCATCCCGACCTGGTGCTCGATGCGGTCAGCGGCTTCATCGCGGGCCTGGACGCGGCGGGCTAGGTCATGCTGCGGGCCGCAAGAGCCTAGCGCATCGCTGTGGGCTCGCGTGCGGGTCGGCGAAAACCGCTGGACAGGCCGGAGCGATGCAGTATTGTGCCGCTCAACATGCATTATAATGCATGAAGTGCGCGAGCCAGAAAGCGGCGCAGCCGCAGCGCGCAACCTGGGAGGATGCGATGACCGACAGCCCCAACCCCGGCACCGCTGACGCGACGGCAGCCGCCGCCGTGAAGCCCGCTTCGCCGGGGCCCGTCGACTTTCGCACTGCGCCCAGCCAGTACCGCCATTGGCGCATCGAGGTTGAGGGCCACACCGCCCACCTCATCATGGACGTCGATGAAACGGCCGGCCTCTTCCCCGGCTACGACCTCAAGCTGAATTCCTACGACCTCGGCGTCGACATCGAGTTGGCCGACGCCATTCAGCGCCTGCGTTTTGAGCATCCCAACGTCAAGGTTGTGGTACTGCGCTCCGGCAAGGATCGCGTCTTCTGCGCCGGCGCCAACATCCGCATGCTCGCGTCCGCCTCACACGCCCACAAGGTCAACTTCTGCAAATTTACGAATGAAACGCGCAACGCGATGGAAGACGCGAGCACGGTCAGCGGGCAAAAGTACCTGTGCGCCATCCGCGGGACAGCAGCGGGCGGCGGCTACGAACTGGCGCTTGCGTGCGACCGCATCCTGCTCGCCGACGATGGGAACTCGACCGTCTCTTTGCCTGAGTTGCCGCTGCTCGCCGTCCTCCCCGGCACCGGCGGGCTGACCCGCGTCACCGACAAGCGCAAAGTCCGCCGTGACCTCGCCGATGCGTTTTGCACCACCGAAGAGGGCGTCCGGGGTACGCGCGCAGTCGCCTGGCGGCTCGCCGATCGTGCCGCGCCGAACTCGAAATTCGATGCCGCATTGGCCGAGGAAATCGAGGCCTTGGCCGCGCAGTCCGACCGGCCGGACGAAGCCACGGGCATCAAGCTCACCCCGGTTGAGCGTAGCATCGAGGGCGACACGGTCACCTACCCCACGCTCAACCTTGCCATCGACCGCGCTTCGAAGCGCGCCACGCTGACCCTCAACGGTCCGCGCGACGAACCGCCTGGCACGGTTGACGCCATGGTCGAGCAGGCTGCTGCATTCTGGGCGTTACAGGCCGCGCGCGACCTCGATGACGCGCTCTTGCACCTGCGCCTCAACGAAGGCGACATCGGCGTGCTCGTCTTCAAATCGCAGGGCGACCCTGCGCGTGTCCTCGCCTACGACGCCTTTCTCGACGCCCACAAAGACCACTGGCTCGCCCGCGAAATCACGCATTACCGCAAACGCGTGCTGCGTCGCCTGGACGTGACATCGCGCTCGCTGGTCGCGCTTGTGGAACCTGGGAGCTGCTTCGCTGGCACGCTCGCCGAGATCGTCTTTGCCTGCGACCGCTCCTTCATGCTGATCGGCACATTCGAGGGAGACAACCGGCCGCCGGCAACGGTTCAACTGTCCGCCAGCAACTTCGGCCCGCTGACGATGAGCAACGCTCTCACACGGCTCGAAACGCGCTTTCTTGGCGAACCCGAAAGCGTCGACGCCGCACGCGCATCCATCGGCGAACCGCTCGATGCGGAAACCTGCGAAGCGCGCGGCTTTGTCACCACAGCTTTCGACGACATCGACTGGGAAGATGAGGTTCGCATCTTCCTGGAGGAGCGTGCGAGTTTCTCAGCTGACGGCCTGACCGGTATGGAAGCCAACCTGCGCTTTGCCGGCCCTGAAACGATGGAAACCAAGATCTTTGGCCGCCTGACCGCATGGCAAAACTGGATCTTTCAGCGACCCAACGCGGTCGGCGAAGATGGCGCGCTCAAGCGCTACGGCAGCGGCGTCAAAGCCGCCTTCGATCCAGGCCGGGTCTGACGCGATGCAACGCTCGGTTGGACGGGGTCACAATTTCGGCGGAGGAAGCGGACGGATGTACGCCATCATCTGCGACCTGGACAGACAAATGCTGCAGCAGCAGTACCCCGGGCCATCTTGGAACAACGCCTATTCAGACATCCGCAGCTTCCTGACCGCCCGCGGCTTCGAGTGGAAACAGGGCAGCACCTATTTTGGCGATGAGACCGTGGATGCGGTCCGCTGCGTCACCGTGGTGCAGCGGCTGGCCGCCAAGTTTCCCTGGTTCGAGCCGTCCGTCCGCGATGTGCGGATGCTGCGGATCGAAGAAAACAACGATCTGATGATGGCGCTGCGTGATGACGATCTTTAACCGCACCCGCCATCGACAACGACATTCGACTGAAATCGCGTAGGAGAACCACCCATGGCTGACACGACGTTCGTCGATTACTCGACCAAGATCCCCAACAACGTCGGCTTGCACGACGACCAGCGCGTGCTCAAAGCGCTCGAGCGCTGGCATCCTGGCTACATCGACTGGTGGATGGCATCGGGTCCTGACGGCTTCCAGTCGTCTGAGGTCTACCTGCGCACCGCGATCTCGATTGACCCCAAAGGCTGGGCCAAGTTCGATTACGTGAAAATGCCCGAATACCGTTGGGGCATCCTGCTGGCGCCGCGTGATGAAGAGCGCATGGTCAATTTCGGCGCGCATAAGGGCGAGAAAGCCTGGCAGGAAGTGCCTGGTGAATACCGCGCGATGCTGCGTCGCCTCATCGTCATTCAGGGCGATACCGAACCCGCTTCGGTGGAGCAGCAGCGCTTCCTCGGCAAGACCGCCCCCTCCCTCTACGACATGCGCAACCTGTTCCAGGTCAACGTCGAAGAAGGCCGCCACCTTTGGGCCATGGTCTATCTGCTGCAGAAGTACTTCGGGCGCGACGGGCGCGAAGAGGCTGATCAGCTGCTGCAGCGCTCGTCCGGTGACGAGGACCAGCCGCGCATGCTCGGCGCTTTCAACGAGGAGACGCCGGACTGGCTGTCATTCTTTATGTTCACGTTCTTCACCGATCGTGACGGCAAGATGCAGCTCGAGAGCCTTGCGCAGTCAGGCTTTGACCCGTTGTCGCGCACCTGCCGCTTCATGCTGACTGAGGAAGCCCACCACATGTTCGTGGGTGAGACGGGCGTAGGCCGCACGATCGAGCGGACCTGTCAGGCCATGAAAGAAGCCGGCATCGAGGATCCCTACGACATCGCGAAGATCCGCGCGCTCGGCGTCATCGATCTGCCGACCATCCAAAAGAAAGCGAACCTTCACTTCTCGCTTTCGCTCGATCTGTTCGGCTCGGAAGTCTCCACCAACGCGGCAAACTACTACAACGCCGGCCTGAAAGGGCGCTTCCAAGAGCAGAAGATCGACGATGACCACGTGTTGACGAGCCAGACTTATCCTGTGCTGAAGATGGTCAACGGCAAGATGGCACTTGTCGATGAGCCAGCGCTCACCGCCATCAACATGCGCCTGCGTGATGACTACGTGCGCGATTGCCAGGGCGGGGTGTCGCGCTGGAACCGGCTCATCAAGAAGACGGGTGTGGCGTTCGAATTGAAGCTGCCGTCCGTTGCCTTCAACCGCGGCATCGGCGAGTTCCGCAACGTCAATGCGACACCCGATGGTGAGATGGTGAGCGATGAAACCTGGGCGGCCCGGCGCGATGAGTTCCTGCCGACCAAGGCCGACGGCGACTTCATCCAATCGCTGATGGTGCCCTGCTGGGAGCCCGGTCGCTATGCCGGCTGGATCGCCGCGCCGAAGATCGGCATCGACAACAAGGCTGGCGACTTCGAGTACGTGAAGATCGTCCGCGACTGATCGTACGAGCACGCCGCGCCGGCTGGAAAGCGTCGGCGCGGCATCAGCCTTCGCATCGCTTGAGGAACATCCCATGGACGGCGCCACGCCCGCAGCGGGTCTGAAGAAGCAGCACCTGATCGACCCGGAAATCTGCATCCGCTGCTACACGTGCGAAGAGATGTGCCCGATCGATGCCATCACGCACAACGACGACAACGTCGTGGTGGACGCCGACAAGTGCAACTTCTGCATGGACTGCATTGCGCCTTGCCCGACCGGCTCGATCGACAACTGGCGCGTGGTCCAAACGCCCTACACCCTTGAAGAACAATACGAGTGGTTTGAGCTTCCCGAACAGGCAGAACTTGAGGATGCCGCCGCCGCGGCCGCCTTCGACGCGACGGAAGACGACATCGCAGCCCTGCTTGCCGAAGCGCATGCGGGCGTGGGCGGGCGCACCTTCGCACCCGCATCGGCCGCCAAGCCCACGGTCAACCTCTACACCCGCGGCAAGCCGGCCGTCGCCACCGTCCAAGGCAACTACCGCATCACCGACGAAGCCAGCGAAAGCGACGTCCACCACATCATCTTGAGCTTCGGCGATACCGTCTTCCCGGTGCTCGAGGGCCAATCGATCGGGATTGTGCCTGCGGTCACAGACGCCGACGGCAACGAACAGGCGCCGCGCCTCTACTCGATCGCATCGTCCCGCGACGGCGAAAAACCCAACGCCAATAACGTCGCCCTTACTGTCAAGCGCACGCCGGGCGGCCTGGTCTCGGGCTACCTGTGCGACCTGGAGCGCGGCGCCAAGGTCAACGTGACCGGACCGTTCGGCGCGACGTTCCTGATGCCGAATGATCCAGCTGCCAACATCATCATGATTTGCACGGGCACCGGTTCTGCGCCGTTCCGCGCCTTCACCGAGCGGCGTCGGCGCGCGATGCCGGGCGCCACGGGCAAGCTGCTTCTTTATTTCGGTGCGCGCACGCCGGGCGAACTGCCCTACTTCGGGCCGCTGCAAAAGGTGCCCGACAGCCTGCTGAACAAGCAGCTCACCTATTCACGCGTGCCCGGTCAACCGAAGGAATACGTGCAGGACCGCATGCGCAACGATCGTGAAGCCCTCCTCGGCGTGCTCGATCAGGAGCAAACGCACGTTTTCATCTGCGGGCTCAAGGGCATGGAGACCGGCGTCGACGAAGCGCTCGCCGACATCTGCCGCGGCGCCGGCCTCGACTGGGACACTCTCAAGCCCGCCATGCGCGAAAGCGGCCGCTACCACGTCGAGACGTATTAAGCCACGAAGCGCGCAATGCGATGCCTTAGAGTTCATCCGCTTCAGGTGGAATCGCCTGAGGCGAAAGATGAACGGCAAAACAAAAGTTTAGATGTCGGTTCCGCTTCAAGCTGAAGCGAACCGACTTTAGTGTTGCGTCAGGCGAGCGCCTCCGTCACTTCAAACAGGAACCTGACAACGCAGGCGCCCGCGATACCCCCTCACACCAGCAAGCGCGGGCGGGCGTCGACCAACGCTACCGCAGCAGCTTCTCCTAAAGGCCCGTCGCTTGCCCGCTCCTGCGCCTCGATGAGTGTCGACCAACCCCGCGCGGCCGCCGCCAGGGCCTCCAACGTCTGCGCATCATACCTGGGTCCACAAGCGCCGCGGGCGCGTGCCTCATCGACATGCTGGCAACTGAGCGCGATCAGACGGCGGGCGGCTTTGGGTTGAACGAGGCTGAGCTTCAACGCCGCGTTGGCGAGCTGGATCACGCCGGCCAAAAAGCAGCGGGGCGCGCTGTTGGGCGATGCGGCGAGCCACACCGGTTCCCACACCTCGTGCGCCTCCCAAAAGTAGCGAGCCTCGTAAAGGCGCAAGCCGTAATCGAACGGCACAAGTTGGTTCAACGCCGCCCAATCGATCGCTTCCGCGTCAGGCAACAGGGCTTTTGCCGCATGCAGCGGGGCCATGTCAGGCGCTGTGCCCTGTCCCGGGCGATGCGCATGCGTCGGCAGGTCCGGCAGCCTCAAGCTCTGATCAGAGCCCGTCACTTCACATGCGCTTTGATGAGCCGCTTCGCATCCGCGCCATCCCACTCCGCCGGCCCCACCAGACGGCCGATCTCACGCCCTCGCGCGTCAATCAGAAAGGTCACCGGGAGCGCATGAGCTTTGAGGGCGTTCCAGGATCGCATCTTCGGATCGTTCAGCACGGGCAGGGCCGTCACCTTGAGGCGATCGAGATAGCGCTTGGCGACCTGCGCACCCTTTCGATCCAGCGACAGCGCGACGACCTCAAAGCCATCCGACTTCAACGCCTTCTGCAAGCGATCGAGCGCCGGCATCTCGCGCAAACAGGGCGCGCACCACGTCGCCCACAGGTTAAGCAGCACCACCTTGCCCTTCCAGTCAGACAGCGCGCGCGGTTTGCCCTGGAGATCGACGAAGCGCAGGTCCGGCATCGCTGGGCGATCGGGCTTGAAGACGAAAGTGACCATGTCGCCGCGGTTGAGCTTCGTCTTGGGCGACGCTTCGCCGGCGACGGGCTCAGCCTTCAGCTGAGGCTGGGCTTGCTGCGTTGCCGGTGCGGCAAACTGCTTGGGTGCCGCGGCCCGCTGGACAACAGCCGTTTGCGACGGCGCTGCATCGGCCGCCGATGGGCCTGGGCCAACGCCATTGGCATCCAGGCTCAGCATCGCGTATACGGCAGCAAACCCGCCCAAAGCGGACAACACGGCCGCCCACAAATACACCCGCACGGTGCGCATGTGTTGCTCCATCATCGTTGTGCATGACGCTCTCAGCACCGTCATGCGTCGTGGCTGTCTGCGCTTCGCGCCTATAGCGCCGCCATCCGCGTTACATCTTGCCCGTTTGGCGCCCTGCCCTTGACCGAGGAACGATCTCCCGTGAGCCGTAAGACCGCATCTGGTGCCGCGCCTGCATCCGCGCCGAGGCCCGCCCAGTCCCAGACGAACAAATCCCAGACGAACAAGACGCCGGCCGGCACGCCAGAGACCGCTAACCCCATGTGGGGCGGCCGGTTCGCTGTTCCACCCTCGCAGGTGATGGAGCGCATCAACGTTTCCATCGACTTCGACCGTGCCATGGCCCAGCAGGACATCGAAGGCTCGATCGCGCACGCCACCATGTTGGCCGACACCGGCATCATCGCGAAGAGCGACGCCCGCGCGATCCTCAAGGGCTTGCGAGAGATAGCGCAGGAGTGGGCTCACGGCACCTTCAATCCTGCGCGATCGCTCGAAGACATCCATATGAACAACGAGGCGCGGCTGACCGAAAAGATCGGGCCGGCCGCAGGTCGCCTGCATACAGCGCGCTCACGTAACGACCAGGTCGCGACCGACTTTCGCATGTACGTGCGCGATGCGATCGACGCGTTCGACGGCGGCCTCGCGCGGCTTCAGCACGCGCTCGCGACACAGGCCGATGCCTACCACGATGCGGTCATGCCGGGCTTCACGCACTTGCAGCCCGCCCAGCCGGTCACCTTCGGCCACCACATGCTCGCCTACGTGGAGATGATCGCGCGCGACCGCGGCCGTTTTGCCGACGCACGCCGCCGCCTCAACGAATGCCCGCTAGGCTGCGCGGCATTGGCCGGCACGTCGTTCCCGATCGATCGCAAGGCCACCGCCCACGCGCTCCGCTTCGACCGCCCCAACGCGAATTCGCTCGATGGGGTCGCGGACCGTGACTTTGCGCTTGAGACGCTCGCCGCCGCATCGATGTGCGCGATGCACCTGTCACGGCTTGCCGAAGAGATCGTGATTTGGATGACGCCCCAGTTCGGCTTTATCGCGCTAACGGACGCGTTCACCACCGGCTCCTCCATCATGCCGCAAAAGCGCAACCCGGATGCCGCCGAGTTGATCCGCGCCAAGGTTGGCCGGATCGCGGGTGCGTTCCAAAGCCTGCTGATCGTGATGAAAGGCCTGCCGCTGACTTACTCCAAGGACATGCAGGAAGATAAAGAGGTCACGTTCGACGCGATCGACGCGCTAGCCCTGGCGATCGAAGCGATGGCCGGGGTGGTGGCCGACATGACGCCCAACCGCGATGCGATGGCCAAGGCGGCTGGACGAGGTTTCTCAACCGCGACGGACCTTGCGGACTGGCTTGTGCGCGAACTGAAGATGCCGTTCCGTGATGCTCACCACGTCACGGGGCGGCTGGTCGCGCTTGCGGATGCGGCCGGTTGTGACCTGCATGAGCTGCAGCTCGACGTCATGCAGGGCGTTGAACCGCGCATCACGGACGGCGTCTTCGATGTGCTCAGCGTGGAAAACTCCGTGCGCAGCCGAACGAGCTATGGGGGAACCGCGCCACAGAATGTGCGGAAAATGGCGCGAGCCTGGCTGAAAAAGCTGGCCAAGGACCTGGGCCGGGCTTAGGTCGATGCTGGTGCGCGCGTCCGTAGGCGAGGGCGACGGCGCGCGAACTGATGCGAGGCTGTGATGACGCGTTCTGCAACGATGGCGATCGGTTTGATGCTGGTGGCGGGCCTGCTCGCCGGCTGCGGCGTGCGCGGTTCGTTGGAGCCGCCGCCGAGCGCACAGGTGGAAAACGCCGGCAAACCGCCTAACGCGCCCAAGGAACATCGCGGCTTTGTGCTCGACGGCCTGATCCGCTAGCTTTCTCCTCATGCACCATTTTTCGTACCGCGACGGCGTGCTCCATGCCGAAAGCGTCGACCTGCGCGACATCGTCGAGCGCGTCGGCACCCCTTTCTACTGCTACGCGACGGCGACGCTCACACGCCATTTCGACGTTTTGCGCGAGGCCTTCACCAAGACCTCGCCGCTGATCTGCTACGCCATCAAAGCGAACAGCAACCAGGCCGTCATCAAGACGCTGGCCGATCGCGGCATGGGTATGGACGTCGTATCCGAAGGTGAATTGCGACGCGCGGTCGCCGCGGGCGTGCCGGGCGAACGCATCATTTTCGCAGGCGTGGGCAAGACCCGCAGCGAGATGGACTACGCGCTCGGGCAAGACATCTTATCGTTCAACGTGGAGTCAGCGGCCGAACTGGAGGCGCTGAACGCTGCAGCGCTCGCCGCCGGAAAGATCGCCGCGGTCGCGTTACGCGTGAACCCCGACGTCGATGCGCAAACGCATGCAAAAATCTCGACCGGCAAGGCTGAAAACAAGTTCGGTATCCCGTTCGATGATGCGCCCGCACTGTTTGAGCGCGTCGCGGCCCTGCCCGGCCTGAAGGCGTCCGGCATCCACATGCACATCGGCTCGCAAATCACCACGCTGCAACCGTTTCGCGATGCGTTCGCGCGCATGCGTAGCCTTTTGCTGGCGCTGCGCGAGGAAGGCCACGCGCTGACCCACCTCGATCTGGGCGGCGGCCTGGGCGTCCCCTACCGCGGTGACAACGACGTGCCACCACCGCCGCGTGACTACGCCGATGTGGTGCACGAAGCGCTCGGCGATCTGGGACTATCGCTGGTGCTTGAGCCTGGCCGCATGATCGCCGCCAACGCCGGGATCCTCGTCACCCGCGTAATCTACACCAAGCCTGGAGCGGACAAGACCTTCACCATCGTTGACGCGGCGATGAACGACCTGCTGCGCCCGACACTTTACGAGGCCTTCCACGACGTCTGGCCGGTGGAGGAGAGCCACCGGGCGCGCACCAACATCATCCAGGACATCGTGGGCCCGGTTTGTGAGACCGGCGATTTTCTCGCGCAAGGACGCCCGCTTCCCCCGTTTGAGCGGGATGATCTGCTGGCGTTGATGAGCGCGGGCGCTTACGGCGCGGTGATGGCGTCGACCTATAATTCGCGGCCGCTGATCCCTGAGGTCATGGTCAACGGCACGGCCTTCCACGTTGTAAGACCGCGCCCGAGCTACGACGCCTTGATCGGCCTTGATGCAATCCCGCCCTGGCTGGAGCGCTAAGCCCGGCTCGCGACGCTGACGAACGCGAAGCCCGCCCCTGGCGTGAAGCGACTGTAATAGAAGCGCTTTTTGAAGCCGCCGATGCGCTACGCATTACCAAATGGTTATGCGTACAGCCTCGGTTTGAGCCTTTTCGCTCATACCCCGTTCACCCTATACTCAACCCAAGCGCGACCGCGGTTACGAACCGCGCCGATCGTCATCGGCCGCTCAAAGCGGCCATGGTAAGGATACGCCATGACCCAGCATGACCCGTACGCCGCACCGCCGCCCCGCTCCCCGGCTGACAAGCTGCTCGACCGCAAAGTTCGCCGAAGCCAGTGGGCCCTGTTAATCGAGCGCCTGATGCCACGGCTCTGGCTGGTGCTCGGGGTTGTCGGGCTATTCATCGTCGCGTCGATGGCCGGGCTTTGGCCGCAGCTTGGGGATGTCGCCCACAAAGCGGGTCTTGCAGCTTTCGCGCTCGCCCTGCTCGGCGCCCTGGTGCTCGTGGTGCGTACGCGCTGGCCTGACCGCGCGACCGCGATCCGGCGTATGGAAAACGCGTCCGGCCTTAAACATCGCCCTGCATCGTCCTACGAAGATGAGGCGACCGCAACCACGGCCGACCCGCAATCGCAAAAGCTTTGGACGGCGCACAAGTCGCGCCTTGCCCGCATGATCGCGGGCTTGCGCGTTGGCAAGCCAGCCCCGCGCACCGACCGGCATGATCCGATCGCCTTGCGTGCGCTGCTGCTGCTCGCCGTGGTGATCGGCACCGCCGTCGCCGGTGACAGCGCCCGCGATCGGCTGATGAGCGCGTTCCGGTTTACAGCGCCCGTGGCCGAAGTGAGCGGCCGCCTTGATGCCTGGGTGACACCGCCGCCCTATACGCGCAAGCCACCGGTGATGTTGGCCGACGGTTCGCAAGCGCTCGCGGTCAAGCCCGTGTTGCTGGACGGCGAAGGGTCCTCGCGCCCCTTGTCCCTGCCCGAGCGCAGCGTCCTCATCGTGCGCTTCAGTGGCGACAACGATGCTGAACTGACGCTGGAAGTTCTGCCCGACGGCGCGCAAACGCCCCAAAAGATCGCGTCGAAAAACGCGGGCGACACGGTGGTCGGGCAATCCGGCACGGGCATCGCCGAGATCCGCCATGAGATCCGCCGCTCGGGCAAGATCAGGGTCCTCAAGAACGGTACCGAGGTTGCGGCCTGGGCGTTCGCCGTGATCCCCGATCAGCCACCGTCGATCGCGCTGAACGGTGCACCGATCCGTACCGCCACCGGACGCCTCAAGCTCGATTACAAGGTGCAAGACGATTACGGCATCGTGAAAGCGCAAGCGCGTATCCTTCGCCTTAAGAATGCTGCGCCGGAGACCCGGGCGGATTGGGCGCGCAAGCCTGCAAAGACCGGTCCGCGGCCACCGCTCGCCCAACCTCCGACGCTGGCGTTGCGCCTCCCGCGCCTCAAAGCGAAGTCGCCGGACGTCAAAACCACGCACGACCTCTCAAAGCATCCCTGGTCGGGCATGAAGGTGCGTTTGCGCCTAAGCGTGCAGGATCAGGCCGGACAAATCGGCCGCGCGCGCGACGTCGACATGATTCTGCCCGAGCGGTTCTTCCGAAACCCGCTGGCACGCGCGGTCATCGAGCAACGTCGCACGCTCATCGCCGACCCGCGTGACGCAGGCGACGTCGCCGCCGCACTCGATGCGCTGACGCTCGCGCCGGAGGCTTTCATCAAGGATCGCGCGGTTTACCTTGGCATGCGCTCGGTGCATCACCGTTTGCTGCGCCCTCTCACGCGCGAACGGCTGCAAAGCTCAATCGAACAGCTCTGGTCGATCGCGCTACGCATTGAGGACGGAGATCTCTCGGCCGCACGGCGGCGCCTTCGCGACCTTCAAGACAAGCTTTCGAAAGCCCTTCGCGATGGCGCTTCGAAAGAAGAGATCGCCAAGCTGATGCAGCAGTTGCGCCAGGCCTTGCAGAAATATCTGAGCCAACTTGCACAACAAGCGCCGCCCAACCAGCGCGGGCAACAGCAGCAACGCCAGAACCAGGCGCGCAACCAGCAAAGCCTGGAGCAGATGCTGCGCGAAATGGAACGCGCCGCACGTAACGGCGACCGCCAGTCCGCGCAACAGATGCTGAGCCAATTGCGTGAGATGCTCGACCGTTTGCAATCGGGACGCATGGCGCGCGGCAACGGCCGTCAGAACCAGCAGATGATGCAAATGATGGATCAGTTCGGCAACCTGATCGGGCGCCAACAGCAGCTGCTCGACGACACCTTCCGCCAGCAGCGTCAAGGCCAACAAGGTCAGCGCGGGCAGCAGGGCCAACGCGGTCAGCAAGGTCAGCAGCAGGGGCAACAAGGGCAACGCGGCCAACAGGGCCAGCAAGGTCAACAAGGCCAGCGCGGCCAACAGGGCCAACAAGGCCGGGGCCAGGGCCGCAACGGCCAACAGCCGGGCGGGCAGGGCTCTCTTAGTCAACGGCAGGGCAACTTGCGCAGCCAGTTGAACCAACTGCAGCGCGGTATGCGCGGCATGGGGATGCGCCCGCCGGGCCAGTTCGGCGATGCGGGACGCGCCATGGATCAGGCGCGCCGGGCGCTGGAACGCGGCGACCTAGGCGAAGCGCAACGCCAGGAACGCCGAGCCTTGGAGCAACTACGCCAGGGCGCCCAGCAGATGGCTGAGCAAATGCTCTCGCGCATGCAGCGGCAGTTCGGCCGCAACCAAGGGCAGAGGCGCGGTCAACCGCGTGACCCGCTCGGGCGGCCGCGCGCGGACAACAACTCCGATGGTACGGACCTCGGCGCGCGCGTGGAGATCCCCGAGAAGTTCGACGCCCAGCGCTCGCGCGAGATCCTGCGCGAACTGCGTCGCCGCCTTGGCGAGCAAATGCGCCCTGAGCTTGAACTCGAGTATCTAGAGCGCTTGCTGCGTCAGTTTTAGATCATCTCAGCGATCGATCGGGATCATAGGTGAGCCCGAAATCGACCGAAGACGATTTGAGTCGGTGATCCGCGCGTTGCGGCCGTTGCGCGAAAGCGAATGCGGCAACGCCCAAGGACGCTGGTCCGTGGCGACATGGGTCAGCGCACGTCCCGTCTTGCCGCCAGTCACAAGACCGGTCGCAATAATGCCAGTCTTTGGGTCGCCGGCCTGCGAGGTCCGTAGACCACTCAACCATGCACGCGTGAACAACATCGACCGTTGCGCGCTTCAGGCATTTGATGTTTCGCCTGCGCGAGGCTACAGTCAGATCATCTAAGGCGCGTGTGCTCGTTCAAAGCCGCTCAACGTGCCCCAACAAACATGATGCGCGCTGCCGCGCGATGCACCCAAGCGCCCCCGCAAGGACCGGCGCGGTCGCATCATCAAGTAGCGCCCCAACCCGCACCTCTAACGCTGCGGGGCAACAATGATGTGCCGCTTGGCAAGCGCAGCGGCATGCAGGATGGGTGGAAACCGGCGCGCCTCAACCGCTCAGGCGCACCACGAACACGGGGAGCACAGGTTATGGACCTCCAGGACATGCGCATTTTCGTGCGCGTGGCATCGGTGCAAAACCTCTCTGCCGTGGGCCTCGAAATGGCGTTGACCCCCGGTACGATCTCCAAACGCATCCAGGCGCTCGAGAGCGAACTGGGCGTGCGCCTCTTCGATCGTACCACACGCTCCATCCGCATCACCGAAGAGGGACGTACCTTCCTTAGCCATGTCGAACGCATCCTCGACGAGGTTGAGACCGCACGCGCCGCCGTCAGCGAAGCCGTGACGAAGCCCAAAGGCCGCATCCGCGTTTCAGCCCCCTCAAGCTTCGGCCGCGCGATCATGGCACCAGCCATGTGCGACTTCATGAACGCCTACAGCGACGTCGAAGTGCAAATGGACCTCACAGACACCTACGTGAACCTGCACGAAGACGGCTACGACCTTGCGATCCGCACCGGCGAACTCCCCGATTCAACGCTGATCGCAAAACGCCTCGCCTCCGATCGCCGCGTCGTGGTCGCATCACCGCTCTACCTGCAGCGCCATGGCGTGCCTCACCACCCCGCTGACCTTGCAAGTCATCAATGCTTGCTCCTCGCCGACAAGAAGCAGTGGGCCTTCACGATCGACGGTGCGGTCACCGGCGTTCGCGTCAACGGCCAACTGCGCTCCGACAATGGAAGCTTGCTGCGCTATGCCGCCATCCACGGTCAGGGCATCGTCAACACCAGCGAGTTGACGGTGCTGCAGGAACTCAAAAGCGGCGACCTGGTGGAGTTGTTCCAGGACTTCGCGGCCCCGAGCGAAACGGCGATCTGGGGCGTCTATCCGAGCGCCAAGCACATGTTGCCGAAGCTGCGCGTGTTCCTCGATTTCCTAACGGACTGGCTGCGCGGCATGCGTGGAGCGCCAAGCGAAGCGTGGGGCAGCGCGTGTGACGCGGTCATGCAGGCGCCAGCGCGGGCCACCTCGTCCGGTGAGCCGCTGATCGCTGCGACCCGACAACGCCCTTAGAGTTCATCCGCTTCAGTTGGAATCGCCTGAAGCGAAAGATGAACGGCAAAACATCTTGAGTCAGTTCGCGTTTCACGGATGAACGCTTCGTTTTCCCCGCGGTGCAACCTCGCGTTCATCGCGTTGGGCTGCCCTTCGCAATCCGTACACCGAGGCCGCCTGCGATCTGATGGCTCACCAAACGCGTGGTCGCCCAACCGCCCGGCGGCGCGACGCCGCGCCACCAGTCAAGCCATTGCCGCCAAACATCTTCAGCCAGGATCGTGCCGTTGCGCCGATGCAGCGGCGCCGCGTAGGGCGCAACCGTCAGCTTGTACTCGATGAACAGCGACAACCGTCCGCCCACCGGCAGTTCGATCCCGCCCAGCGCCTGAAACGCCGGCCCGGTGTACTGGTACTCATACGTGCGCTTCGGCGCGCCCTTGAAATGGATCTCGGTATGCGGCAGCGACACGCCCCCGCCAACACCCAGATAGGGACGCACGCGCCCGCTTCCCCAAAGCCGCACCAGGCCATTTAGCGTCAGCGTGTTGTGCCCGTGACTGAACTCAAGCTTGCGAAACACATCGTCGATGCGACGCATCCCGGTCAGATCGCGTCCGTTCCATTGCCCGCGAAATTGCGTGACCTGGTCGCGCGGCGCGATCGCTTTGGAGTGCGTGAAGTCGAGCATGCCGCCAAAGGCGCTGGTGCTGGACCAGTTCTGGACACGCACGCCGTAGTAGATCGGGGCTTTGAAGGGACGCCCGATCCAGTCAACGCCTTCGACGGTAAGGTCGGTAGCGCCGGTCAGATCTGGATCCGCTGTGGCCGGCGTTGCGGCGGCGGCGCGCTTAAACGTGATGTCGGAGGCGTGCGTGTAGGGTGAGCCGGTGTAACCGGCGATCACCCACGATCCATCGTGTTGCGCTGCGGGGACGCCGCTTGAGCGCTCCGCGTTGCCGACGCTGTTCCCGTCGCCGCCGGCCGGCCCATCGTGAGGGTCCGCCATGATCAACGGCCCGACGATGCTAAGCGCGAAGGCGGACATTGCAAAACTTGCGGCCAGCCGATCATAGACGGCGCGGTGCGCCTCGCGCTCCTCGCTTGCCCTATGTCCCTCGCATCCCTGGCGCCAAACGGCCGTTACAAACGTGCGGCGTGCGGCGCCCACAGCCGCGTTCACGGGCTTTGCAAAGCTGTGCGCCATCCACGCGGCGCGTAAGCGCACTTGCGCTACCGTTGCCGATCGATCCATTCATCCCCCCAACGCTCTGCACGCGCGCGCGCCGTTCGACGCGCCACCCGCGCTTACCGGGTGCGGACGATCCTCGCAAGCGGCAACCCAAGGCGACACCAAGATCGAGCCCAGACGTGCACGAGCGCGAACCATCGGGGCGGCCGCGAGGGTCAAGGTGCACTGGCGCGAAGCCGGACGCTGGCGCGCGCCGTACGCCCAGCCGCGTCGATCACCACGAAGGTAACGAAGCCCGGTTCGCGCGGCTGCCACCAGACGTGACGCTCATGCGGCGATGCCTTCAACACCCGCCCATCCACCAACCAAGTCAGCGGCAACGTGCCCCCGCTGGCGCGCAGCATCACGGGCTCCTGCTCAGGCTCAGGTTCAGGCTTAGGAAGCTCAGCGTTCGCAACAGACCATTGAACACGCGCGATCGACCGCGAGGGCGCCATCGCGATTTCCAGTTGTGCGCGATCCGGCGGAAAAGCGATCGCCAACGGTTGCGCCAGATAGGGCCCGCGCGCTTCGGGGCCCACCCCATCATCGCGAAACCGCTTTAGCGGTGGCGGCAGGTCAGCGCCGCGCGCCCGCAGAGTCCCGTCAGGCGCACGCGCGAGCGGCGTGGTGCGTTTGGCCACATGCGCGAACGTGTCAAACAACAACGGTGCAGCCGCGAGCCGCCCCAGCAGGCCCGGCGTTGCAGCACCATCGGGCCGACCGATCCAAGCGACCACCGTGTGACGCCCGTCAAAGCCCGCCGCCCAGGCATCGCGAAACCCGTAGGAGGTGCCGGTTTTGTACGCGATGCGTCCGCGGCGCGCGCCATCAGGTGCCGGAGCCATCTTCAAGATGTCGGCCACATGCCAGGCAGCGGCCGGCTCCAGCAGCCGCGCATGACCGCGGCGAAAGCCAACCGCCTTGAGCAGAGCAACGTTCGGCTCAGCCTCACCGTGCCTTGTGCCCAGCGCTGCAACCGCATCACCGTCCACACGCGGTGCACGAAGATGGCGCAAACGGATCGCATCACCGCCGCGCGCCATGCCCACGTAGAGCGCCGCCAGTTCGCGCATCGTCATACCAAGCCCGCCAAGCGCGACCGGCAGCCCGGGTGTCGTCGCCTCAGGCAGAGCAACTTCGACGCCAACCCGCTTGAACCGGCCGAGCAACGCGCCGGGCCCGACCGCATGCAGCACCTTGACCGCCGGAATGTTAAGCGAGCGCGCCAACGCTTCGCGCACCGTCACCGTGCCGCTGTACGTCTTATCGAAATTGCGCGGGCGGTAGCGACCGAAACGGACCGGGCGATCCTCGATCAGGGTCTCCGGATGGATGACGCCACGTTCGAAGCCGAGCCCGTAAACGAGGGGCTTCAGCGTCGACCCCGGCGAGCGCAAAGCCGCCGTCATATCGATCGCGCCAAACCGCGTCTCATCGAAGAAACCCGCCGATCCCACATGCGCGATGATCTCGCCCGAGGCATGGTCGATCGCGAGCAGGGCTGCCGACAGGCGCGCGCCATGCTGTTGGGCGTGACGTCGGGCGAGCCGCTGGAGTTGGATCTGCAGGCGACGTTTCAGCGTCAAGCGGTGGATCAGGCGATGGGGCTGCGCCGCGCGCACGCGATCTGACAGATGGGGGGCAAGAGCTGGGAACGCCCGCCGACGCTTCGGGATCGCCGCCTGCAACGCGCGCGCCTGTTCCGCCCGCGTGATGACGCCCGCCTTCACCATGCGCGCGAGCACCTTGGCGCGTGCGCGCCGCGCGCGCTTAGGATGCCGGTCGGGACGGCGTGCGCTTGGGGCCTGTGGCAGAGCCACAAGCAGGGCCGCCTGCGCCACCGAAAGACGGCGCGGCTCGATGCCGAAGTAACTCAGGCTCGCGGCACGCACGCCTTCGATGTTGCCGCCGAACGGGGCCAGCCGCATGTAAAGATCGAGGATCTCAGCTTTGCTAAAGCGCCGCTCAAGTTGGCGCGCCCGCACCATCTGGCGAAGCTTACCCATGGCGCTGCGCTCGTGCACGCCGTCAAGCAGGCGTGCCACCTGCATCGTGAGCGTCGATGCGCCCGACCGCAACCGACCGTACCGCACCAAAAGATAGCCCGCGCGCACGATCGCTAGTGGATCTATCCCATAGTGCGAATGAAAGCGCGCATCCTCATAGGCGATCAGCATCTTGAGGTAACGCTGATCGACATCGCGGGCGCGTGCGGGCAGCCGCCAATGCCCGGACGCCGTGGTGTAGGCGCGCAGCAGAGCGCCGTTGCGATCGACCACGATGGGGGACGTGGTCTTCGCGCGCGCCAGCGGCAGCGGGCCCAACTGCGCTTCCAACCGCCGCCAACCTTCGTGCGCTGCATAGAGCGCGCCGGCGCTCGCCATCAGGAGCGTCAGCACGATCGCTTTGCGCAGGTGGCGCCCGTGATCGCGCCCGTGATCGCGCAAGGGGCCGCCCACCGGGCGTTGCCCCTTACGCTGGCCCTCGCGTTGACGCCGCCACATCAGCGTGCGGGCTCCACGATCAGGCGCCCGGCGACCGTACGCGCGAACCGCTCAGGCCGGTACATGTCTTCGACCGTCGCCGCCGGATGCACGTAAGTGCCAGGCGTCACCGCACGTACCATATAGGCGACCGTCACGTCAGGCCCGGTGCCGCCCGCACCACGCGGCGCCTTGAAGAGATCGAACGCGGCCAGGAAGCGGTCATCACGGAACTGCGTATGACGCGGCCGGATCTTGGTCTTCAGCCACGGCAACGCGGCCACGTTACCGCTGTCGATGAGGCGCGGGTTCTCGATCTGCAGGCCGGCCGGCAAGCGGTCCGTGACCATAAGGCGGCCGCCTGGATGATCGCCCTTGAAGCGCAGCACCACCACCAAACGCTCGTTCTGCTTGAGGGTCGCCGCCTGACCATCGGCCCGCGTCAGATCCACCGGCGTGCCATCGAGCGTGTAGAACGAACGCTCCAGCACGAAGCCCTTGGCGGCTGCCGGCTCCGGCGTCAGCGCAGCCCCGT
>JBCBJZ010000056.1:0-20658 GCA_038522635.1 Pseudomonadota bacterium | reverse complement strand
CTTTGGGCGATTTCGGGCTCACCTGTGGTGATCCCGATTAATCGCCCGATGATCTAGGCGAGGCGGCCCATGTGCCAGTGCACGCTCGTCGACGCGCATGGTGCGATAGAAAGTGACATGCCGCCGGGGTGGCATGGCCGTGCCCGGCGGACCTTTGGATGGCGGCGCATTTAACAGGGCTTGGTTTCAGGCGAGATGGAGAGCGAAGACCTCGGTGGTCTTCAGCGCCTTGTGAGGAGGCAGGATGTCAATGCAGTATGCGGGTCGCGTCGGCTTGACCGTCAACGGTCAACGGATCGATGTGGTGTCGCGCGATCTCTCAGCGTTGCTCAACGAAATGGGCTTTGATCCGCGAGCCAAAGTCGCGACGGCGCTGAACGGCGCTTTCGTCCCCGCTTCGCAACGTGAAGGAACGGCGCTTTCGGCGGGCGACCACGTGGAGGTGCTTTCGCCGCGGCAAGGCGGTTAAGCGGGCGACCCATGAAGATGGGCGAAGGTGAGCGTTGGTGGTGGCTGCCTCAAGGGCCGGTTTTTGAGGCCATGACGGCCTGAGAAGCGCGTTCGCCCGATGAGCTAGAGTCGGTTCGCTTCAGATTGAAGCGGAACCGGCATCTAAGCTTCTATTTTGCCGTTCATCTTTCGCTTCAGGTGATTCCACCTGAAGCGGATGAACTCTAAGAGACGCGAATCGCGAACCGGCGGCACGCGAGAACGAGCCGTCCGTAAGGGCGGCACTGCGAGCTTGAGGCAAGTCCGTTCGATTTTTGAACGAGTAGCCGCTGCCGAACGATGGTAGGCGCCGGGAGCGGTTGCTTTGCTTTGAGGACGAGCCGTTGCCCTGCTCGCGGGGGGCGGCTGGCGTCCTTTCGTCCCAGGTGAAATAACGGGCGGCAAAGAGCGCCAAAGGCTAGGACGTGGAACCGGCTCGAATCGGTTCGCGGTCTGCATCGAAGCAGAGCCAACATCTGAGGCCATGCTGATGGGTCGGGCATCTTTCGCAGCGGGTGGTGCCACCTGATGCAGGATGAACGCGAACGCCCGAAGCGGCCCGGCGTTGAGGCGGGTCGCGTTCGGCTTTCGCGCTTGGCGCTTGGTGGATGGAAGACGGATCGGACGATGGATACGCATGATCGGGGCGCCAAAAGTAACGGCAACGACGGTAATGACGATCGCGACGGGGCGACACCGGGCGGTAACGATCCGCTGCGGCTGTACGATCGCGCGCTAGCTTCACGCTTGCTGCTGGGGACGGCGCAGTATCCGGCGCCTCAAGTGCTCAAGGATGCGGTCAACGCGTCGCAGGCGGGTGTTGTGACGGTATCCTTGCGCCGCGAACTGGCGCGTCTCGGGCAGGCGGGCGCCACCGCTGGCCAAGGCCAAACGCCTTCGCACGCGCGCCCCGGCCTAGAGGAAGGCGCAGGCGGAGGCACGGGCCCGGATGGCCCCGCCCGCGAGAGCATCATCGCCAACGCGGGCACCGGACAGACCTTCTTCGACCTGATCGCGGCCCTGGATGTACACGTCCTACCCAACACCGCCGGCTGCCGCACGCCCCGCGAGGCGATCACCACCGCACACATGGCGCGCGAGCTGTTCGATACCGCCTGGATCAAGCTTGAGGTGATCGCCAATGATGACACGCTGCAGCCGGACGTCTTCGGCCTCGTCAGCGCCGCTGAAGATTTGGCCAAGGACGGCTTTGAGGTGTTTCCCTACACCACAGAAGACCTAAGCGTGGCGGAGCGCTTGCTGCGCGCGGGGTGCGAAGTGCTCATGCCGTGGGGCGCGCCGATCGGCACCGGGCGAGGGCTCAACAATCGCTACGGCTTGCGCAGCATGCGCAGCTATTTCCCCAACGTTCCGCTCATCGTCGATGCCGGGATCGGCGCGCCATCGCACGCCGCCGATGTGATGGAACTTGGCTACGATGCGGTCCTCCTCAATACCGCGGTCGCCAAGGCCGCCGACCCTGTGGCTATGGCCAGGGCCTTCGCGATGGCTATCGACGCTGGCCGCGTGGCCCACCACGCGGGGCTCATGGAGATGCGTGACATGGCGCAGCCGTCGACGCCGGTCGCAGGGACGGCGTTCTTTGAGTTGTGAGGCCAATACTTCGTCCGCATCAGGTCGCCTAAGCTGATGCGCTAAGACGAACGGCGACCAACGTTGAAACGTGTGGGCCAACGTTTGCGGTGAAGCACGACCGAACGTGTGACGCGCGGCAGCTAGCTGCAGATGACGGCCTCAAACATCCGTGGCGCCCAAAGCCGCATTAGCTGCTAGACGAAGATCATCTTCGGTTGATCTCGGGCTCCCGCTGGGTGAACCCGGGCTCGCGCCCGTTGCTCTGAGGCGCTTTCGATGTGCAGGAGTTCACCATGCCCCAACGCAAGGCCGCCGCTGACGCCGACCTCGCGGCGTTCTACCCCATCGTGCCCGATAGCGCCTGGGCGAAACGCATCGTGCCCCTCGGTGTCAAGACGCTGCAGCTTCGCCTGAAGGATGTCAGCGGTGAGGCCGTCCGCCGCGAGATTATCGACACGCTCGACGTCTGCGTGCCGCACGGCTGCCAATTGATTGTCAACGACCACTGGCGCGAGGCGATCAGCGCGGGTGCCGATTACGTGCATCTGGGCCAGGAAGACCTCGCCGCCGCTGACCTGCCGACGATCAAGGCGGCAGGCGTGCGGCTCGGCGTTTCGACGCATTCGGCCGAAGAGCTCGATGTGGCGCTTCAGGCGGAACCCGATTACGTCGCGCTAGGGCCCCTTTTTGAAACCAAGCTCAAGGCGATGCGGTGGGCGCCGCACGGCCTTGCGCCGATCGCGACCTGGCGGGCGCGGATCGGGGCGTTGCCCTTGGTGGGGATCGCCGGGATCACGCCGGAACGGGCACCGGATGTGCTGCGTGCCGGCGCCGACAGCGTTGCGGTGATCACCGATTTTCTCACCCACCCGCGCCCGGAAGAGCGGATCGAGACGTGGTTGGCGCTGAACCTTGAGCAGCACGTTGGCGCGGCGTGCTAAAGTCGGTGCGCTTCAGCTTGAAGCGGAACCAAGAGCGGTTGGCCTTGAGATCGTCGCATCGCCACTCATGCTTACCCGTCAGGGTGCCTCCCCATTCGTGGTGCCTCCCCTCATTCAGGGTGGCCCCCCTCCTTTCAGGGTAGCACCCTGCGGCGCACGAGCAGCAAACAGGAATTCGTAGCCCCTCATGGCCTTTCGTTTTGCCCTTAACCGTCCGCTTGCGCATGGGTTTGTGACGCTCGCGGTCGGCGAACTCCAGCGCTGCGATGCGCTGTTGAGCGCCGCCATCGATCACGAGCGCCAACGGCTCGGCAAGGCTGCGCAACGCGAAGCAGAAGCGCCCGACGAGACCATTAGTGTGGGCGCTGTTCACGAAACGCGCAAAGCCTTGAAGCGCACGCGGGCCCTGCTTCGGCTGATGCGCTCCGGCATGCCGCGCGAGGCCTTTAAGGCGTTGAACGGGCTACTGGCGCGTGCCGGCCGCGCGATCGCGGTTGCCCGTGACGCGCATGTGCTGGCGCAAACAATGGCCCGGTTTGACGAGGGTCTTGATGCCAAGGGGCGCAAACTGCTGGCCGGCTTGGGACGGCAGGTGCGAGCCCATGCCGCGCGCGAAGGTGAGCGGGCGCCGGCGATCGACGCGATGCGGGAAGCGCGCGCCTTAGTGCGTGAATGCGGCCTCAGCTTAGGCTGGGGGCCGGATGAGGGGACGCTGACCGGCCAAGCGACCAAACCGGTGGATCAGCGCGCGGCGCGAGGTTCGGCCAAACGGGCCACCGCGACCGGCAAGAACGGTGCCGAGGGCCCTAAGCTGGTCGCGTGTGCCGAGCCCGCTGATGGCGGGGCGCGCGGTTTGGAGCGCGCGTTACAGCCGTGGTGTGAACGCGCGCCGCCGCCGCCCTGGCTTCCGACGCTGGATCTGGCGGTTGCTGCGCGCGGTTTTGGGACCAGCTACGCGCGCGCCAAAAAGGCCATGGCCGTTGCGCGGGCAAGCGGTGTCGATACCGATTTCCATGAGTGGCGCAAGTTCGTGCAGCACCATTGGCGGCAATTGCAGGTCCTGCGCAATGCGTGGCCCGACGCCTTCGCCGCACGCATCGCGCTCGCGCGCCAGGTGTCGCAGGCGCTGGGCGAGGATCACGATCTCTACGTTTTGCGCGGCTTCGCCCATGCGCAGCCTGAAGGGAAGATCAGCGCCAAGGCGCTCAATTTTCTGGATGCGCACGTCGCGGCGCGCCAAGAGGCGTTACGCGCGCAGGCGGTGCAACTGGGGTTGATCCTGTTCGCCGTAGGCCGACGGGCGAGCGAAGAAGCGCTGCAGGTCCAGTGGCGGGCTGCGCGTAAGCTGGCAGGCACCGAGCAGAGCCAAGCGGAGCCCCTACTGGCGTTGAAACGGCGCTGGCAGGCGCCGCGAGACGCCGAGGTTGAGCCCGCACGTCATTCGGGCGCCAAGCGTACGCCGCGCGCACAAGCCCAAGCGCAGGAAGGGTCGCAAGCGCGAGCGCGAGATCGAACCCGGGCGCGGCCCAACGGAGGCGCGGCGTGAACCTACCGCTTCGCGACCACTACGATCGGTTCGGCGCGCGCCAGGATCGTCAGGCCTGGTACGAGGATAAGGCGCTCGATGCCCTCATCCGCCATGGCCGCTTTGAGGATGCTAGCCGCGTGATCGAATTGGGATGCGGCACCGGACGTTACGCAGCACGGCTGTTCGCGGACCATTTGCCCGAGCACGCCCGCTACCTCGGCCTCGACATCAGCGAAACGATGGTCGCGCTTGCACGGCGACGGCTTGTTGCGTGGGAAGCGCGCGCGCAGGTCCGGCAGAGCGACGGGGCGATCACGTTCGCAGAAGATAATGCCAGCGCTGACCGGGTGGTGGCTACTTACGTTGCGGACCTGCTGAGCGTGGCTGAGCAACGGGCCCTCGTGGATGAGGCCGCTCGGGTTTTACAGCCAGGCGGACTGTTGTTGATGGCGAGCCTTGACCGGGATCCACCCGGCGTGGCGCGTCTGACGGCGGCGGCGTGGCAACTGGCCCACCGGATGACGCCCCTGCGCGTTGGCGGATGCCGGCCGGTGGCGCTACGCCCGTTGATCGATGAAGCGCGCTGGAGCGTGGCGCATATGAGCCGGGTCACCTCGTGGGGCCTCGGTTCGCAAGTGTTGATCGCGCAACGGACGGACGCGGCGTATCCGCGAACTGAACGCACCGCGCGGCCGTAACGAGAAGGCAGTTGCAGCGGATCAACGTGTCAGGCCCGAAAAATGAGCATGGGCAAAGACTTGGCGATTGGCTGCACGTGTCGCTGTCCGTATCGTTGCTCGCGTCACTAGAAGGTGAGCGCCGTTTCAACCGTCGCCGCCCTTCGGCAGCGCTCTTGACCGGGGCAGCGCGCTTGACGGGACGGCCCCCGCGACCCTCTATCGCCTTGTTATCGGCACCTGCCGCGTGTCAGGAAACCCCCATGAACAAAATGGAACCCCTTTCCAAATTCGGCCCTGAACCGCGCGCGCTGCCGGTGGACCATCCCAGCGTGACGTGCGGTCGCGTGGGCGTGCTGTTGCTCAACCTGGGCACGCCCGATGCCACGAGCTATTGGCCGATGCGGCGCTATCTGAAGGAGTTCCTGTCGGACCGCCGCGTGATCGAGGTGCCACGGCTGATTTGGTGGCCGCTGCTCAACCTCGTGATTCTCACCACGCGGCCCGGGCGCAAGGGCAAGGATTACGCGACCATCTGGAACAACGAACGCGATGAGGGGCCGCTGAAAACGATCACGCGAGGGCAGAGCGACAAGCTTGCCGAGGCGTTTGCGGATCATCCGCAGGTCGAGGTCGATTGGGCGATGCGCTACGCCAATCCGACGACCAAGAGCGGGATCGAGCGGCTCATGGCCAAGGGCTGTGACCGAATTTTGCTGGTGCCATTGTACCCGCATTATGCGGCGGCGACGACGGCGACCGCGAACGACCAGGCCTTTCGTGCGCTGATGGAAATGCGCTGGCAGCCGTCTGTGCGCGTGACGCCGGCCTGGCACGATGACCCGGTCTATATCGATGCGCTGGCGCAATCGGTCCGTGATCATTTGGCGACGCTAGATTATGAGCCGGAGGTTTTGCTCGCCACATTCCACGGTATGCCGAAGAAGTATCTGGAAAAGGGCGATCCCTACCATTGCCAATGCCTGAAAACGGCGCGGCTGTTGCGCGAAGCCCTAGGGTGGCCTGAAGACCGGTATGTAGCGTCCTTTCAGTCGCGTTTCGGCACTGACGAGTGGCTACGGCCGTACACTGATGAAACGGTGGAGACGCTCGCAACCAAGGGTACGAAGTCGCTGGCCGTTATTGCGCCCGGGTTTTCCGCCGATTGTTTGGAAACCCTGGAGGAGCTTGAAGTCGAGAACCGCGAAATCTTCGAAGAACACGGCGGTGAGCGCTTTTCTTATATCCCTTGCCTCAACGATAGCGCGCAAGGCATGCGGGTCATCGAGCACGTTGTGCGGCGCGAACTGCAGGGCTGGCTCAACCGCTAGCAGTCCGGCGAGGCACAACTCCGACACGGGCGCTCTGCTAGAGTCGGTTCGCTTCAGCTTAAAGCGGAACCGACATCTAAGGTCTTGTTTTGCCGTTCATCTTTCGCCTCAGATGATTCCACTTTAAGCGGATGAACTCTAGGAGAACGGCTGCTGCGGGGGCCGAATGGCCTTTATGTTGCAGCGCACAGTGGTGCGTGAGCGCTTGTCGCGGCCTGCCCGCCCTCCCATATATCAGCGAAGAGAATAGGCAGCCATTTTGCGCCCGTTGCACTGGTGCTCTGGCGGCCCAAATTCTGACGCGTGTTAATCTTTTGTTTTGCGAATGGCTTAATACCGTAGCGGAGGCGCGAATGCCCAAGCCCCGCGCAATCAGGAGAATGGACCATGGACGGTGCTTTGCTAAGCGGTTTCAGCATTGTAAGTTTGTTTTTCTTGGCCCTGGTGGTGATGGTCCTTTATTCCACGATCAAGGTCATTCCACAGGGCTCCAATTATACAGTGGAGCGGTTCGGCAAATACACGCGAACGCTCACGCCCGGTCTGCATATTCTCGTGCCCGTGATGGATCGCATCGGGGTGCGCATGAATATGAAAGAGCAGGTTATCGATATTCCGAGCCAGGATGTCATCACCCGCGATAACGCCATGGTTCGCGTCGACGGCGTCAACTTCTTCCAGGTGCTAAATGCGGCGAAGGCTTCCTACGAGGTCGACCAATTGGAAGAATCGATCATCAACCTGACCATGACCAACGTGCGCACGGTGATGGGGTCGATGGACCTCGATGAACTGTTGTCGAACCGCGATCAGATCAACGCCCAGCTGCTGCACGTGGTGGATGCCGCAACGGAAGCGTGGGGCGTGAAGGTCACCCGCATCGAGATCAAGGACATCGAGCCGCCGCGCGACCTGGTCGACGCGATGGCCGGACAGATGAAGGCTGAGCGCGAAAAGCGTGCGCAGATCTTGGAAGCGGAAGGCATGCGCCAGGCGGCCGTTCTCAAGGCTGAGGGTGAGAAGCAGGCCGCGATGCTCTCGGCTGAGGGCCGCAAGGAAGCCGCGTTCCGCGATGCTGAAGCGCGTGAGCGTCAGGCCCAGGCTGAAGCACGCGCGACCGAGATGGTGTCGAACGCCATCGCGGACGGGAACGTGCAGGCGATCAACTACTTCGTGGCGAACAACTACGTGAAGGCGCTTGAGTCGCTTGCCCAGTCGCCGAACCAGAAGGTCCTGATGATGCCGCTCGACGCGTCATCGGTCATCGGGTCGCTGGCAGGGCTGGCTGAAATCACTGGCGAAGCCTTTGGCAAAACCAGTCCGAAAGCGCCCCCGCCGCCGACCCGCAACGGTTCGGTCCCCCGGGTGTGATCACGTTGGATCGCATTTGAGCGCGTTGAGCCTGGAAGGTGGTCCGCGGTCCGTTTGCAGGCGGATCACGCCACGCTTTCAAGGGCTCAACCGCTGATGATCTTTCGCCTGCGGTGATCCGTCCGTGGCGGATGAACGCATTGTCTCTTGGCCGTCGATGAGAACTTAAGACCATGGAAGCTTTCGAAGAGATCCTACGCGGGCTTGGCTCGTGGGTTTGGTTCATCGTGGCGCTGCTGCTGATGCTCATGGAAGCGGTGGTGCCGGGCGTGTATTTCATCTGGTTCGGCGCTGCGGCCGTGGTCGTCGGCTTCCTGACGCTGGTCGTTGACATGAGCTGGCAGGTTGAGCTGCTGCTGTTCGCGCTCTTGGCGCTCTCGACCGTGTTCGTGGTGCGGCGCTTCCTGCAACCGGCGGGCGCGGTCAGCGACGAACCGACCCTCAACGTGCGCGGACAACAATACGTCGGACGCACCGTGGTTGTGACGCAGGCCATCGTCGCTGGACGCGGGCGCGTGAAGGTCGGCGATACGTTATGGACGGCGGAAGGCCCCGATACGCCAGAGGGCGCGAGCGTCCGGGTGACCGGCGCCAACGGCACCGCTCTCACCGTGGAAGCGGTTTAAGGCCAGCATCAGATCCGAGGGCGCAGAGCGGCGGCGGCGGCCAATGGGTCACGGCCAGGTAGCGTGCAACCACGCCTGTTTGATCAAGCGATTCCAGCGCGAAGCAGGTCATGGATGTGGATGATGCCCACCGCGCGGCCCTTCTCCACCACGAACATCTGCGTGCGCTTTTTCGCGTTGAACTGCTCAAGGGCGGCAGAGGCCAACATGTCCGGCGGCAACGTGTTGGGCGCGCGCGTCATGATGTCTGATGCAACGCCGTTGATCAGCAAGTCGCCCATGTGACGGCGCAAGTCGCCGTCCGTGATCATGCCCACGAGATAGCCCGCATCATCCACAACGCCGAGGCAGCCGAAACTTTTCTCGGTCATGGTCAGCAGGGCTTCGCGCATCGCACGGTCAGGTTCGACGAGCGGCATGGCTTCGCCGGTATGCATCACGTCGGCCACGTATTTGAGGCTCGCGCCGAGCGACCCGCCGGGGTGAAACATCTTAAAATCATGAGCCGAGAACTTGCGGGCTTCGAGCAGCGCGATCGCGAGGGCATCGCCCGTAGCGAGCTGCATGAGCGTCGAGGTCGTGGGTGCAAGGCCATGGGGGCAGGCCTCTGCGGCGCGGGGCAGCGCGAGGACCACGTCGGCGGCCTTTGCCAGCGTGGAGTGGGGCTTCGATGTCAGCGCAACGAGCGGCACCTTGAAGCGGCGCGAGTAGGTTAGTAGCGGTTTCAACTCGACGGTCTCGCCCGACCAGCTCAGCGCCACGATCGCATCGTTGCTGGTGATCATGCCGAGATCGCCGTGGGAGGCTTCGCTTGGATGCACAAAGAACGCAGGCGTGCCCGTCGAGGCGAACGTCGCCGCAAGCTTTTGCCCGATGTGCCCGCTCTTGCCGATACCGGTGACGATCACGCGGCCTGAGGCACGCAGCAACGCTTCGACCGCGGCGCGAAATGGACCTGCGAGCGGGCCGCGCACACTTTCAGCCAGCGCCTGGAGGCCGGCTTGTTCAGTCTCAAGCGTGCGTAGCGCCAGGTCCACCGCACCGTCGGCGGCAGGCTGATCCACGGCGACGGCTGCATCAGAGGTGCGGGGCAAGGCAGGAGCGGCCATCGGTGCTTCCTCGATTGGAGCGCGGCAAGGCTGGCAGCGCTTGGCTTGCGTTGGCGTCAATCGCGATGGGGGACGCGAGCGCCTCACCAAGCGTACGAAGCTGAAGCGGTTGTCTAGCAAACCCACGTTGCGACGCCAACCGGGCCCCTGCGTTGGGGTGTGCGCAACGGCTGGCATGTCGATGCGCCGCCGGCACGCACCAAACCGGGTCCGCTAAACGCCTTGTTAACCCGACGCAACCTAGGGTCGATCATCCCTGACCATCCGTGTGCGTTCTCTCGTCGTTCAACTCGAGGAGCGCTCTGCCCGTGATCTCCCGGCGCCACATCATCGCATTCTGGATCGGCTTTGCCTGCGCCGCGATCGCAGGCCTTGCGTTCGACGCGTCGCCCGCGTTCGCCCAAACGCGCTTTGAGACCACGATCCAACGCCCCGGACCGCGGCCCGTCGATCCCGACCGCGAGCCGCTGCGCCGCCCGCCGGCCACAGCACTGCCCCCGGGGCAACCTGGTGACCTTCTGTTTCCGCGCCAGGCCCCGGCAGCGGTCCCTGATGTGGATGCTGATGATACGGGCAATGATGCTGAGCGTGACGCCAACGGCCGGCTTCCCACGCGCCCGCTCGGCGCGCCCCGCGATGGCGACCTGCGCCCCGCCTTGACGCCTGAGCAAGAGGATGGCCGCATCATCGTTGGCGAACCGCCCGCCGTCCAAGATGGCGGTGACCCCTCACAAGTTGACCAGCGCACCGCGCGGGAGCGCGCCGCTTTCGACATCCCGCCGGCGGGCTTTGATCCCGGCGCCTTCGCGTTCGATCCCGGCACGTTCCCCACGGTCACCTCGCCGCAAGCCGCGCGTCGTCGCCAATTGTTTCGCTTTGAACCCTACCAACCGCTCGGCATCCGTATGGGCAGCTTCCTGCTGTTCCCCGAACTGGAGGTTGGCATGCGCTCCACCAACAACCTGTTCAACGCGCCATCGGGCTCGCGCCAGAGCGATATCGCGGGCGAACTGATCCCGTCGATGCGGATCGTCTCAGACTGGAACGTGCACGCGGTCGAATTGCGCGCGAACGGGCTTTTCACGTTTCAAAACGAGTTCCCGGATGAGAATGAGCGCGATTACGGCATTGAATCGCGCACGCGCATCGATTTTACCCGGCGCACCAACCTGGAGACGCTGTCGAGCCTTCAGGTCACCCGCGAAGGGCGCGGCAGCGATGATGATCCAGGCGCCAACGCCGCGCGCGCAACCATCACCACCGCAGCGCTTGCCGCCGCGTTGAACCATCGCTTCAACCGGCTTTCGCTGCAGTTTCGCGGCTCCTACGCGGCGATCGTTTTCGGCGAGGGCGAAGCGGCGAACGGCAACGTCATCACCAACGATGACCGCAGCTACACGGTGCCGGCGGGCGGCTTGCGCGCGTCATGGGAGTTCAAGCCGAACTTATCGATCTTCGGCGAGGCGGTGTTCAACCAGCGTCGCTACAATCAGGCGGCGCAGAGCGACAACATCCTGCGCGATAGCTTCGGTCAACGTTGGCGCGTCGGTGTCTCGTTTGGCACCACGAGCGAGATCCTTCGTGGCGACGTCGCACTCGGTTACGCGTTGCAGGATGCTGACGCGGCGCAGCTGCGCGACATCAAGGGCCTCACCCTGGATGCGAACCTGGCATGGCGGTTGAGCCCGCTCACGACGATGCTGTTCACCGCCAACGCCGACACCTCAGAGACGACCACCGCCAACACGCTTGGCGCACTGACGCAGACGGTCGGCCTGGAATACCGGCACAGTTTCCGCCGCAACCTGATCGGCGCGATGCGTTGGTCGTTTACGCAGGGCGATTTTGCCGGGATCGCACTGCGCGAACGTACGCTCGTCTATGGGCTTGGCCTTGAGTACTTCATCAATCGCAACGCTGCGATCATCGGCCAATTCGATCATACCGAATTTTTCAGCAACGAAGCGGGCGCTGACTACACGCGCGATGAAATCAGCATTCGGCTGCGGTTGCGGCGTTGATTGTGAGGTTCACTCGTTGAGTAGGCCTGAGACTGCTGCACGCAGATCGCCGCCGAGGTCCTCACTCTCAAGACCAAACGCCACATTCGCCATGAGGAAGCCGAGCTTTGAGCCGCAGTCGAAGCTACGCCCCTCATAGGTGAGCGCGGTGAAGGGGCGGGTTTCCATCAGTGTGTGCATGGCATCGGTCAACTGGATTTCGTTTCCAGCGCCGGCCTCCTGACGCGCAAGGATGTCGAAAACCTGTGGTTCCAGAATATAGCGGCCCATGATCGACAGGTTCGAGGGCGCCTCTTCGCGCTTGGGCTTCTCGACCATCTGTGTGATCGGCCGCACCGCCTGATCGCCATCGCGCGGGTTGCCAACGCCCACGATTCCGTATTTTTCGGTTTCCGATGCTGGCACCTCTTCGACGGCGATGATGTTGCCGCCGTGGCGCGCGTAAGCGTCGTTCATCTGGGCAAGGCAGCTCTTCCCCGGCGTCTGCACGATCACGTCGGGGAGAAGCAGCGCGAACGGTTCATTGCCCACGATGTCGCGCGCGCACCAGACCGCGTGCCCGAGCCCCAACGGTTCTTGTTGCCGGGTGAAGCTCGACTGGCCGGGGCCAGGCAACTGGGCGTCGAGTTCGGCCAGGGCTTGCGTTTTACCACGGGCCTTCAGGGTCGCTTCCAACTCCACTTGTTTGTCGAAATGGTCTTCGATCACGCCCTTGTTGCGCCCGGTGACGAAGATAAAATGCTCGATGCCCGCATCGCGCGCCTCATCAACGACATGCTGAATGAGCGGGCGATCCACCACGGTGAGCATCTCTTTGGGCATCGCCTTTGTGGCCGGCAAAAAGCGTGTGCCAAGCCCGGCCACCGGGAAGACCGCTTTGCGGACCTTGTTCTGCTCAACCATGGGTCGTCTCCTGTCGGTGAAGGACGTGTCTTGATGAGGGACGTGTCAGTGACGGATGGGCGGGGCCGATGTGTCAGGCGCGTTGCCCGATGTGCGAAGTGCGTTGGATCAAGAAAAAGCGCTGCGCTAACGTTGCGCACGTCAAAAAGTTCACGGTCAGGTCAAGCAAATTGGCGTCCAAAGGCGCTGGGCTCATGCGGTGTGCGCGACCGCAAAAGCGTGACAAGGCTACTGAATGATTAACGTTCTTTGGCACGATGATTGTACCGAGAGCGGGGCGGAGTACCGCAAAAGCGGCCACACGGGCCTGCACGGCAAAAGATAGCGACATAGGGATAGCGACATGAGTGTGTTGGTCACGGGCGGGGCTGGCTACATTGGCAGTCACATGGTCCTGGAGCTTGTCGATGCGGGCGAGCACGTCGTGGTGATCGACAACCTATCGACCGGCGTTCGTTCAGCCGTGCCCGCACGTGTGCCCTTCATCGTCGGCGACATCGGCGATACCGGGTTGCTGGCGCGCACCCTTCACGAACATGCGATCACGGCTGTCATCCATTTTGCTGGATCCGTGGTGGTGCCCGACAGCGTCGCCGATCCCCTCGCGTACTACGACAACAACACCGTGAAATCACGTGGCCTGATCGCCGCCTGTGTTGAAGCGGGTGTGCCACACTTCATCTTTTCATCCACAGCAGCCGTATACGGTACACCTGACCAGGTGCCGGTGGAGGAGCGTGCGCCGCTGCGGCCAATCAACCCGTACGGGACATCGAAGCTGATGACGGAGCTGATGTTGGCGGATGCGGCGCGGGCCCATGAGGCCTTTAGTTACGTGGCGCTACGATATTTCAACGTCGCGGGGGCGGACCCGCAAGGACGTGCCGGCCAGTCAACGCCGAACGCAACACACCTCATCAAGGTTGCCGCGGAGACAGCGCTTGGCCAGCGCGCGCACCTGAAGGTGTTTGGGACGGACTACCCCACGACGGATGGCACGTGCGTGCGCGACTACATCCAGGTGAGCGATCTGGTGAACGCGCACATGAAGGCGCTCGCGCATTTGCGTGCGGGCGGAGGGTCGGATGTCTTCAACTGCGGCTACGCGCGCGGCTACTCCGTGCTCGATGTGATCGAGGCCGTGAAACGGGTGAGCGGGCGCCCGTTCGATGTGCAGATGGCGCCGCGCCGGCCCGGTGATCCGGCAACGATCGTCGCGGCGAATGCGAAGATCCGTGAAACGTTGGGCTGGATGCCCGCGCATGACGATCTCGATCAGATCGTGGCGCAGGCGCTTGGCTGGCAAGAGCGTTTGGCGCGGCTGCCAGCGGCGTCCTGAGCGCGATCGCGGCTGTTGGCGGCGCTGGCCTCCTGTTTGGCCGTTCGCGGCTGTGTTGGTCGCCTGCGACGACGCGGTTGCGCGCGGATGCTGATTGAGGCCCGCCGCTTAAAATTCTGATTTCCCTTTTGTTTCGTCGGTTCGCCTCTATTTTGCGCGTCTTTGGTCTCGCGCTGTGGACAAATTCTGGCCCCGAAAACCCCCAAGCTGATGCCGCGAACGTTGCTGCACGCGTTGCAGCGCAGGCTTTCCCGGCAAGGGATGAAGGGGCATCACCATGCGGTCAGGAGCGAGCGGAGCGGTATCTCGAGCGGCGCTGAGGAGGCCTGCGACGCACGGTCTGCTCGCGCTCGGTCTTATTGCGCTTGGCGCTGCGAGCTGCGGTGCAACGGCGGCGCTCGCGCAGACGGCGTCGCCGCCTTCCAAGGCCCCAAGAACGCAAACGCCCGCTTCGTCTGCGCAGGCCCGCGCGCCGGACAACCCGACGCCTGCGCGCGACCCGGCGTTTGTGGCCTTCCTGGAAGCGTTTTGGCCGAAGGCACAGGCGGCCGGCATCGACCGCGCCGCGTACGACAAGTTGCTCGCCGCCATTACGCCCGACCTGACGCTCCCCGATGTGGTGCGGCCCGCGAAACCCGGCCCCGCAGCCAAAAGGAAGCGCCCGCACTACGCCAGCCGCCAGGCGGAGTTTTCCAAAACGCCAGCGCAGTACATGGCAACGCAATGGTTTGAAACGCTCGTCACCCGCGGGCAGGCGCTGAGCGAAAAGCATGCGGCAACGCTTGCCACGGTCGAAGCGCGCCTGCAGGTGCACCGGCGCATCCTGCTGGCGATCTGGGGCCGTGAGACCGCCTATGGCACCTACAGGCTGCCGCACGATGGGCTGCGTGTGCTTGCAACGCAGGCCTTCACGGGGCGGCGACGCGCGATGTACACGCGGGAATTTTTGGCCGCGCTGAAGCTGCGGGCCGGCGGTCATGCCAGCGAGCAGGACCTGCGCTCATCCTGGTCAGGCGCGATCGGCCTGCCGCAATTCATGCCGAGCGAGTGGTTCACCACCGCTGTCGACATCGATGGCGATGGGCGCCGCAACATCTGGTCGTCGGTGCCCGATGCGCTTGGTTCAGCCGCCAATCAACTGAAGCAGAAAGGCTGGAAGCCTGGCGTTTCATGGGGCTACGAGGTCGCGCTGCCGGACGGCGTTGACTGCACCAACCTGGGGCCTCAGGGCATGCAGCCGATCCGCGCGTGGCAGGCGCGTGGCATTGAACGGACTCGGGGGCGCAGGTTCGCCGGCTCGGTGCCCGATGAGCCGGCCTATTTGCTGATGCCGGCCGGCGCGCATGGGCCATCGTTCCTGGTGACGGAAAATTTCCTCACGATCAAACGCTACAACCCGGCGGACCTCTACGCCTTGTTCGTGGGCCATCTCGCCGACCGGATCGGTGGCGGGGCGGCCTTCGCGACGCCGTGGAAGCCGATCGCGATGGTGTCGAATCACGATATTGAAGCGTTGCAACGGCTGATGAACCGCGCTGGGCTGCCGGCGGGACCCGCGGATGGGTTGCTCGGCTCCAAAACCCGGCGCGCCATCGGGCTCTATCAGAAGGCGCACGCTATGACCGTCGACTGCTGGCCGTCTGCTGCTGTCCTTGCCCATGCGCAGGCGCGCTACGGCACGCGCGCTGAAGCGGCGCCGACGTCTGGCGCGCGACCCGATGCCGCGACCGCGGGAAAGGAGCCGCGTTGACGCAAGCCAAGCACAGCGATGGCCGCCCTGATGACGCTGATCAGGTGGAAGCCGCCGAAGAGGGAGAGGGCCGCGTGACCGCGCATGCCCCCGATATGCCGGCGCTGAAGGTGTCGCGCGCAGACCCGGCCAAACGGCAGATCCTGCGGATGCGAGGTGGTGCTGCCTGGTGGCCGGCGGCTCTGGTTGCGCTTTTTGTGATGAGCGTCGTTTATCCTGCGGGCGTGACCTCGTGGGTGTCGGACGCGGATCTCGATGAGCTCGGCGTGCGGGATACTCGCACGGCTGCCCAAGCGCCAAAGGTGCAAAAGCCGAGCGACAACGCCGCCGCCACCCGCGGTGCGCCGATCACGACAGGCGCGCTCGGTCCGCGTCGCGCATCACTTTCCCCCAGCCCTTCGGTCGCTCCCATGCCTCCTCAGCCTCCCCCGACATCACCGCCGTCGAAGCCCGCAGGCGATGCCGCGACGCCGACACCGATGCCGACGACGGGCGCGCCAGCACCCGAGGATTTCGCGAGTTTCATCGCCAGCCTACGCCATGACGCGACCAACCAGGGTGTCAGCGCTGTTGTCTTCAAGGATGCGTCACGCGCGCTGCGTGAGGATGATCAAGTGGTTGCGCAGACGAAGCGTCAGCCGGAGTTTTCCCGCACCGCTGGCGACTATGTCAGCCGCCTTGTCAGCAGCGCGCGGGTGGCACGTGGACGGCGGTTGCTGCGGACCCATGCCGCGCTGTTGAAGCGCATATCGGACAGGTATCAGGTGCCGGCCGAGGTGATCGTGGCCATTTGGGGTATAGAATCGTCCTATGGTGACAGTTTCGGCGGACGCAACGTGGTGCGCTCGCTGGCCTCGCTCGCGTATCGTGATCAGCGGCGCGCGGCGTTCTGGCGGCGCGAGCTGGTGGCCGCACTGCAAATCATCGAGGACGGCGATGTTCCGGTGGACGGCCTGAAAGGCTCGTGGGCCGGGGCGATGGGCCATACACAATTCATGCCCACAACCTATCGCGCCTATGCGGTTGATTTCGACGGTGATGGCAAGCGGGACATCTGGGGATCGATCGGGGATGCTTTGGCCTCGACCGCGAACTACCTGCGCGCGTCAGGGTGGCGCAAAGGTTTGCCCTGGGGCGTGGAAGTGCGTTTGCCGGAAGGGTTCGATTACGCGCTCGCGGCACCTGAAGAGGCGCGCGACCTCAAGGCTTGGCGTGGGCTTGGCGTGGCCACGATGGTTGATCCCAAGTCTAAGCGTCGTGAGGCGCGCCGAAAGAATTCAGCCCGCAAGCCTGCTACCCGCGCTGATACGCGGCTCAAAGGCACCTTACAGCTTTATCTGCCGGCGGGCGCCAACGGGCCGGCGTTTCTGCTCAGCGACAATTTCAAGGTGATCCTCGAGTACAACCGCGCGCATCTCTACGCGCTCAGCGTCGGGCACCTGGCGGACCGGATGCGTGGCGGCAAGCGGTTTGTGCAGCGCTGGCCGAAGAACGATACCGCGCTCGCTTTTAATGAACGGGCGGAACTGCAGCGCCTGCTGAGCGCGCGTGGCTGGAACACGGGCGGGATCGACGGCATTTTGGGCGGGCGCTCGCGTGATGCGATCCGGCGCTTCCAGAAGGAGCAAGGGCTGCCAGCCGACGGCCATCCCACGCCCGGCCTTTTGAAGCGCTTGCGCAAGACGGTGGCCGCCGTTGAAAAATCATGATCGGCGTAAGCGCGGCACGAAAGCACCGGTTCGGAAACGCCATCTGGCCAGTGCGAGACGCAAGCGCAGCAATTTGCTATAGCGGCCCTCATGAACGTTGATCGAACACGTAGCGTGCCGCGGCGGAGCGCGGTCATGCGCTTCGCTTGCCAAAGCGCGGCGTCGGCACTGGAGCCTGTTCGCGCTCTTCTGCTCGCGTTGATCGTGGCCATGACGGCCACGCTCGCGGCACCGCTGCCCTCGGCCCATGCGCAGAACACCTCGTTCGGCGGCTCCTTTATCAACCCGTTCCCCAAGGGCGATGTCCACAAACTGCGCATCGTCGGTGATTATTTCGCAAGCGGTCTTGGCTGGGCCATGGCCGAAACGTTCACCGGCAAGCGCACCCTCACGCTGGAACGCAAGCCGATCATCCTGCCCGCCATTCGCCGACGGTCTTTCCGCGCCAAGGTCTCCGAATTGGTCACCCAGCTGCGCAAAGACGGTGTCACCATCGTCGTCGTGATGACGGGCGGCGGCGACCAGGGGCGCATGCATCTTGAGAACGGCGGCAAGTTCGCAGCGCGCACTTCGTTGTGGCGGCGCGAGTACGCCCGGCGCGTCGATCTGCTGATCAAGCAGCTGAAGCAACAGAAGATCGCGGTCTACTGGGTCAGCCTGCCCGTCATGCGCAAGCGCCGTCGGGACGAAATGGCGCGGATCGTCAACGAGATCGTGCGCGAGAAGGTCTATCTGAACGGCATCAAGTTTATCGATGCTTACGCCCGCTTTCTGAGTGAGCGTGGGCGTTACGAGGATTTCGGTGCGGATCTGTCGGGGAAACGGCGGCGGCTGCGCGAACGCAACGGCGAAACGTTGACGGCAGCGGGCAACCTCAAGCTGGCGCACTTCGTGTCGCGTGAGATCACGCGGGACATGCAAGCGGCACGGGCGCGTCGCGCGGTTCCGCTGTTGGGATCGCCCGTGCAGCAGCGCGCCATAGCGCCGCTTAGCAGTCGCCAGGGCGGCGCGCAAAAACCCGGTTGGAACGCGGCCGTGCGTAAGGGTTTGCGCCGCGATGGCAGGCGCGCCCCCCGTGATCAGCGCGCCGATCCAGGGCAGGTCAAAATCAAGGTGCGGGCGGCCGATGGACGACAGCGCATCCGCACCATCAAGCTTGCACGCCCGGCCATTTCAGCATCGGTCATCTCGCTGATGACCAAGCGCGCCTCGCGTGCACGCGCGCAAAAGCTCGGCGATACCATCACGCGCGATCTCGATGGCGGGCTCACCGTGATGTCGTCGATCACGCCGGCAAGTGCGAGCGGCGTGGACGGCCCCAAGAAGCAGCGTCTGCCACCCACGCATACCGCCTTCTACCGCGTTCTGATCAAGGGCGAGACGCTTGCCCCCAAGGTCGGGCGGGCTGACGATTTCCGCTGGCCACCGCTTGGCGCAAGCGACCAGCGCTCCCGCGCGGTGGCACCCAGGGGCGGCGTTCCGCGAGGGTGAGCATCAGCGTCTACCGCCGCGCCCGTTGCTCAAGCGCGCCAGCGCGGCCGGCTGGCGGAAGCGAATCTTAGGGTTCATCCGCTTCAGGTTGGATCACCTGAGGCGAAAGATGAACGGCAAAACAGAAGCTTAGATGTCGGTTCCGCTTCAAGTTGAAGCGAACCGACTCTAACGCATCAGCTTTCCATGATCGCGCGTTCCAGATCGGCGATCAGATCGTCCGCATCCTCGATCCCGACCGATAGCCGCAGCAGATCATCAGGCACCGGCGTGGACGGCCCCTCAATGCTGGCGCGGTGTTCGATCAGGCTTTCGATCCCCCCAAGCGATGTGGCGCGCTTCCAGACTTTGACCCCGGCCGCGACCCGCATCGCCGCCGCCGCTCCGCCGGCAAAACGCAGCGACAGCATGCCACCGAACCCGCCATCCATCTGGCGGGCGGCGATCGCGTGGCCGGGATGCGTTTCAAGGCCGGGATAGAGCACATGCGTCACCGGCGTCAGGCGTCCCATGTGTTTCGCGATCGCCATCGCGTTGCGGCATTGGGCTGCAACCCGCACGTGCAAGGTGCGCAGGCCCCGTAGCAGTAAGGCGGCTTCGAATGCGCCGATGATCGCGCCCGTATGGTTGCGCACGGCGGACGCACGCTGCGCGTAGCTATCCTCGCGCGCGAAGGTCAGCGAACCGGCCAGAACGTCAGAATGCCCGTTCAGGTATTTGGTCGCGGAGTGCATTACCACATCGGCGCCAAGCGTAAGCGGTTGCGTCAGGATGGGCGTCGCCGCCGTTGAATCGACCCCGAGCAGCGCGCCTGCGCCGTGCGCCATGTTGGAAAGCGCGCGCACGTCGAGCACGTCCCACATGGGGTTGCCGGGCGTCTCCGCCCAGATCATGCGGGTCCGGCCCGCTTGGATCGCGTGCGCGACAGCGTCGAGGTCGGTCATATCGACGAAGCTGACTTCAAGGCCTTGGGCCGGCGCATCCTGCGTCAGCCACAGCCGCAAGCCCCAGTACATGACCTTGGGCGCGATGATGTGTGCCGGGCGTGGCAACGCTTCGAAGGCGGCGACGGCTGCTGCCATCCCTGACGCGAAGACCATCGAATGCGAGCCGCCTTCAAGCGCGGTGATCACCGCTTCGACGTGCTGTGCGGTGGGGTTGTCGGGGCGCGCGTAGGAAAGGCCGTGAGGGTAGGTGTTGTCGGCCGCGCGCTCGTAAGTGGTGGTGATGTGGATCGGGGGGATGATGGCGCCGGTCGCCTGATCGGTGACGCCGAGGGCCTGGGCGGCAAGCGTGGCGGGGCGGCGGCGGGGGGTGGCGCTGTCGGTCATGGCGGCGTCCTTGATCGTGCTGCATTAGAGCAACGGGCGCAAAGTGCGAGTCACCGGCGTAAACACTCATGCCTAGCCTTTGCGCCCAAAGTTGCTCTGCACTTTAAGTTTAGATCATCTTCGGGCGATTTCGGGCTCACCTGTGGTGATCCCGATAAATCGCCCGATGATCTAGTTGGCGGCGACGGGCTCTTCGCCTGGTGGCGCAGGCCACAAGCAGCCTTGCCGGCGCACGCGCTGAGCGATAGCTCATGGTTCGCGCGCTTGCACCCTTTGAGCTGGGACCGCGTCAAGGTGAGGCGAACCAGCGTCCTTGACCGGCGTTCGCGCCACCGCACAACGAATAGTCGGTGCGCTTCAGCTTGAAGCAGAGTCGACATCTAAGCTGACTTCTTTCGTTCAACTCATCTGAATCAGGCGGACTCACCTGATGCGATGAGATGAAC
>JBCBJZ010000055.1:0-21418 GCA_038522635.1 Pseudomonadota bacterium | reverse complement strand
GCTTCCGTCGACGCGGTGCCGGTCATGCCGGCGAGCTTTTCGTAAAGGCGGAAGCCTCCGAGTTCGGCGACATCTACGGCCTTGAGGTCATAGAGATCCCAACGAACGTCGATGTCGCGCGTATCGACGAACACGACGAGGTCTACCGGACGCTGAAGGAGAAGTCCGAAGCGATCGTCGCGCAGGTGGCTGACTGCAAAATGCGCGGCCAGCCGATCCTCGTTGGCACCACATCGATCGAGCGCTCAGAGCAACTCTCCGCGCTGATGAAGGATCGCGCTTTCATCCGCGAACTCGGCCAGCGGTTGGAGAAGATCGCCGAAGAGCTCCCCGAAAAAGAGCAGCAGCGCGCTGATTACCTCAAAGATATCGGCGGTTACCTGCAGAGCCTCGCCCGCGACACCAAGCGCAACGAGGCGGCGATCCCGCACCAGGTGCTGAACGCGCGCTTCCACGAGCAAGAAGCGCAGATCATTGCCAACGCGGGCATCCCTGGCGCCGTCACCATCGCGACCAACATGGCGGGCCGTGGCACCGACATTCAGCTTGGCGGCAACATCGATATGAAGCTGATGGACTGGCTGGAAGAACAAAAGAAGAGCGACAACCCGCCGAGCCAGGATGACATCGACGCCAAACGCGAAGAGATCACCGCCACGTTGGCGTCCGACAAACAAAAGGCGCTGGACGCCGGCGGCCTTTACGTCATCGGGACCGAACGCCACGAAAGCCGGCGCATTGATAACCAGCTTCGCGGCCGCTCCGGCCGGCAGGGCGACCCCGGGCACTCCAAGTTCTACCTGTCGCTCGAAGATGACCTGATGCGCATCTTCGGCTCCGACCGCATGGACGGCATGCTGAAGAAGCTTGGCCTGCAGGACGGCGAAGCGATCACGCACCCGTGGATCAACAAGGCGCTCGAAAAGGCGCAGGGCAAAGTCGAAGAACGCAACTTCGACATGCGCAAGCAGATCCTCAAATACGACGACGTGATGAACGATCAGCGCAAGGTCATCTTTGACCAGCGCATCGACATCATGGAACACGACGATGTCTCCGAGACGGTCACCGATATGCGTCATCTGGTGATCGGTGAGATGGTGTCGAAGTACATCCCCGAAAACGCCTACGCCGAGCAGTGGGACACCGCAGGGCTCAAGCAGTCCGTGGAAGACGTGTTCGGGCTTGATCTCCCGATCGCGGACTGGGCCAACGAAGAAGGCATCGCCGACGAAGAGCTGACCGAGCGGCTCACCAAGGAAGTCGACAAGAAGGCTGCGGTGAAAGCCGCCGACTTCGGCCCGGACATGATGCGGAACATCGAAAAGATGGTTCTGCTTCAAACACTTGACCACCTTTGGCGCGAACATCTGGTGACGCTTGAACATTTGCGCCAGGTGATCGGCTTCCGCTCCTATGGTCAGCGTGACCCGCTGAACGAGTACAAATCCGAGGCTTTCACGCTGTTTGAAAGCATGCTGGTCCGCCTGCGCGAGGCCGTCACCGGGCAGCTCATGCACATCGAACTGGCGCCGGAAGACATGGACGAGATGATGCAGCAGTACGATGAGCTGCCGCAGATGACGGCGCAGTTGATCGACCCGCTGTCGGGCCATGACGAGTTGGCGGAAAGCGAGGACGACCCGCTGGCCGCGTTGCGTCCTAACGGTCAACTGCTGGCAGCAGGCGAGCGCGTGCACCCCTCAGAGATGGATCCCAATCGCCCGGAGACGTGGGGCAAGGTGTCACGCAACGCGCTATGCCCCTGCGGCAGCGGCAAGCGCTACAAGCGGTGCCACGGCAAAAACAAGTAGTTTGGCTGAGGGCTGCCGCCTGAAGGATGCGATCGACGACGGCGGCACACCCACAGCGGGCTAACGCACCACTCTGAGGCCTTACACACCACTGGGTGTGGTGCGGTGGGCAGCGTTAAACGTTGCCTGTCGGTTCGGACGCGGCCGTCCCCGTCTTTTCGGCGTTAAGGCCCTGCGTCAGCAGGCTGATCACCCGCTGCACCTGCCAACGGGTTTGCGCGTGATCGAAGTCGCCCGTCTTGCGGTCCAGCGCCAACGCGATGATGCCGTGGATCGAGCCAAAGATGGCGTAAGCGGTCGCGGCACGGCGGCTCTCATCATCGATGAACGGCCCCACCACGTCGATGGCGAGATCGAGCAGAGCGGTATGCTGCTCGCGGTAATCGCGCGTGATCTGGTCGGGGCTCTGCACTTGGTGCTCGAAGATCGCGCGCCATCGGTTCGGATGCGCAATCGCGAAATCCAGGTAGGCCGACGCCAGCCGCTGCAGTTTGACCTCCAGCGGTTGATCCCGAACCTCCACCAGCGCCTGCGACACGCTCTGCAGCAGAAGCCGCAGCGATGTCGCGTTGGTCGCCAGGATCAGCCCATCAAGACTGCCGAAGATGTTGTAGAGCGTCCCGATGGCGCAATTGGCTTCCACCGCGATGGGGCGCGCCTGCAGGGCGGACAGTCCCTTCTCATCGAGTGTGGCCTGGGCAATTTCCAGGATCTTCCCACGCTGCTTGACCCGAAAGACCACGTGATTTGGTTATCCTTAAACGGGCGCAACGGCGCCGCGGGGGTTGCAACAAACGGTGTAGGAAAGGCCGAAGAGCCCGAGCTCAGATGGCGCCCGCGATGAACAACGCCGGCGATCCCACCGTTCAGCACACAGCCTCGGACGAAGTACCAAACCCTCCCACCAAAGTGGTGAAGGTATAATCCGGATTCAGCGAAAAACAGAAGTACTACCTTGGGATCGTCGGTTCAGTTAACCGCGAAATGGCAACCAAAGCTTGCTGATGAATGTGCGCATTGCAGCTAGCATTGGGGGCGACGAAGTAAGCGGCTGGCGCGGCACGACCGGTGGGTCGCCAACCGGGCCGCGCGTGCCCCTTTAACGCTAGATCCGTCGTGGGATCGACTTTTGGAGTCGGTTCACGTCTGCTTGAAGCAGAATCAACATCTACGCTTTTGTTTGGTCGCTCATCTTTGCCTCACCCCACGCGCTTGCACCTGATGCGCAAGGCTAGCTCTTGTGAGGGTTCGCCTGGCTCAGAGCTTCTACGATCAGGCGCAAATCGGCCAAAAACCGCTCGCGCTGTCCAGGCTCCAGCACCGACAAGATCCGATTATCGACCATCGAGGCGACCGGCCCAGCCGCGCTCAAGCGATCGCGGCCCTCGTCGGTCAACTTCACCGCGTAAGCCCGTGCGTCCTCTTTGGTGCGCCGACGATGCAGCAAGCCCTTTTTAAGCATCCGCCGCACCACATCCGCCAGGGTTGAGCGATCGATGCCCGTGCGATCCACCAGAGCTGTCTGTGACAACCCCTCATGCGAGGCCACCGTCACCAGCACGGCGTACTGACGCGGCGTCAGATCATCGTCCAACATTTCGTCAGCAAACAGCTCGCTGGCGCACTGGCCCGCGCGATGCAGCAGGTGGATCGGCGAAGCATCAAGCGGTTGATTTTGCTTATCGTGGGTCATCGCAACGCCAACGCGTCCGGTGTTTACACTCAAAGGCTCACGGGTCCGACCGCAGGGGATGAGACCATCACAGGCGAGACGTCGGACGCCAACAACAGCTAAACAACTGGGGCTCGTCGCGGTGAGTACGACGAGAACAGGTCTGCGATCGGCCGGATGACAAGCCCACCAGAAAGGTGCGACTAGCCTCAACCTAAGCGAGCACAAACCGTCGCATTGTTCAACTCGACATCACCTGTGGTCTTCAAGGTATGAGCCGTACGAGCGATAAAGGGCCCCTAAGGACTTTACTGAACGGTTTTCAGGATTAATGCAATTAGATTTTGTCGTCGGACTCAAGTTGGTGGCGTTGCAGGAAACTGACCTGCGACATCGCGAAAATCATCGTGATCGGCATGATCCCCCAGACCTTGAAATTGACCCAGGCGTCCGTGGAGAAATTTCGCCAGACGATCTCGTTCAGCACAGCCAAAGCGATGAAGAAAAGGCCCCAACGGATCGTGAGCTGCGTCCAGCCTTCGTCGGTCAGGGTGAACACTTCGCCAAGCACGTATTTGATCAACGGTTGTTTGAACCAAAGTCCGCCGAAGAGCGCGGTGGCGAACAGCAGGTTCACCACGGTCGGCTTCATCTTGATGAACGTGTCGTCGACAAAGACCAGCGTCAAACCGCCGAAGACGAGCACCATGACGGTCGTCACCACTGGCATTACCGGCAGGTGACCGAGCACCACCCGCGATACGATCAGTGAAATCGGCATCGCGATCATCAGCGCGCCGGTGCCCCAGAAGATGCCGTAACGCGCGTTGACGATGAAGAAGATCACGAGCGGCCCAAGTTCCACGAGCAGCTTGATGATCTGCTTGCGATCGAATTCGGGCTGCGGCGGCTGGTCGGTGGCCACGCTGGTACTCCGGCTGGGGCGGGGGTGAAGCGGCAGAGCGCTACGCCACAACGAGGGGCGCATGCGGGCGTTGGTTACGCTTATAGTCACCACATCGCGCGGTGACCCTCAAGACAAGTTTCGATGCAAGAGATGTGCGGCCCATTCAAACGCGCCGCGCCGTTCTCGTGTGAAGCACCCATCTTCCGCCAATCTCGGCTTGCACCAAGCTCGACGCGGCTCTGATCGCTCGCTGCGCTAAGCCTAAGCACCTCTGAGCCAATCTAGGCGGCGGAGGGGTCCGTGCCCGGCAGCTTGCGTTTGCCACGCGGCGGTTTAGCCGGCTTGAAGCCGTACGTCGGCGCACCCTTTTCCGATGCCGCGTTGGCAACGGTCGCCTTGGGGCTTGTCGCCTCACCTTCGGCTGCGAGGGTGGCCGCCGCAGCCGCTTCGGCGTCCTTCAAGATCACGCCTGGGTTGTTCGGATCATCCAGCCGATACTTCGCCATCGCCTTGGTCTGCCAATAGGCGAAGAGGCCGGCCGCCGGCATCACACCGAACATTTTGAACAAGATCCAGACATCGGTGCTGAAGCCAATGCGAACCACCTCGTTGGCGATCGCGGTCGCCACGAAGAACCAAGCGAAGTTATTGGTGAAGATGCGCCAGCCTTCATCGGTGTAGTGGAACGTTTTCTCGAAGATGTACTGGAAGAAGTTGCGGCCCATCCAGAGGCCAACCCACAACAGGCCTGCGAACAGCGCGTTGAAGATCGTGACCTTGATCTTCACCCAGATCGGATCGCCGGTCAGGATCGTGAGCGCACCGAAGCCGATGGTGACCGAACCGGCCACAAACGGAAACACCGGCAACCGCTTCAGCACGATCCACATCACCACCATGGCGGCTAGCGTGGACAGGATCAGCGCCCAGGTGCCAGCGGTGATGCCGTAGGCGAAATTGATGATGAACATCGCTGCGAGCGGGCCAAACTCACCGATAATGTTGACGCTCTGCTCGGTGTTGAAGGGATAAACCCTCTTAATCCAATCCGACATCGCTTTGGAATTCCTTACATGTTCAAGACTGGCGACACGGTCGAGAACCGCATCGTGTGCCCGCTAGGGCCTAAGGTGGGTGTTCCGGACGCGCTTGACAACGAAGGGTTTCGCGGCGCGTGAAGGCGAAGGCGTGGCGGTCATACGGCGTTGCGTGACCTTGTTTGGATGAAGAGCGGCGCCAGCGGGCGGGAGTTTCAGCGCTTACCCCGATTTTATCGAGGCTTCGCGAGGCTGATCGCTCCTGATCCCGACCCCTAATGCATGGTGATCGCTCCTGCGAATTGCGATGCGTCGAAGGGCTGCAGATCGTCCGCACCCTCCCCGACGCCGATCGCGTGCACAGGAAGGCCGTGCTTGGCGGCGATCGCCACAAGGATGCCGCCGCGCGCGGTGCCATCGAGCTTCGTCATCACCAACCCGGTGACGCCAGCCTGCTTGGCAAACACCTCCACCTGCGACATCGCGTTCTGACCGGTAGTGGCATCGAGCACGAGCACCACGTCGTGCGGTGCGCCGGCATCGACTTTCCCGATGACCCGCATGACCTTGGCCAGTTCGTCCATCAGGCCCTGCTTGTTCTGTAGCCGCCCGGCGGTATCGATCAACAGCACGTCCACCGCGTCGGCTTTGGCCCGCTCAAAGGCTTCGAACGCCAGAGAGGCCGCATCGCCACCCACTTCGCCGGCCACCACCGTGCATCCGGTGCGTTCGCCCCAAATCTTCAGTTGATCGATCGCCGCGGCGCGAAACGTATCGCCAGCAGCCATCATCACGCTTTTGCCTTCGCGCCGAAAACGCTGCGCCATCTTGCCGATCGTGGTCGTTTTCCCGGTGCCGTTGACACCGACGAACACGATGACGTGGGGCGCGCGCTCAGCTTGCACGTGCAGCGGCCGGGCGACGGGCTCAAGGACATCCACGACTTCCGCAGCGAGAAGCGCGCGGACATCATCGCCATCCACGGTCTTGTCGAGATGCGTTCTAGATAGTTTGTCGGTGATGCGCATGGCTGTTTCAACGCCCAAATCTGCCTGGATCAACAAGTCTTCCAATTCTTCCAGCGTAGCAGCATCGAGCTTTCGTTTGGTAAAGAGGCCGGAAATACCATCGCTCAACTTTGACGATGTTTTTGCGAGACCAGCGCTCAGGCGCGTGAACCACCCCTCTTTTGTTGCCGGCGGTTGAACACTTGCTTCGTCCTGGGACGATGCGGGTGGTCCTCCATCCGCAGGTTCCGGCGCGGCGGTGGCCGCGGCGGCGACCGCGTCAGGCTCGGGTGGGGGCGCTGCCGCGTCACGGCCCCCGCTCAGACCGAGCAGACGTCCGAACAGGCCGCGCTTGGCGGGCTTGTCATCGCTGGGCGCCATCGACCGCCTCCTGCGTCGCCGTTGCGTCAGGACGCGCCGTTGTCGACAAGGGCGCCACAGGCTCAGCCTGCAACCGTCGACCATCATGCCCAGTGATCACCGCGTCGACCAACGCCCCTTCACGCGGCACCGCACCGGTCGGCGTGACCAACCGGGCTGCATGAAAATGCGGGGTCCGCCCGATCCCGCCGCGCTCCATCAACAACGACGCTTGCTGCCCCACATGGCCATCAAGCGCCTGCGTCAGGACGTGCGCGCCTTTCGAGCGCAGCCGCTCCGCCCGCGCCTTGATTTCGGCGTGCGGCACTTGCGGCATCCGTGCTGCCGGCGTGCCTTCGCGTGGCGAAAACGGAAACACATGGAGGTGCGTCAACCCGCAGGCGTCCACCAGATCGAGCGAGCGTGTGAACATCGCCTCGGTCTCGGTCGGAAAGCCGGCAATGATATCAGCACCAAACGTCAGGTCAGGCCTGAGGGCGCGCAGGCGCTCGCAAAACGCGATCGACGTCGCACGGTCATGCCGTCGTTTCATGCGCTTCAAGATCATGTCGTCGCCAGCCTGCAAAGACAAATGCAAGTGCGGCATCAAACGCGCTTCTTCCGCAATCGCATCGAGCAGGCTCGCATCCATTTCCACTTGGTCGATCGAGGACAGCCGCAGCCGTGGCAGCTCCGGCACGTGTTTGAGAACCTGGCGCACGAGCCGGCCCAGCGTCATCGTTCCAGGCAGACCCTTGCCGTAGTCCGTGATGTCGACGCCGGTCAGCACCACCTCGGCGTAACCGCGCTCCACCAGATGGCGGACCTGCGCCACCACCTCGCCAGCTGGAACACTGCGCGACGGCCCCCGTCCGAAAGGGATGATGCAAAACGTGCAGCGGTGATCGCAGCCATTCTGAACTTGCACGTAGGCCCGCGCACGGCCACCGAACCCGTCAACAAGGTGCCCAGCCGTCTCTTTGACCGCCATGATGTCGTTGACGAGCATTTTCGCGGTGTCTTGGCCCGCCAGCGCTTCGAACGTGCTGGCCTGCAGCTTTTCGCCATTGCCGATGACATGGTCGACGCCATCGATGGCCGCGAAGCGCTCCGGCTCGATCTGGGCCGCGCATCCCGTCACGATCAATTTCGCGCCAGGCCGCTCCCGTCGCAGGCGCCGGATGGTCTGCGCCCCCTGCCGGACCGCTTCACGCGTGACGGCGCAGGTGTTGACGATGATGCAGTCCTGAAGACCAGCGCTGCGGGCATGTGCGCGCATCACTTCGGATTCGTAAGTGTTAAGGCGACAACCGAGCGTGACGACATGGGGCGTGTTGTCCTCCAACAAGCCGGCGTCGTCGGCGCGCATCAGTTGCGCCGCGTCCGCAGCGCGCACTGCGGCAGCATCATCAAGGCGCGAGGGCCAGCGCTGAGACATAAGGGTTTCGCCGGGATTGCATGTGGAGGGCGCAGCGCACTGCCGGGGTCGACACCGCAGCGATCACGCGTTCGTCCGTGACATAGAGGTGCAAGCCGGGCAGATCAACCGAGCGCGGACGCTTCCATCTGAAGCGGGCCGATCCTAAAGAGCCAGCATCCCGTCGTATTCAAGCGTCGCCGGTCCCTGCATGATGATCTCATCATTCTCGCGCCATTGCATTTTGAGCGCGCCGCCCGGCAACCGCACCTCGCACGTCCGCTCCAACAGCCGCAGCCGCGCCCCGCATACCGTCACCGCGCACGCCGCCGATCCACACGCCCGCGTCAAGCCGGCACCTCGCTCCCAGGTGCGAACGTTCACAAGCGTAGGCGACTGCACCGCAGCGAGCGAAATGTTCGCGCGATCGGGAAAGATCGGATGATTTTCCAACAACGGCCCGAACCGGCTCAGATCGTAGGCTTCAACGTCGTCGACCCAGAACACCGCATGCGGGTTGCCCACGTTGACCACTGATGGCGAATGCAGCACCGGGTCATCGATCGGACCGATCTGCAATTCGATCCGGCGGGTGTCGCGAAACTCTTCAGCCAGCGGGATCGCCTGCCATTCGAAGCGCGGCCGCCCCATGGCCACCGCAATGCGCTCAGCGTCGAACGCTTTCGCTTTCAGGACACCGGCGACCGTCTCGAAGCTGAACGTATCGCGGCCCGTGGCCTCCGCTTCGACGAACACGACGCAGCGCATGCCGTTGCCGCACGCACCCGCGTCCGAACCATCGGCGTTGTAAATGCGCACGAAACCGTCAGTACCCGGCGTGCGCGCATCGTGGACCACCATCATCTGGTCGAACGCGGTGTTGGCCTCTTGCGCGAGGGCCGCGGCCTGCGGCGCGGTGAAACGCAGCGTGCTGCCACGCAGATCGACATACAAAATCTCGTTACCAAGGCCGTTCATTTTCTTGAAGGCGACCATCATCAGGCCTCGCTTGTGGTTAGGCTGCCGAAGCTCCATCCGAAAACCGTTCTTTCAGCACCTTGGAGGTGTCCTATGCCATCGCTCCGCCCGTTTGTCTTGACCTTCGCACCTTTGATGGTGATCGCAGTCGCCGCCACGGCGATGCTGGTTGCTGGCGTACCGAATAGCGTTGTCGCCAACGAAACGTCGCGTCCTGTCCTTGTCGGTGGTGAAGCGGACCTCGATGCGTGCGGCGGCGCGGCCCGCGTCAAAGCGCTGGCGAAGGGCGTGACGGCGACGGTCCATGCCGCGCCGCATGCGACGGCCCCGCGCCGTGACACGCTGACCCAAGGGCAGCAGGTTGCGCTTTGCATGTTTGTCGAAGCCGGCGCGCGCCGTTGGCACGGCATCGTCTACAGCAAGGATGCCAACGTGGATTGCGGTGTCGGCACGCCGATCGCCAAGCGGCAACCCTACGCGGGCAAATGCAGCACGGGCTGGGTCGAAGAAAAGCACCTGACCGACTTTGCCGGCTAAGCCGGCTGGGTAGGGGGCCGGCTAGGCCAGCTCTAGGTAAGGGGCCGGCCCTACGATGCCTTGAACCAGCGGCATCGCCAACGCGTTACCGGCTCACCACATCACGGGCAGGTGGCGTTGGTCCCACTTGCGCCGGCGCCGCGCCCACCCGGAACCCATCCACCGCGTCCCAAACGAGGTAACGACCATGGCCGATCCCTCATCCTACAAGCTCAAAGTCGAGACGGTGGCCCGGGGCTTGCGCAACCCCTGGAGTTTGGCGTTTTTGCCTGCGGGCTTCTTGCTGGTGACGGAACGGCCCGGCCGGCTGCGCATCATCAGCCCACGCGGGCAGGTTGGCGCACCCGTAGGTGGCCTCCCTCGGATCGCCGCCCGCGGCCAGGGCGGGCTGCTCGACGTACAGCTCAGTCCACGCTTTGCGGATGACCAAACGATCTTCTTTTCGTTCTCAGAGCCGCGGGGCCGCGGGCGCAACGGCACAAGCGTCGCCCGCGCGCGTCTGGTCCGCGATGGCGCGGAAGCGCTCACCGCGAAGCTGACCGATCTACGCATCATCTTTCGGCAGAAACCCGACTACCGTTCGTCCGCCCACTTTGGGTCGCGGCTCGTGTTCGCTCGCGATGGCACCTTGTTCGTGACGCTGGGCGACCGCTACAGCCTCAAAGACGAGGCGCAAAACCCGGCCAACCACATCGGCAAACTCGTGCGCATCAACCAGGACGGGTCAGCGCCCGCCGACAACCCGCGCAAACCCGGTTGGGCGCCGGAGATCTACTCGATCGGCCACCGCAACGTGCAGGGCGCAGCGCGCCACCCCGCAACCGGTCGGCTTTATACGATTGAACACGGTGCCGCCGGTGGCGATGAAATCAACCGTCCTGAGCCCGGCAAGAACTACGGGTGGCCGGTGATCACCTATGGCCGCGATTACTCTGGCGCGAAGATCGGCATTGGCACCCGCAAGACCGGGATGGAGCAGCCGCTCTACTACTGGGACCCGTCGATCGCGCCGTCGGGCGCAGCGTTCTATACAGGTTCCCTGTTTCCCGCTTGGAAGGGCGATCTCTTTATCGGCGCGCTAGCCAGCCGTTTGGTGGCCCGCATGCGCATGCGCGACGGCAAGATCGAGAGCGAAGAACGCTTGCTTGAGGATCTCGGTGAACGCATTCGCGATGTCCGCGATGGGCCTGACGGCGCGCTGTGGCTGCTAAGCGATCGCGCCGATGGCCGGGTGTTACGCGTCGTGCCGGGCTGAGCTGCTTCAAGCTGGCTCACCGGCCCACCCGAACAGCTCCAGCAAAGTTTCGGCCGACGGCCAATCGCGCAGGCGCCTCGCGTGGGCGCGGCCCTGCATCGCAGCGCGTTGGGATCATAACCGCGATGTTGGGAGGTTGGTGTGGTTGCGGAGAAGGTGGCCCGGTTCTTTTGGTCGACTTCGGGGGGCTGGGGGGCTGAGATTTCCGAAGTGTCCCGCTTGAACCGGGCCGAGAGGCAACGCTGATGGGTATGCTTAACAAGTGGGGCGCCTGCTGGACGGCAAAGCGGTCGCAATCAGGCCCTTTCGCGGTCATTTGAGGGGGCCTGTGAACTTGCCCGTGAACTTGTAGGTGAGCTGGCACGTGAGGAGGGCAGTCATGGATGTGGGAAGCGCGAAACCCCACGCGCGAATGCGCCGCCCATCCAACCGGGGGAGGTGGATGGGCGGCGTTGACGCAAACGATACGCGACAGGTCATCGGCAGGTGGCGCGGCCTTGAGGGGCACCGCGCAGATCCCTGAGGGGGAAGAGGGCCCGATCTGACGGAGAGAGATCTCGGGGGACTGGGGGGACTGGTTCCGAGATTGAAATCAGATCGGGCCTTGTGCCAATGGTTGTAAGTATAGCGTGCATTACGGCAGGGATCGGGACGAAATGCGGCGGCATAGTGATAAATGTTTCCAAATATTTCATGTTGTCGCTCAGGGACACCCTCCTCGAAGGCGAGGCGTGTTTGAGCCAGTGATTCGCTCTTCGCGCCCGCTGCTGGGCATGACGTCGCCTTGAATTTGAAAGGCGTCCGGGGGACACTCGTCGCTTGATCGCCGCGATCGGCAAATCGCCGGCCTGTGTTCCCACCCCCACCACGGCGCCGTGGCGGACCCAGTTGCTGGCATCAACACCAAACGACCGCACAGGAGGCGCGCTTGAGCGAAAGTGAACCGATACAGTTGAAGGCGGTGCGCGAGGAGCGCAAAGCGCAAGCAGTCAGCTCGCCCGCTGGGGGCTCCCACATGCTCGCCGGCCAAAGCGCGCTCGCCAGTCCTGCCGCAACCGCTTCCGCCGCCGCCGACGCCAACGGCAGCGCGAACCAAGTCTGCTTCACCCGACTCGAACTCAATCAAATCCTGAACGTCTACGGCCGCAAAGTCGCGCTCGGCGATTGGCGGGACTACGCGATGGACTTCGCACGCGACCGCGCGGTGTTCTCGATCTATCGCCGCTCCAGCGAAGTCCCCCTCTACCGCGTCGAGAAGCATCCAAAGCTCGCGCGCAAGCAGGGCGCGTTCTGCGTGATCGGCGCCGGCGGGCAGGTCCTCAAGCGCGGTCACGATCTAAGGCGCGTGCTCAGCGTCATCGATAAGTCGCTCAGCCTAGTCGACCACTAGAGGAGGGGCTGCGTCCACGGCCATCCCAGCCCAGCACAACAAAAAAGCCCCGCCAAACCGGCGGAGCTTTTGTCGTTCAAGGTTTGATCGGCGCCGCAGGAGCTGACGCCCGCTTGCCAGTTACTCGCGGTTGCCGAGCAACTGCAGCAGGAACATGAACATGTTGATGAAGTTCAGGTACAGCGACAGCGCGCCCATCACAGCAGCTTTCGCCATCAGCTCACCTTGGCCAACCAGCTCGAAGTAGTCGTTCTTCAAGCGCTGCGTGTCGTAGGCGGTAAGGCCAGCGAAAACGAGAACACCGATCACCGAGATCGCGAATGCAAGCGCGCTCGACTGCAGGAAGATGTTCACGACCATCGCGATGATCAGGCCGATCACGCCCATGAACAGGAAGCTGCCCCAGGCGGACAGGTCCTTCTTGGTGGTGTAACCGAACAAGCTGAGCGCGGCGAAGGCTGCGGCCGAGATGAAGAACATCTGCACGATCGACTCACCGGTGAAGACCAGGAAGATCGACGACAGCGACAGCCCCATCAGAGCCGCGTAGATCCAGAACGTCGCCTGGGTAGCAACAAGGCTCATCTTGTGGACGCGGAAACCGAGCAGGAAGACGAGACCAAGCGGCGCCAGCATGATCACCCACTTCAGTGGCGTGCCATACAGCGTTTGGCCGAGCGAGGTCAGCATCTTGCCGTTTTTGAGCGTGCCAACGGCCAGAGCCGGGTCGTTGGTGGTGGCCAGCATGGAAACCACGTAAGCGACCACGCCCGTCAACGCGACGGCGGCGCCCATGTAGTTGTAAATGCTGAGCATATAGCTGCGCAGGCCCTGATCGATCGCGGCATCTGAGACCGGACGGGAGCCTGCCCGAGCGTAACGTTTGTCAAGTTCAGCCATGTTGGTTCCTTGGCGGTGGTGAGGACATCCGAATGCGCCTCGTGGCACGGCGCGGTCGCAAAGACCGGACCAGTCACGTGGCACTGCGGCGACCCGAACGAGCCGACCGGCAGATCAAAGCACCTCTGATATGGCGCAACTGGTGTGGCGATTCAAGCGAGCGGGCGCATGCGACACGGGCGAAAACGGCGACTTCACGCCGCATTTTTTCGAGATGATCGTCGTTCACATCGACTTTCCCGCCGAACCCCCTGCTCACGCGCGCTCATCTGGCTACCGACCGGCCACGGACTGAGCCGCCACCCCGCCCACCAACACGGCTACGAAATCACCCTGTGCTCTACTCGGAACGAAGATAAGGCACGGGTTTCGCCTGCAACGTGCGCCACGTGCCAAGCGCGCCGAACAGCAAGATTAGGCCCAGCGAGAACCCTAGCGCCTGCGCTACCGCCAACCAGGAAAACACGAAATCCAGATCCATCACCTGGGTGACCACCACCCAAGCGACCAGGCTGCCGAGCAACACCGCGAGGCTTGCCGTCACCGTCGCCAACAGGCCGTACTCCAGCCCGTGCGCCGTCAAAATGCGCCTTCGGGTAGCACCGAGCACCTTGATGATGACCGATTGGTGCACCCGCCGGTGTTGCGCGGCCGCCAGCGCGCCAGCAAGCACAATCGCGCCCGCGAGCAACGTCACGCCGCCCGCCAGCCGCACCGCCACCATGATGCGCTCAAACACCGAGTTGAACGCGTTGATTGCATCCTTCACCCGGATCGCGGTGACCGCCGGAAACGTCTGGCTAAGCGCCCGCGACAGCGCCGCCTCGCGCTTGAGTGTGGTGCCCTGCGGCAGCCGCACCGTCGCCAGCACGTTGTAGGGTGCGCCTGAAAGCGTGTTGGGCGAGAACAACATCACGAAGTTGATCGCCAGGCTCTCCCATTTGAGTTCGCGCAGGCTCGCGATTTTGGCCGTCACATCGCGACCAAGCACGTTGACGGTAACGGTGTCGCCAAGCTTGAGGCCGAGTTGCTTGGCCAAATCGCGTTCAAACGAGACGAGCGGCGGGCCGGCGTAACCCTTCGGCCACCAGGCACCTTCAACGACCTTCGAGCCCTCCGGCACCGCGTCCGCAAACGAAAGGCCACGGTCACCCCGCAACACCCATTGGGCGCCGGGATCGACCTTCACCTGATCGGTCGGGCGCCCGGCAAGGCGCACCAAACGGCCCCGCAGCATGGGTGCGGTCCGCACCACGGTTCCGGGCGTCTCTTTGGCGACCAACGTCTCGAAAGCCGCGACCTGGCCCTTGTTGATGTCCAGCACGTAATAGTCGGGCGCGCGCTCGGGCACTTCGTTGTTGATCGCCTTCAGCAAGGACGCATCGGCCAACGCGACGGCGACGAGCAAGCTCAAGCCCGCGCCAAGTGACAGCACCACCGCGCGGGTCAGCCCGCCCGGTGCGCCCAGGTTGCCGATCGCCAGGGCAGCTTCCGGCATGCGGGGGCGTGGCAAGCGACGGGCCACCTGTGTCACCGCTTCGCCGAGTCCGATGAACACCAGGAACGTGATGCCAAGCCCGATGCAGAAATAGGCCGCGATCCACTTGGAATCAGACGCCGCAATCGCGAGCGCCATCAGCGCCAGCGCGGCCAACGCCGTCATCAACATCACGCGTGCACGCGGCCGGGTGCGATCGTCCGCCACTTGGTCGCGGAACAGCACACTGCCTCGCACCAACTCAGCGCGCCCCAACGGCCATAGCGTGAACACCAGTGCCACCAGGAAACCGTAAGCCGCCGCCAGCAGCACCGTCCCCCACGAGGGCGCAAAGACGAGCTTGATCGGCAGCACCGTACCGAGCGCGCCAACCAACGTGAACGGGACCACATAGCCGACGAGCAGCCCCAGCACGACGCCGATCCCGGCGATGGCCATGGTCTGCAACAGATGGATCTTGAAGATCATCGCGCTGGTGGCGCCGAGGCTCTTCATCGTCCCGATGATCTTGCGCCGCCGATCGATGTAGGAGGAGACCGCATTCGCCACGCCGACCCCGCCGACGAGCAGCGCGGTCAGACCGATCAGCGACAAAAACTGCGCGACGCGTTCCACCGTCTGCGTGACCATCGGTGAAGGGTTGAGCCGGTCGCGGATGATAAAGCCTGCCTCAGGCAGCGCCGCCTTAAGCTGTGCGCGAAACGCCTTCAGCCCTGCAGCCGCCTCGCCCGCACCGTCCGCCAACGACAGCGCATAGCGCCAACGGATGATGCTGCCCGGCTGCACGAGGCCCGTCCCGCGAAGATCGGGCAGGCTCATGATGACGCGTGGCCCATAGGTCAGACGGTCCGCAACTTTGTCAGTTTCCCGGGTGATCGTCGCCGCGATCTTGAGTTTCGAGCGCCCCACTTGGAGTTCATCGCCGACCTTCAGCTTAAGCTGCTCCAGCAGCAGCGGATCGACCGCGACGCCCTCTTTCAGCGCCGTCTGCAACGCCACGCCCGTTGAAAGGTCAACCGCACCGGCGCGCGGATACGCCGGGCCGACCGCCTTGATCTCGACCAGCATTTGTGCACTGCCATCGGGCCGCCGGCCCATCGAGCGCATCGTCGCGAACGCCGCCACCTCGCCCTGGCGATCCATCCAGGCCCGCTCCTGCGGCGTGGCCTCGCGGTGAACACGCGAGAGGCGAACATCCCCGCCCAAAATCTCGCGCCCTTGCTGCGACAGCGCGTTGCGCAGCGCATCCGACAGCGCGCCCACGCTCGTGATGACCATCACGCCGAGCGCCACGCATGCGATGAACACGTAGAAACCGCGCACACCACCGCGCAACTCGCGCAGGGCCAGCGAAACCAGCCGCGGCACCGCCAAGCGGGGTACCGACGCCAGAGGGCGCTTCAGCGCATCAATGCTCATGCGGTCTCCAGAGTTGCTGTCGTTTCAATGCGACCATCGCGCATCTGGATCGTCTCATCACAACGGGCGGCCAACGCGGTGTCGTGTGTGACAAGCACCAGCGTCGCGTCCTGGCGCTGCTGCAGACCGAACAGAAGATCGACGATCGCTTCGCCCGTGGTGCCATCGAGATTGCCGGTCGGCTCATCCGCCAGCAGCAATTGCGGACGCGGCGCCATCGCGCGGGCAAGCGCAACACGCTGCTGCTCGCCGCCCGAGAGCTGCGCTGGGAAGTGGTCAAGCCTTGGTCCAAGGCCAACATCGTGGAGAAGCTGGCGGGCCCGTCCGAATGCGTCGTCGGCGCCGGCGAATTCGAGCGGCAGGGCCACGTTCTCAAGCGCCGTCATCGTTGGCACCAGATGGAACGACTGGAAGACGATGCCAAGTTTGCGCCCTCGCACGACGGCAAGCGCATCCTCGCTCAACGTACTGAAATCTTCGCCCGCAACCTCCACGCGGCCCGAGGTCGCGCGTTCCAGACCCGCCATGATCATCAGCAAGGACGTCTTGCCCGAGCCGCTCGGCCCGACGATCGCCATCGACCGCCCGGCCGGAATGTCAAGCGACACATCGTGGAGGATGTCGACTGGTCCGGCGCGGCTCGTCAGCGTGAGAGAAACGTCGCGCAAGGCGATGAGGGGTTGGCTCAACGTCGTGGCTCCTTTCGCAAGCTTGAAGGCGAGTAACGCAGGGCGATGCGTCGCCAAAATCAGACAAGATCGACCATGATCAAGGCCGGACGTAGCGAACGCGCGTTGCCCGTGACCGGGTTGCGCTTCGGCTTTGGCATGTCTACGTGCCTCGCAAGGTTCGGATCGACCCTGGCAGCTTGCGCCTCGGCTTTGTGCGAACCACCCGTCAAGCGTTGAAGGACCTTGCCATGCCGAATACCACGAGCGGTCACAGCAACGACCCTGAACGTTCGACGCGCCGCACACGCGACACGACGAACAAGAGCGACCTGACCAGCCAGGGTGACACCAGCCACGTTGAGATGGGCGATCGCACCGCCCGCTTCAACCAGCAGCGTTTCGGGCGTACGCGACCGCACAACCGCAGGACGAGGCTGCTGTGGCAGTTCGCGGCGCTCGCCCTCCTGGCGTTCACGTTTACGGCAACGGGATACAGCCCGACTTCAGCGCAGGCGGCGGACAAGCCGATCAAAATCGTCGCCTTCGGCGATAGCCTCACCGCGGGTTACCTGCTGGCACCCGGTCTCGCGTTTCCCGCCAAATTGCAAAAGGCCTTACGCGCGCGCGGCCACAGCATTGACATTAGAAACGCTGGCGTTTCCGGCGATACCACCACGGCCGGGCTTGCGCGCTTCGATTGGGCGATCGGCCCTGACACCGAAGGCGTGATCCTGCAGCTCGGCGCGAATGACGCGTTGCGCGGACAGCCCGTGGCGCAGGCGCGCAAGAACCTCGATGCCATGATGCAGAAGTTGCGCACGCGCCAACTGCCGGTGCTGCTCGCTGGCATGCATGCGCCGCGCGGTCTTGGCAACGACTACACCACCGCTTTCGATGCGATTTACCCGGAGCTTGCCAAAACCTACGGCGCGCTTCTGTACCCGTTTTTTCTCGAAGGCGTCGCGCTGCAACCGAAGTTCACCTTGTCCGACGGGCTGCACCCGAATGGCGCAGGCGTGGACGAGCTCGTCAAGCGCATCCTGCCGCATGTCGAGCGCCTGATCGAGCGCATCAAAGCGAAGCGCAGCGCGTCCTGATAGACGTGCGCGGCCTCGCCCGTCGCTCTAGCCTTTAGAGTTCATCCGCTTCAGGTGGACTCACCTGAGGCGAAAGATGAACGGCAAAAGAAAATCTTAGATGTCGGTTCCGCTTCAAGCTGAAGCGAACCGACTCTTGGTGAGAAAGACCGCCGTTGCCCCGCCTGTTCGCCGCCCTCACCTTGCCTGACGACGCCCGTTTGCGCCTGTCGATGCTGCGCGGCCCCTTGCAGCAAGCGAAGTGGGTTGAGGCTGATCTGCTCCACCTGACATTGCGCTTCGCCGGCGACTTGGACCGCCGCCAAGCGCGCGAATGGTACGCAGCGCTCGCCGACGTCAGCGCTGACCCCTTTGCGCTTGAGATCAGCGGGACGGGTGCCTTTGGCGGTGACCGCCCGCGCAGCGTCTGGGCTGGTATCAAGCGCTCACGCCCGCTCGAAGCGCTTCAGGCGGCTATCGAAACGGCATCCCGCCGCGCTGGCCTCGCGCCTGAGCCGCGCAATTTTCACCCGCACGTGACGCTCGCGCGCATGCGTCGCGGGAACGCGCATGACATCGCGACCTTTCTCCACGATACGGCCGCGTTCGCGTTGCCGCCGATCGCGATTGACAGCTTCTGCGTCCTTGCCTCGCGTGACCGTCGCGGTGGTGGGCCCTACGTTGAAGATGCCCGGTTTATGTTCCAGGCGTGGGACGAGGCCGACGACGCTCTTGATGAGGACGACGATGATCCCACTCGGGATCCTTACGAGGAGACACCACCATGGCTGACGCGATGAGCCCTGACGCGATTGACGCTGCGCTCGCGGAGCACCCAGGCTGGACCCGCCGTGAGGATGGCCTGGCCATCACGAAGACGTTCAAGTTCGACGATTTCAACGCCGCCTTCGGCTTCATGGCGCGTGCGGCACTGATGGCTGAGAAAATGGACCATCACCCGGAGTGGTTTAACGTCTACAACCGCGTCGAGGTGACGCTGACCACGCATGATGCGGGCGGCGTATCCGACCTCGACCTAAAGCTGGCGAAGGCGATGGACGCCTACGCCGGTTGACGCCAAGCTAGATGATCGAGCCATCAAGGCAGGCGGCACGTCCTCAATCGCCGGGCCACTTGTATTTGGCCGACCCGCCAAAGCCGAAGATGCCGCTCGACGTCGCGCGACGCACCCTGCGCTTTTGACGCGCGGTACGGCGCTGCGCCCGGCGCCAACGACGCCGCTGGGCCCGCGCCGCACGCTTAGCTCTGCGCGCGGCATCGCGTTGCGCGATCTGCGGCGGTGACATCACCGGCTCATCGTCATCGAAGAACCCGGCATCCGTTTGGGGGATAGCCGTATCGCGGGCCGGCCCGTCCCCGTCATTCTCGTCACCGGTACGCAACGGATAGGGCTCAGGCAACGCTTCATCCCCATCGAACACCAGCGCCACGAGCGCGGGGTCGCGCATTTGCTGCGCCAACAGCCGGCGGTAGCGCGCCGGGTCGTAGGGCGCGAGACCGGCCAAAGCGCGCCGATCACCGGCGAAACGCGCCAATCGGCGGACGTCAGGTTCGTTGAGCTGATAGGACAGATGCCGCGTCAGCGCGCGCTGGCTCCAGGGCTGTGGCTGACAGCGGCACGCCGGCATGTACTTCTTCTTGAAGAGAAACGCCGTCTTCAGATCGGTGTACGCCTTGCCGCGCAAGTCGCGCATGGTCGTCAGGTCAGCGTGCTTGTCGTAATAGAACAGCCGCCCTTCATCGCCGCACCGCGCCTCGCAGCGATCCGCATCAGCGGACAGGTTGTACCGCCGACGCCCATAGCCCAGCGGAAAGAAGGAACCATCGCAAAGGCGCACGCAAACCGAACGGTAACGTCCGCTCAAAGGCTTCGGGATCCGCGGCTTCGGCTGCGCGTCAAAAGTCAGCCCATCGTCATCGCGAGGCGCAGGACTGTCAAAACGCTTCCAGGGGTTCCACGGTTGAGTCGTGATCCGCGGGCCTGCCGGGACGCGAACGCGGCGCGGCCCCCGAGGTTGCGCGCGGGCCTTCGGCTTGTCGCCGAAACCGAACAGGCTTTCCAGAAAGGTTTGAGCCTGCACCGGCGTAGGCCATGCCGTGCACGTAGCGCACAAGCCAAGCGCTGCCATGACCAGGAGCCTGCGGGCCCCAAACGCCCCGCCGAACGCAAACACCATCGAACAACAACTGACGACACGCTTCGCCGAGCGCCCGTCAGCTCCCACACGCATTACACAAGTTCATCCGCCGCAGGCGAAAGATGAACGCCCACAAACAGAACTCATCCGCCGCAGGCGGAAGATGAACGCCCACAAACAGAGTTCATCCGCCGCAGGCGAAAGATGAACGCCCACAAACAGAGCTCATCCGCAGCAGGCGGAAGATGAGCGACGCGCTGATGGCCCATCCATCCGCACCAATCGATCCTGCAACGGTGCGGGAAATTGACGAAAAAACCCTGAAAGCCAACGCGATCCGGCCGGCGCGATCGCCTCAACCGGGACGACCGTGGCCGCCACCCATGGTTGCCGAACCACCACAGCTTGCGCGCAGGTGTTCACTCGCGCGGTTCGAAGCACCGTCCGGAGGCGGCGAATCACCTAACGTCCTACGCGACGGCCGCCCGGTCGCTCGCCACGCGGCGCAATGCCACGCGCTGCCTGCGTTGGCACTCTTTCAGGTTGTAGCGCCGCTGCTGGCGCACGATGGCAGGATGGATGCCATGCGAGACCCGTTCCCGGAACCGACCCCCAAAGCGCCGCAACAGGCCACGCCACCGTTGAGCCTCGCAGACGGCCCCGCGCGCGATCCAAGCGGCATCGCGGCGGTCAACGGCCTTCGTGCAACCGCCATGACCCCGCAGGCGTGCGCCGCCCTATTGCAACGCCTGCAACTCTTCGCCGGGTTGAATGAGGACCAGTTGGCCGCCCTGTGCGACTGCGCGGAACGGGCAATCTTCCCACCCGGTCACACGCTGCTCACTGCTGGCAGTGCTGTGGATCACGCGTTGTTGGTGGTGGCGGGCGACGTCGTCCAAATCGACCAAACCGGCGCTGAGCATCGTTTCGATGAAGCCCGCTGCATCCCGGTCGGCTCGCTCATCGCCGAAATGGCCATGCTGACCGGCGATCATGTCCCCAACGTCACGCTGCGCTCGATCAGCCAGGCCCGCGTGCTGCGCTTTGGCTATGCCCGCGTGCAGGCGCTCCTCGAGACCGACCAGGCCATGGCGACCCACTTTGTGGATGTGATCACGGCGCGGCTCAACGCGATGTCAGAGCGCATGCGTGCCCTGGAGACGTCGCTCGCCAAGAGCGCCTGATCTAGAGTCAGTTCGCTTCAAATTGAAGCGGAACTGACATCTAAGCTTTTGTTTTACCGTTCATCTTTCGCTTCAGGCGATTCCACCTGAAGCGGATGAACTCTAGCGCGCGAACACGGTCAACTGTTCAGATCATC
>JBCBJZ010000054.1:0-21473 GCA_038522635.1 Pseudomonadota bacterium | reverse complement strand
GGCCAAACACGCACGCCTTGCCTTTGCGCCCGAAGTTGCTCTGCACCTTAGATTTAGATCATCTTTGTGCGATTTCGGGCTCACCTATGGTGATCCCGATCAATCGCCCGATGATCTAGGCGTTACTTCCCAGGCCGGCCGAACACTTGCGAGGCCAACAGCCCGGCCGCTACCGCCAGGATCACGGCGGCAATCCCGTACCAGAACGGGTAATCGAACGCGAAGCCGTGCAAGTACTTCTCAAGCCCCTCGCGCTCCAGGTTGATGCCTGCCTGGTAGGTGCTGCGCAGCTTGCCGTCGCGGAACAGATAGACGGTCGTCTCGAACCGCCCGACCGTCACGTTGGCCGGCAAATCGATCGTAGCGCGAAACAGGTTGTCGCCCGTGAACATCACCCCTTGCGGCTTGCTCTGAAACAGCTTCTCGCTCCGTTTGAGACGCACCACGGCGGCACGAAACGCGGCCAGCTCATCCTTGGGAAGCGCTTCGCCCTTCGCGTCGGCCAGCTTCAAAGGCACGTTCTTGAAGCCGATCTGTAGTTCGCTCAGGACGTCCGGCTCGGAAATGTCGGCGAGGCCACGCGTGGAGACGATCGCGTAGTAGCTCGGCACATCCTTGAAGGTCTGCGATGCGACGTTGAGCCAGATGCCGGCGACACGGGCTTTGCGCCGCGCGGTCAGAGTTTCGGGCACGCCTTTGACGACGATGACGATGTCGTAGGCGTCACGCGTGGGCCGATCGATCACGCGCTGATCGATGGTGCCGAAGATCAGGATCTGGCTGCCATCAAAAGTGGAGGTCACGGCGACGCGACGCGTGGCGATGTCGGCCAGGACGACCTCTTTGCCGGTTGGCGCACGCGCTGTGGGCGGTGATGTCGCGGGCGCCGCTGGCTTGACGGCGGGTGTTTCGTCCTGCGCGGTCGCATTTTCAGCGCTGAACGCGACGGCGGCTAAGGCCAATACGATCGCGCCCATCACGCCGAGCAACTGCCGCGCCACGTTGCATCGCAGAAGCATGGTCTTTCGCCAACGCCAAACGCGCTGGCGGTGCACGCCGCGGACGCGATCGTCTCCCTCAACGCCCGCTTCGCCCATCCTAGTGTCCCCCCAACGCCGCGCCGATGGAGAACAACTCCGACGGTGTCACGATCAGATCCCACGCCATCCGCACGCCCACAAGCAGCACGAGGCCGGCCAGCAGGAAGCGCAGTTGCTCGCCCTTCAAGCGTTGTCCCGCTGTCGCCCCGAACTGCGCGCCGATCACGCCTCCGGCCATCAGCAGCAGCGCCAAAATGATGTCGACGGTTTGGTTCTGGCTCGCGTGCAGGACCGTGGTGGCCGCGGTCACGAAGCAAATCTGGAAGAGCGATGTGCCCACGACGACATTGGTTGGCATGCGCAGCAGGTAGATCATGGCCGGCACCATGATGAAGCCACCGCCAACCCCCATGATCGCTGACAAGATGCCCACCAGCGCGCCCAGCACCAGCGGGGGTATCGCGCTGATATAGAGCTTCGAGCGATTGAAGCGCATCTTGAAGGGAAGGCCATGCACCCAGTTGTGCTGGCCGGGGCGACGCCCGCTTGTTGACTGTCCGGCCTGCGATTTGCGGATGGTGTTGATGCTCTCAATCATCATCAACGTGCCGATGGCGCCGAGAAACGTCACGTAGCTGAGCGAGACGAACAGCTCAAACTGTCCGATCTCACGCAGCGCTTTGACCACGAAGACACCGATCACAGCGCCCACGAGCCCACCGCACAGCAGGATCGTGCCCATCTTCACATCGACGTTGCGGCGTCGCCATTGCGCGAGCGCGCCCGACACCGATGATGCTGTGATTTGCGGGGCTTCCGTCCCGACGGCGACGGCTGGGGGGATACCGGAAAAGATCAGCAGCGGCGTCATCAAGAACCCGCCGCCAACGCCGAACATGCCCGACAGAAACCCGACGGCCGCACCCATCCCGAGGTACAAAAGGATGTTGGCCGACATCTCGGCGATGGGCAGGTAAAAGGTCATGGGCCTCGTCCGGCTCCGGCGTCACGGCCTACCGGTGCGGGCATCGTGGCCGCGGACTCAGCGCGCGCTGTGACCGAGAACCGTAGTGTCCGAAAACCAAGTGTCCGAGAACCGTGAAGGGCGACGGCGCCTCGGCCAAGGCTCGCGCGAACGGTGGTTCAACGGGGCGGACGAGGAGCTGGTGATACGCGCGGTTAAGCGCCCATCGCCGCGATGGGTCAATGCGACACTTAAGCCTATTGCCACGATTTTTGGGACTGAGCGGTCCACCAGGCGGATCGCCCATCTACCTGGCCGCCTCGGCTTTTTACGATTGAAATCAGCCTGATAGAGGCTCTGGCGCGGCGATACTTAGAGCCCGAACCCAGCCCACATCGCCGGCCACGTTTGGCGGAAAAGGCACCCTCATCAGCCCCGCGGCTTGCGACGCATCCACGCGCGCCCTGCGCTCACAGCGTCATTGACCGTGCGATCAACCTGTACCGGCTTCCAACTGCGCAGCATCGCGCGCGCCTTCGCCATCTGATCCTTCGTCAGCAGGCGTGCGACCTGATCACGGCGCTTCCCCGCTTGGCCATCACCACGCTGCGCGGCGAGCGCGAACCATAGATAGGACCGCGTCAGGTCACGGCGTACGCCCAAACCGGCCTGATAGAGCACGCCCAAATTGAACTGACTGTCGCCCAAGCCCCGTTCGGCGGCAGCACCAAACCATTGCGCGGCGGTGGTGTAATCGGGTGTGCCCGACGCGCGCCCCGCACTGAGCACGGCAAGGTTGTGCATGGCCTTCACGTTGCCGGAGCGGGCGGCGCGCTGGTACCAGATCCGGGCACGGGCAAGATCGCGCGGCGCACCGAGCCCACGCTCGTAAAGCGTACCCAGACGGTACTGAGCGGGCGCAAACCCTTTCGCCGCTGATCGGCGGTACCAGGTGAAGGCGCGTTTGAAGTTGCGCGTTACACCTTTGCCTTCGGCATAGCGCGCTGCGACCTCAAAGCTCGCTGAAGGGTCTCCTTGGGCGGCCGCAGTCCGCAGCGACAGCGGGCCGATGAGGGCCGGCGGCATGTTGAGCGATGAGGTTGCATCCGAAGGCACGCGGATGCGTTTGGCCTTGGCAGCACCCGACGCATCAGGCGTCAGCGCGGCGGGCCGGGTCGCAGCATCGGGGACCGGACGGATGGAGATGCCCGGCAGCGTCGGCGTTGAAGCGCGCGCAGCGACCGTGATGCGTTTCGCGCCAGGCGGCAGTTTCAGGTTGCTGAGATCGTCGGTCACGGTCTCAGGAATGGCCTTGGGCTTGAACGCATCGGGGATAGGCGTCGGGCCGCTTGCCGGGCGTTGTTCACCACGGATGGTCGGCTCGGTCACTTGTGAGCGTTGTGCAGGGGCACCATTGCCTTCACCGACGCCATCGTCGCCGTCACCTTTGGCACGAGGCGTCAGCACGAGCCCCGGCTCGCCGTTGATGTCAGCCTGACGCGGTTGCTGCGCTTCGCCGGCCGGGCGGGGCGCAAGCATCTGCCGCTTTACAACCTTCGGTGAAGCCGAGCCGCCGATGAACTTGCCGTAGACAAGTCCGCCGATCGCGATCGTGAGGGCGGCGACGCCGGCGACCAGCAGGAGGTTGCGTTTGCCGCCTTCCGGACGATCTGGCGCAACGGACGTGGCTTGTACGCGACCTGAGGGGCGCGGCGTTGTGGTGCGGGCGGTACCGGGCTGATGGGCCGGCGCGTCTCCCGCACGGACGTCTGCAGACGGATCTGACGCGGAGGGGCGAGACGCGGAAGGCCCTTGCTGGGCCGAACGAGGCTCTGATGCGGCGGCCACGTGGGCGTCGCTCGCCTCGCCTTCGAAAGGAGGTGCTGCAGACATCACGGCCGGGGCGGCCTGGGCGGCCTGCGCGGCACCACCGTTCGCCTGTTCAGCCGCCCGCCGGGCCGCGGCCACGAACGCGCCCTTGCGCGATGCTGGCGCACGCCCCGCTTCTGCTTCTTGCACGCCGCCTGGGCCGCTCGCCCCGCCCGCCATAGCTGCTGGATCGCCTGCCAATGGCTCCTGCTGCACGGGCAGAGCGGTCGCTGCATCACCGTAAGCGTCAACGTCGGCTGTCGCCGCGATTCCCGCCGACGGCTCAACGCCACGGCGACCGAACGGCGGCGGCTCACCGATCGCTTCCAAATCGTCAGCCAGCACGCCTTCGAAATCCTGCGGCGTATCGGTCAGCGCGGTTGCAGCGCCGGGCCCCTCCATCCGGGGATGACGCCCTGCACCACCCGCAGCCATCGACGCGGCCTGCACCGCACGGCCTGCAGCGTTGCGCACGTCATTCAAATGCGCGGGCGTGATGCCACCGCCGGGACCTCCAGGACCACCGCCCGGGCCCGGGTAGCCTCCCGTCCCATCAACGGAGAAGCGAACCGCCTCGCGCACGTATTCCTGCGGCGCGGGACCACCGCGCGCACCAGCCATGGCATCGACTGACGGATCGCCAACGCCCGCCGGTGCCAGCGCTGGCGCCGAAGACAACGCGCTCAACGAGTTCAACGTCTCGCCATGCTGCGTCTCGATCACGTCCATGCGCTCCAGCAGCTTGATGAGCGCGGCTTGCATCGTATCGAGCGCTTCGGCGGTTTGCCCATCGCCCGCGCGACGCTCGTCCATGTAGGTGGAAAACAGCGTCGTCAGTTCATCGTTGGCGCCGGTCTCGGCCGCCGGTGCGGGCAGGTTCGCCATGACCTGCGTCGTCACTTCACGCGCGACCGTCTCCGCCATCGTTGCGGTCATCGCTTCGAAATCGGGCTGCGCCGGTGCTGCATGCGACACGAAACTTGCCAGCCGATCGTCCGACAGTTGCGTGGTCACCGCGCTCAACTGCTCTTCGATCGCGTCAAGCCGGCCCAGACGTTTCTGGGTCTCCTGCACCTGCTCGGTGAGATCGCTGATATGCGCTTCAACAAGGCGCAAGCCTTCGACATCGCGGCGCGTCGCGACCTCGTTCAAGGCGACGCCGAAATGCTCTTCAAGCTCGTTGAAGCGACTTGCGAGCGTGTCGATCGACGGCCCAACGCGCATGTCGGTGAGCGAGCGCTCTACGCGTTCAGCGATGTCAGAGAAGCGACCGGCAAGCCAGATGCGGTCGGCGGCGGCAACGTCGCTTGCGTGTTGTGGGCCTGCCGTGGCGTTGCCATCGGCGGGCGCTGCGAGGTCAGGGCGGGCTTTCGGGCCAGCGCTTAGGCCCTCAGGCTGTGTCAACGCCTGCATGGCGGTGGCAAGATCGGGCACGCGCGACGCGATCGCATCATCGTCGTGCCAGCCCGCCTCGCCTTGCTCGCCGTCATTGTACAGGCGGCTCAGCGCTTCGGCCGCATCATCATCCCAGGGTTGATCGCCGGTGGGCGCTGGCACGGGCATGGTCGCAGGCTTCGCCGCTGATGCGGCTTCGCTGTGTTTGCCCGTTAAAGCGGCTGCGGCTTCGGCCAGGCTCGGCACCGGGTCGCTCGCCTGAGGCTTCGGCGGGGCCGCGGATCCCAGCGATGACAACACCGGCAGCGCATCGGTTGCATCTGCAGGCGCGAGCGCAGGAGCAGGCGCAACGGCGGTCGCACCCCGCGCCTCTTCATGCGCGTGCTGTCGTTCATCACCGTGCGCGATCCGCGCTGCCAGCATCTCGATCGCGTCTTCCAACCGCTCGAACGCGGACCGGAACTGCGGTGGCACCACGGTCTTGGCAACATGCGCGCGCCCGCCGATGGTCTCCAAGCGCTCGTGCATGTCGCGGAAGGCATCGGCGTGACGGGCATCCGTCGCCGCGATTTGCGTGGCGATCTGGTTGAGGATGCTCTTCAGATCATCGGCACGGCAGAGCGGGTCGGCGCTTTCACGCTCGCCATCGCGGGAGGCGAGGCGGGCGGCGGGCTCATCCGGCGCTTCGCTTTGCACTGGCCATGGCGTCGAAGTGGGACTTGCAGCGGTCGCCGAAAGGGGCGCCTCAGCGGGCGGTTGCCGGGGCGGTTCTTGGGACGGTTCTTGGGGTAGCTCCGGCCAAGGTGCCGCGCCGCGTCGCTCAAAATTCGAAAGATCGCCGTAATCGCCGTTCGCCATCGTGTTCCCCGTCCCCGCAATGCGCTGGCGGTCGGCCGTTTCAAACATCGCGAATGGGCATGACGAGCGCGCGCAAGATGGAGCACGCGCGACGCTCCAGGCGATGGGCCGCACCGAAGGTCCCGACACCGGTACGAACGACGACCCCTTAAGCTGCGACCCTCGCTCTGGCCCGGTAAAGTTTTGGTTAAGCGCTGGACTGCCCCCGCGCAGCAACCTTAACGCTCTGAAATTGATAGATTTTTCTCAGAACCCGTGCGCCATGCACTTGGCAAGGCGTGCGAGCGGAGACTGCCGTGATTCGCGAACCACTCAAAGTTGCTGCCGCCCCCTAACAAGGGTCTCACTTTTGGCTTATATGCACGTGAAACCTTGCCCTTAACCGGCCCGGACGCCATCCGGAATGAGGAGCCCTCGACGATGTTCACCCCCTCCAGCCGCCGCACAGCGGCCCACAGCACATCCATCGCGCTGGCAACTGTTACCCCCCGCGTTGTTGCCAATGCACGACGCGGACTCCGCCGGGCCGCCTTCGCGCTGGCGGCGGTCGCGACGCTTGCGACAGCAACCGCTGCTTTGCCGAGCGTTGCTGATGCTGCTGAAGGCCGTTCAGGCCGTTACACGATGACGCCCACGAAGGACGGCTTCCTCCGGCTCGATACGAAAACCGGCGAGATGGCGCTGTGCAACGGCCGCAGCGGCGCGTTCGCGTGCGAACTCGTGGCCGACGACAGCCGCAAGTTGAAGGCGCGAGTGGCCGAACTGGAGCGCCAGAACGCACGGCTGAAGGCGGACAACGAGCGTCTCGACAAGATGCTCAACGCTGACACCAACGACAACGCGCGCCCCTCGCCCCCGCGGCGCAGCTTCAAGTTGCCAAGCGAGCAGGAAGTCGACAAAGCGATGGACTATGTGGAGCGGATGTTCCGCAAGTTCCGCGAGCGGCTCCAGCGCCTTGAGAAGGAAAAAGACGGGCGCGGCACACAGCTTTAGGGTTCATCCGCATTTGGTGGAACCACCTGGGGCGAAAGATGAACGGACCGCCGGCGCTTTCGCCTGGTCACGTCTGCTCGGCGCCACCACCTTTGCCTGATGCTACGGCCCATGCCCGGTGCGCAGGCAGAAGGCGGCATCGACAGCATTTCGTTTGCGTGCGGCATGCGCTAGTCTTAACGGCTCACCACCCGCACGTGCGTGCCTGTCGATCACAGCTTCGGCTTCCAGGCCACCGCGTTCAGCCCCTCAAGGGAGCGCCATGGCCGGACCCGACCTTCCCCCTCTGCCAACCCCTGCGCCTGTGCAGCAAGTCCAGCATATGCTGACGGTGCCAACGTCCGGCAAAAGCTTCATCGACATCACACAAGACGTGCGCGCTTGGCTGGTAGGCGAGCGCGCCGGCAGTGGCATCGTGACGATCTTCATCCGGCACACGTCAGCCTCGCTCACCATCCAGGAGAACGCCGACCCGGCGGTCCAGGCGGATCTGACCGACGCGCTCGATGCGATTGCGCCTGAAGACGCGGCCTACCGGCATGCCTCCGAAGGGCCTGACGATATGCCTGCGCACATCAAATCGATGGTGACGTCGACCTCGCTCGGCATCCCGCTCTACGAAGGCCGCCTGGCGCTCGGCAAATGGCAGGGCATCTATCTGATCGAGCACCGTCAGGCGCCGCATCGTCGCGATGTGGCCCTGCATTTTCTGGGTACGGTGCTCAACCCGACCGATGACAAGCCCTAGATTATCGGGCGCAAAATGCGAATCAACGGCTGCGGTACTTGTCGGTAGCCGCGATCAGCTCGTGCACGATGCCCGGCTCGGTCATGGCATGCCCCGCCTGCGGCACGATCCGCAATTGCGCGCGCGGCCATGCCTGCGCCAAGTCCCAAGCGCTCTGCACCGGCGTCACCACATCAAACCGCCCCTGCACGATCGTGCCGTCGATGTCGGCCAGCCAATGGGCATCGGCGAGCAGTTGATCGTCCTGGCGCAGAAACCCGCGGTTGATGAAGTAGTGGCACTCGATGCGGGCGAAGGCGAGCGCGTAGCGATCAGCGCCGAAGGTCCGCACGCGGGAAGGATCAGCCTGGAGTGACAGCGTGCGCCCTTCCCAAATGCTCCATGCCCGCGCCGCCCTGAGCTGGCGGGCGCCATCGCGACCGGTCAGCAGGTCGTAATAAGCGGGCACGGGATCGGCGCGGTCCGCTTCATCGAGGACGTTGATGTAATCGGCATAAGCGTCGGGGAAGAGGCGGTTGCAGCCTTCTTTGTAGAACCAGTCAATCTCGGCTTGGCGCAGCAGGAAAATGCCGCGCAGCACCAACGCGCGCACCCGAGCTGGATGAGCCTGCGCGTAGGCCAGCGCCAGCGTGGAGCCCCAGGATCCGCCAAACAACTGCCAGCGATCGATGCCAAGCCGCACGCGCAGCGCTTCCATGTCATCCACCAAGTGCCAGGTGGTGTTGTGATCGAGGCTCGCGTGCGGGGTTGAGCGACCGCAGCCGCGTTGGTCGAACAGGATGATCCGGTAATGCGCGGGATCGTGGTAGCGCCGCATCGTCGGGTTGCAGCCGCCGCCCGGGCCGCCATGCACAATCAGCACGGGCTCCCCGTTGGGATCACCGCACTCCTCGTAGTAGAGGTTGTGGCCGTCGGAAACGGCGAGACGTCCCTGCACGTAGGGCTCGAGGGGTGGGTAGAGACTGCGGGTGTCGTGATCGAACATGGGATCGCTTATGCGCGGAGGTTTCAAGGTTACGCGGCGGTGCCGGTGCGGGATCTTGGGCCTAGGTCTGGGGCCTAGTTCTGGGTGTTAGTCTGCAGGTCTGACGTGGCTTAGCTGGACGTCTACGGGTCCGCAGCACCGGCCACTTAAAGCCACACAGACAGGCCTATCCCGAAGGTTCAGCGCCGCGACGCTTCTGCCTTAAACGCAGCAGACGCATTTCGCGATCATAGACGGTCTCGCCGCCGGGTACGCGGATCTCGCGCAGGTATTCCAGTTGCGTGAGCGATGGCCGGGCGCCCAAGGCCGACACCGCCATGGCGGTCACCAGGCAGACCGGGATGCCAACAACGCCCGCAAGCCGGCTGTCGAGGCCGATGAAGCCAGCTTCGCCCGCCAACATGGTCAGCACGGCAGCGCTGAAGCCGGCAGCCATACCGGCACCAGCGCCAATCTTGTTCAGGCGCTTCCACCAGATCGACAAGATGAGGATCGGGAAGGCGACCGACCCTGAAAGCGCGAGCGACCACAAAAACAGATCAAGCGGATCGGCGCCCAGCATCAGCCCCGCCCAGCCGCCGAGGGCGACCGCAATGGCAAGACTTGCGCGCGCCACGTTGAGCCGCATCGGCTTGCTGGTAACAGGCGCCTTGCGGGTGCCGAAGATGATGTCTTCGCACACGATGACGCTGATCGTATGAGCGGCGGCAGCGGCCGCAATGGTGCAGGCCGCAAACCCGCCCAGCAGCGCCAGATGCGTCACCACTGCCGGCATACCCGCCGCGATCGGTAGCGCGAACAGCACCGCATCCCGCTTGAACCCCAGGCTCGAGACCGCAAGCCGCTCTGCCTGCCCGTCCATTTGCGCAAGCCCCAACTTGACGAGCGCCATGAACCACGCCGGCGCTTTCTCACGCTCGATCCCGACAAGGTCCTGCATCACGAAATCACGAAAGAAGACCGCCACCGCCGATACCGTGATGACCGTGAAGCCGAGCATAACAACCGCCCAGCCGATCGACTTGCGCGCCTCGTAGACGCCCGGCGATGTGCCGGTGCGCGAGAGCAGCACGGGCGACGCGGCAACGCCCGCCATGATCGCAAAGGTGGCGAGCAGAAAACTGCCCATCCCGACGCTCGCAAACGGTTCCGCAAACCGTTTCGTCATGCCGTGGAAGCCTAAGCCTGGAAGGTCGAACGCGAACCGTGCCGCTTCGACGTTGGGAAAGCCCAATGCCCATTCCTGGCGGCCAAGACCGCGCAACGTGGGGCCATAGCTGAACTGCGGCAGCGGAAGATTGGTTACCCACAGCGCGACCACCGTCACGGGGATCAAGAGCGCGAGCAAAGCCACCAGTGCCTTCGCCGATGATGACCACGTCAGCGAACGCATGCCACCGAACACCACGCAACCGATGACCACGCTCACCATCGCGAGGGCGGCCGTCGCCTCCGATTGCCCGGTGAGCCAGCTTCCAACGAACGCACCCAGACGCATTTCGGCAGCAAGCAGCAACATCACCGCTGGCAGCAGCAAGGCCGCCGTCAAAATCCGAAGCCCGCGCGATTCAAACCGCCGACTGAGGTAGCCGGCCAACGTGTAGGCGCCTGCTTTGCGTAGGTATGGCACGATCAGCACAACCATCATCACGAAGCCCGCGCACCACCCCATCAATAAAAATTGGGCGTCGTAGCCGACCACGAAATAAAGCCCGCTCATGACGATGATGCCGACGCCGCCGAGCGCCGCGAAGCCACTGACAAGACCGTTGAAGAACGCCGGCACGCGTCGGCCGCTGGCGAAATAATCGCGCGGCTCATTCGCAAAGCTCGCCGCCCCGATCGCGATGAACAGCAGCAACGGCAACGTCGACATCGCGAGCCGCAGCAGCCCCGTGCTGACGCCGAGTTGCTCAAACATCATCAGCAGCACGACAAGCGTCACGAACGTACTCAGCAGGATGCCGAAATACGTGCCGAGGCGGGGGTTGGCGGGTCGGGCGCGCAGCGCAACAGACATGGCTCTTTAGGTGTCCTCGTGCGCACCGTGCCAGTGGTCGACCGCGTCCTGGCGATTGACGAACGATGCGATCGTGAAGATGGCGATGAGCACAATGCCGTGGCCAACCATCAGGAAGCCTAACGGGAAACTGAGAAACTTGTTGGAGTTGAGCGGACCGGCATAGAGCGGCAGCGCGATCAGCACGGCGAGAAACGGCACCAGCGTGGCGAGCATCTGCCACTTGGTGTGCCGCCAGTAGGGTTTGCGTTCTTTGTTCTGGATCATCGTTCGCTCGAACTTGGCGGGTTGCGCGGTGCAGGGCGGGTAACGTGATAGTGAGGCCGTCCGATGTCAGCGTCCGTGTCAAGCCGTGATCGGGCTTTTCGACAGCACAAAGCAAGGTTGCGCCGGAGCCTGGTTCACATCATCCGCGCAAATTTTTTGCAAAAGCTGCGCGTTAGCCTAAAGTTGCATTCAGTGGTTGCAGTACTTTCAACGCAGCACCTGCCAGCCCAACAACAAGCTGCTCTAGGGAGCGCGGGGGCGACGCCCGCGAATGCCATGACCGAACAAGCCGACAGCGCGCTAACGCCGACCTCGACGAGCAACCCAAGCCTAGCTCATGGCCGTCTCTTCATCGTCGATGATCACCCGCTGTTTCGCGGCGCGCTGACGCAGGCGTTGGGGGCTTCGTTTGACGCTTCAAAGATCGTGGAAGCCGGTTCGCTGGATGAGCTGACCGCGCAGCTTGAAGGCACCCGCGATGTGGACTTGGTGTTGCTCGACCTGTCGATGCCGGGCGTGCAGGGACTTTCGGGCCTGATGCTGTTGCGGGCGCAGTACCCTGAAATTCCCGTGGTGATCGTGTCGGCGAATGAAGAGCCGGCGATGATCGCGCGCTGCATCGAGTTTGGCGCGTCAGGCTATGTGCCCAAATCGCAGCCGATCGATCAGATCCGCGCGGCGGTAAAAAGCGTGCTTGAGGGCGATGTGTGGACGCCGCCGGGCTACGATCCCGCCAACATCGCTGACAACGCGCTTAACGACCTGGCCCGCCGCATTGCAACGCTGACGCCGCAGCAGGTGCGGGTCCTGATGATGCTTGGCGAGGGGCTGCTGAACAAGCAGATCGCTTACAAGCTCAGCGTCTCTGAAGCGACCATCAAGGCGCACGTTTCGGCGATCCTGCAGAAGCTCGGCGTCGATAGCCGCACCCAGGCTGTGATCGCGGTCAACCGGATCGATACCGAGAATTGGCAACGCATGACCGCCTGAAGGCGCCAGATCATCGGGGGATTCATCGGGATCACCATAAGTGAGCCCGAAACCAACCAAAGATGATCTGAGTCTTAAGTGCAGAACAACTTTGGGCGCAAAGGCAAGGCCTCAATGTTCGAGCGGGTGAGTGTTTGAGCGGCCGGTGGCCGGTGGCCGGCCGACGCGATGGCTCGGCCGCCGCAATCATTCAGCGGCCGCAACCTCCTGCGACCGCAAGCGCTGCGTCATCAGTGATCGCAGAGCTGCCGCCTTCAATGGCTTGCGTAACAGCCCGTGGCCGCACGCGCGGATCGCTTGCTCCACCTCCCGCGATGGATCAGCCGTGATGACGATCGCTGGCAAGGTCGTCTCAAACGCGTCGGCGAGATGGCTGAGCGCCTCAAGCCCGGTCTGATGGTGATCGAGGTGATAGTCGGCGAGCACCATATCGGGACGCCACTCGGCCACGGCGATCGCGTCCAGCGCATCGCCCGAGCCGTCGATGCTCACAACCTCGCAGCCCCACCCACCGAGCAGCGCCAGCATGGCATCGCGCACGGCGGGCTCATTATCGATGCACAAGACCCGACGACCAGCCAGATCGCTTGAGCTGCGGGCGACCGGTTTTGCCTGCTCGATGGCCTGCGCGGCCGGTTGCTGCGCGCGAGGCACCTCAAGCCAGAACGCGGTGCCGACCCCCTCGCGTGAGCGCATCGCGACGTTGTGGTCCAACATGGTTGCGATGCGATCGACGATCGACAGCCCGAGCCCAAGGCCACGCGCGTACGCCGTATTGTCGAGCCGCTGGAACTCTTTGAAGATCAGCTCGCGCTTATCCTCAGGTATGCCTGGTCCGGTGTCGAGGACACCGATCGCGATTCTATCACCGCGCGTGCGGCAGCCCAGCAAGACATGGCCTTCGCTTGTATACTTGAGCGCGTTCGACAACAGGTTCTGCAACACGCGGCGCAGCAGGCGGCGATCGCTGCGGACCCACTGGCTTGAATGCACCGCGTGCAAGCGCAAACCGCGCTCCGCCGCGATCGGTGCGAACTCCACCCGCAACTGCTTGAACACATCACCCAGCGCGAACGTGGTCACCTGCGGCGCCATACGCCCCGCATCCAGCCGCGAAATGTCGATCAAGGCCGAAAGGATCTCCTCCACCGCAACGAGCGATGCATCGATGTTGCCGGCAAGTTTGCGTTCCTCGGGTTGAAGGTCGCGCTCGCCCAACGAGGTCGTATAGAGGCGCGCCGCGTTAAGCGGTTGCATCACGTCATGGCTGGTGGCGGCAAGAAACCGCGTCTTCTCTTCGTTCGCATTGTCCGCCCGGCGTTTCGCTTCGGCCAGCGCCGCGTTGGCGGTGACGAGCGCTGAGGTCCGCTCGCGCACGCGTCGCTCCAGTGTCTCGTTCGCACGCGCCAGAGCTTCGGCCGCGGCCACCCGCTCGGTGATGTCGGAAAACGTCACAACGACACCGCCCTGCGGCATAGGCGAGGACTTGATCTCTAGAATCAGATCGCTCGCGCTGCCGTGCACGTGCTCCTGATAGGTGTCCTGCGCAGCGCTCAGCCGGGCGACGCGCTCTTTCACCATGGCGGGAATCGGGCCCTCACCGAAGTCACCCCGTGTCGCACAGAACGTGAGGATCTCATCCATCGGCGCGCCCACCCGGCGCAGCCCTTGTGGCAAATCGAGCAGCCGTGAGAACTGGCGGTTCCAACAGATGAGGTTCATGTCCTTGTCGAACACGCCCAGACCGTGGCGCACCTGGTCGATCGCCGATTGCAGCAGGTCACGGTTATACTGCAGCGCTTCGGAGGCATCATCGAGCAGCTGGAGCGCCGAGTGCGAAGCGCCGCGTGTGCGCCGCATCAGCAACGACATAACGAGCCGCGAGGATGCAGCACCAATCGCTGACGCCAGCAAGTGCTCGGTGAAGCGCAACCAGCCGATGTCCGCCTGGGCGCTCGGCTGCATGGTGATCGAGCGGCGTTCGGCGTATTCGGCGAACGCGCGGGCGGAGCGCTGATCGCCCAGGTAGCGCGCCACCGTCTCCTGCAGATCGGCGACGGTCAGCGCGCTGCGGGCGATGCCGAAGGCGGGTTGCGGGCGCGCCCGGCCAACTTTGCCGAGCACGAAAACTTCGGCCTGCGCTTCTTCCAGCGGTTCGGGGCCCCACCAGGTGGAGACGGCGAAAAAGATCGCGATGTTGGCCGCTAAGCTCCAGGCAACGCCATGGGTGAGCGGATCGAGCCAAGTCAGATAGAACAGCGCCTGCGGGCGCAAAAACGCGAGGCCGAACGGCCCTTCGCTCATGATCTCGTTCGACAGGAAGCCCGCGCCCACCACCCACGGCAACAGCAGCGTGTAAGCCCACACCGTGAAGCCGCCCAACATCCCCCAGATGGCGCCGCGGGCGGTGGCCTGACGCCAGATCAACCCGCCGAAAAACGCCGGCGCCAACTGCGCGATCGCGGCGAACGATAAAAGCCCGATGCTGGCAAGCCCGTAGGCCTGGCCGATCAGCCGGTAGAACAGGTAGCCCAGCATTATGATCGCAAAAATCGCGATGCGCCGCACGCTCAAGAGCAAGGGGGCCAGGTCTTCACGCTCGCCAAAGCGCGTGGCAGCCCGCCGCAGCAACGCGGGCACCACCAGCCCGTTACACACCATGATCGCGAGCGCCACCGAATCGACGATCACCATGGCGGTCGCCGCTGACAAACCACCGACGAAGGCGATCGACGTGAGAACGTTCGATCCAGCGGCGAGCGGCAACGCCAGCACGAACATGTCCGCATCACTGCCCGCCGGGAGCTGCATCAGGCCCACCGCGGCGATCGGCACCACGAACAAATTGATCGCCACCAGATAGGCCGGGAACAGCCAACGGGCCTGACGGATCTGATTGTCGTTATGGTTTTCAACCACCGTCACATGGAACTGACGCGGCAGCAGGATGATCGCGATCGAACTCAACAGGATCACCACCGGCCAGGTGGCGCTGAACAGACCATCGGTGAAAACCGGCTGCGTCTTCTCCGACGTGGCGATCGCCGACAGGATCGGGCCGATGCCACCGAACGAGGCCACCACGAAGCCGCCGATAACGATGAAGGCGGCGAGCTTCACAAGCGATTCCGCGGCGATCGCGAGCATCAGCCCGCTTTGGTGTTCGGTCGCATCGATATGGCGGGTGCCGAACAGGATCGCGAACACCGCCATCGCCAAAGCGATGATGAATGCGATGTCGAGCGGCATCGTGCCCAGCTCGATTTGCGTGCGCCCGATCACCGTCTCGATCGAGATGGCGACGGCCTTGAGCTGCAGCGCCATGTAGGGGATCGTCCCAGCGACCGCGATCAACGTGACGATGGCAGCCACCGACTGGCTCTTGCCGTAGCGCGCAGCCAGAAAGTCGGCGATCGAGGTGATGTTCTGGCTTTTGGCGAGGCGCACCACGCGCACCACGAAGCGCCAGCCCAGCATGAAGACCAGGATCGGCCCGATGTAGACCGGCAGGAAATCGTAGCCCGTTGACGCCGAAAGGCCGACCGAGCCGAAAAAGGTCCACGACGTACAATAGACCGCAAGCGATAGCGCGTAGACGAACGGCCCGATGGTGCGCGCGCGCGCTGAAGCGTCCGCATCGCCGCGCCAAGCGACCAGGAACAAGCCGCCCACATAGAGCAGCGACAGCGCGACGATGCCCCAACCTTCGATCATCATGGGCCTTCGATCATCATGAGCCTTTGATCATCGCGTCCGGGTGCCTCGTTGTTGCACTCACCATCGCCCGCCCGCCTGCCTCGGCCTCTAGGCGACCGCATCATTCCATCGCGCCCGCCCGGCGCGGTGAACATCGTCCTGATACGCCCTTTTGCACAAGGCCGGCACGACAATGCCGCAGCGCCACCACTTTCGGTCGCGCAAAGCTTCACTCTGGGCTAAGCCATGGCCGCTTTCAAGGCGCCACCCGGCGTCCCTTCACAAGGAGCCCAGCCATGGGAATGCTCACGGAATTCAAGGAATTCGCGGTCAAAGGTAACATGGTCGACATGGCCGTCGGCATCATCATCGGAGGCGCCTTCGGGACCATCGTCTCGTCGTTGGTTAAAGACGTGATCATGCCACCGATCGGCTATTACCTGTTGGATGGCATCGACTTCTCGCAACTTGCCGCGGTGCTTGGCACCAACGCCAAGGGCGAAGCTGTCGCGATCAAATACGGTGTCTTTATCAACGCCTTGATCAGCTTCCTGATCGTCGCCTTCGCCGTGTTCTTGCTGGTCAAGGCTGTGAACAGCCTGCGCAAGCAGTTCGAAGAGCAAAAAGATGCAGCCCCTGCCGCGCCGACCGCGTCGGAAGCGCTGCTGACTGAAATCCGCGATGAGTTGCGCAAGCGCTAACGTTGGTTCGGGTTCGGCGTGAAGCTATCGCGCCACATGACAAAGCCGCGGCACCTGAGGGTGTCGCGGCTTCTTTTTCAGGCTCTTGCGAGGGCCAGCCCGTCTCGTCAGCCAAGCCCGGCCTGGCAGCCAGGAAGTACAGCGGCCGGACGGTTAGGCGCTCCTACTTGTCCGGCGAGCAGCTCCCACCGCCCAGCACGCAGAACTTGGCACAGTGGATATGGCACAGTTTCACCGCACCGTTGGCGAACATGCCGCCATCGGCGAGGCCCGCTTCAGCCAGCGTCGGCGCCATCTCGAAGTTCTCATCGAAGGGGATCAACGTGCACGGCAGCACCACGGGCGTTGCCGCACCTTTACGCTTCACCACCATGCGGCTCGTCGCGCACATCATGTCGGACGGCTTGATGCCCAGGATGCCCCAGCAGGCCACGGTGATCTCAGGCACCTCGGCTTGCTCGTCCATTTCGGGCAGCAGAACCAATTGCCCCGCGTCCGCAGGGTCGATCGACCAGCCGCGCGAGCGGATAAGCGCGGCGTAGCCCTCGCGCGCATCGGCTTCATCCTCGCCCCAGCACGTACGCCCTGCGATCGCCATCGAGAAACCTTGCTCGGCCAACCAATCAAGGCCTTCAAGCGCCTTGTCCCAGGTGTTTTCGCCGCGCTCGGTCTCGTGCAGCGCCTGAGAGTGGTGGTCGAGGCTGACGCGCAGCGTCATTTTTCCGGGGAATTCGGCCTGAAGCGCAAGCAAGCCGTCGCGCACGCGCGGGCGCATCATCGGCTGCATCGCATTCGTCAGGATCAACACTTCGAAGCCGCGGGTGAGCGCATCGCGGGTCATCGCGAGCATGTGTGGGTTCATGAACGGCTCACCGCCCGTGAAGCCGATTTCGCGGGTGTCCAGGCCGAGCGTTTCGATCTCGTCGTAATAGGCGGCCGCTTCGTCCGCCGTGATGTATACGAGCGCGTCGTTCGTCGGTGAACTTTCGATATAGCAGTTCACGCACGCAAGATTGCACAGCGTGCCGGTGTTGATCCAAAGCGTGTCCAGCTTCGACAGGCGCACGGCGGCGCGACGCTCCCCCTTTGCAGTCCAGGTCGGGTCTTCGAACTTCTCAAGGGCACGCTGGATGCCGGGCGTTTTCGTTTGGATGTTCACGCTGTCGTCGTCCTATTGTTGACACGCACGCGACCAACAGGCGGCGCGGCATGGTCCCACCACCTGTACGGCTAACACAGGCCTGCCGATCCGCCTAAGTCACAATGACTTTATGGCCTGTGAGCGCGTCAAGCCCACCGGCGCGAGGCCGGCCCGCCAGCCGGCGGTTCTGCTTGATGGGGGCCGCAGCCGTTGAGACCCACCGCTACGAGTTGATGGCGGTGGGGGGCGGGGCGTGATACGCGTGTGTGGTCGGCGGGTGTAGCTCAATGGTAGAGCAGGAGCTTCCCAAGCTTAAGACGAGGGTTCGATTCCCTTCACCCGCTCCAGCTGCTCAAGTGTCCAACCCGGAGGCATGGGCGCCTGAACTGTGTCGCAGCCCTTTCTGGCCATTCCCCGCCCCGCTCTCGATCGGTTCGGCACCCCATGCTCGGCCGGCATTCGTGCAGGCGCGTTACGCGCGTAGGCGGGTCCAGCCCACCAGAGCGACGGGCGCAACGTACGAATCGCTGGCTCAAACACGCACACCTCGCCTTTGCGCCCGTTGCTGTGGGCTCGGACTGCATCACCTGGGCCGGTTCGGAGGCATCACATGCGGGGGCATCACGCGCGGGCGGCCGCGGTGCGGCGTCTTCTCCCAGCGATGCGGTGCGCTGATCAACTGACCAACCGCGCGGTAGGCCGCGAGCGATATCATCAACCAGTAAAGCGGCATCGCCCACACCGCCGGCACCAACCATCCGCGTCCCCGCCGGATCACCGCCAGCCACGCGAGCCCGATGCCGGCGATGAGCCCGGCGCCGACGTTGCCCAGGACCAGCGCGGCGAACGAGGGCGTGGCCACGAAGCCGTCGAGCGAGCCTTCACCCCACACCCACCAAGCCCACAACGGCACAGCGATGTAGACCAGAGGATGCAGCAGCGCCGCAGCGATCAGGCCGGCCATCTGAAGCTGCAAGCCTATGAAGCCCCAAAGCCCCAGGTCGCCCAGCAGCCGCAACGGGTGACGCATGTGAACCCCGTAGGTCTGCATCCAACCCTTGAGCCAACGCGTACGTTGCGGCAGCCAAGTCGACCAGCATTCCGGTGCTTCTTCCCACGTGGTTGATGCGAGCGCCTGCGCGCGTAACCCGGCCCGCGCCAGCCGCACGCCTAGATCGGCGTCTTCCGTCACATTGTGGGGGTCCCACGCCCCGATGCGCCGCAACCAGGCGGTCGGAAAGTGGTTTGACGTACCCCCCAAAAGCACCGGCCAGCGCACCTGTGCGATGAAGGGCAGGAGCGCATCGAACAGCGAAGAATATTCAAGCGTGAACTGTCGAGCGAAGAAGCTGGCGTTGGGGTTGTAGGTGTTCAGCCGCGCCTGCAGGCACACCACGTCCGAAGCCGCATCAGCGAATTGCGCAGCCGCGCGACGCAACTGATCCGGCTGCGGCACATCTTCAGCATCGTAGATAACGGTGAGCGCGCCGCGGGCCAGTTGCAGCCCGTAATTCAACGCGCGTGGCTTGGTGCGCGGCTGGCCAGGCGGCACCACCACCACTGACAGGCGCGGCGGCAGGGTGACCTGAGCCAGCGCGGCCGCCGTGGCATGGTCATCGGCCTCGATCAGGGCCAGCACCTCAAGTTTCTCCGGCGGATAGTCGAGCGCGCCCATGGCAGCGATCAGGCCCGGTACGGCCTCCGCCTCATCGTAAAGCGCGACCAACACCGAATAGGTGGGCAACTGGTGGTCGGCCAGCGGCGGCGATCGCGTGTGCTGCTCCGGCGCGCCGGTCGCAACGAAATGCACCAATGCCGCTACCCGCAGCCAGACGATGGCCGCGAAGACGAGTGTCAAGCTGAGCGACAGGGCGGGAAGCGCCACGGCAGGCCGCGCCACCACGACCGCGATGAACGCGCAGAGCAGCATGAGGAGCACGCTGCCTTGCATCCACGTCAGACCGTGCGCGGCGCTTTGATGCGGCATGCGTCGGCGAAGCCCCTCGCCCGCTTCGTGCACCATTTGCGGTTGGAGCGCGTGCAGGCGGCAGGCATCGAGCGCGGGGCGTGAGGCGAGAAACGGCGCGGGCTCCCGGCGGCCGTGGCGTAGCCGCAAAAGCGCTGCGAGCGCGCCTGGCGAAAACGCCTGGGCGTCCCAGACCTCGTGATGGCGACCATCGGGAAGGCGCGCACGCACCTCGAAGGGTTGCGCCGATAGGCTCTGCCAGCCCTCGGCCGAGCCGGCGGAAAGCGCTGTCGGTGAAAACTGTGGTGTTGTTGGCGATGGCGATCCCGGCGTACGCGGTGTGGCGATGAGCTCGGACGGCGTCGCCAACCGCAGCCCCAGATGCGTGGCAAGCTGCGCGGCATAGGCATGCGCGCTCAACGTGCCTTGAGCAGCCAACACCTGGTGCGGGTGGCTTCCCGAGCGCGTCGCCGCAGCGCAGGCACGTTCCAGCGAGGTTCGCGGCAGGCCGTGTCGCAGCAAAAAGGCGTAAGCTGCGACATCCACAGCCCCCGGCGCCGGCGGCGAACGCGGTGGCGCAGGCGTACGCGCTCCACTGGTCGTTTCATGCTCCACGCGCTATCCGTCGCAGTCTTGCCCGAGACCCGGTTATACATGGCTGGCTCGGCGATCGGGATGACAGCACGGGAAACGGGCGGGACATTGCACCAACGCGACTGTCGTGCCGGCTTGCTGTAGACTAGCGCGCGTCGATCACCTCGCCCATCATCGGCCTGTTATGCAGCCCACAAATTGGACCATGGCTTGAGACACGACCATGCCTGAACATCCGCGACACAACGATGCGCCTCGCATAGCGACTGCCGCGCGATTCCGGCCTCTGAACGCCGCGCATGCGTTGGCGTTTATGCTTGTCATGGTGCTTGTCATGACCCTCGCCCTGCCCGCACCGGGCGGCGGTCAAGCGCTCGCGCAAACCACCGGCGATGGCGCCACGGCAAAACCGCGGCGCGTCGCCATCAAGTTCAGAACCGGCACCAATTTCCCGCCCTTCAACTATGTCGATGAAGACGGGGTGCTGGTCGGCTTCAACATCGACATCGCGCGCGCGATCTGCCTCGATCTCAACGTCGCGTGCGACATCAAAACGCTGCCCTGGGCGAAATTGCTGCCGGCGCTGCCCCGCGGCGAGGCCGATGCGGTGATCGCTTCGCACCGCACCAACGCCCTGTCGCTGCGCTATGCGGACTTCACGAAACCCTATTACTTCACGCCTGCTCGGTTTGTGGCGCTACGCTCTTCCCCGGAGCGGGCGATGACCCCGGTTGGCCTCGAAGGGCGCAGCATCGCCGTCGTCAAAGGCACCGCGCACGAAGCCTACGCCCTGAAGTTCTTTCGCGACAGCCGCGTGCAGGCGTTCGCCAGCGACCGCGCCGCTCGGCAGATGCTGCTCGATAAGCGGGTGGACTACCTGTTTGGTGACGGCATCGCGTTGATGTTCTGGCTTAACGGCACCGCATCGAAAAGCTGCTGCACCTTCCGCGGCGGCGCGTTCCATGATGCAGCATACTTCGGCGGCGGCATCGCCATCGCCGTCACCAAACGCGACCGCACGCTGCGCGTCGACATCAACCGGGCGTTGGCGCGCATGCGCAAATCGGGCCGGTTCGAAGAACTGTTCCTGCGCTATTTCCCGTTGAAGGTGTACTGAGCGCGCGGCTGCCGTGAGCGAGGCCAAAGACGGGACCAAAACGGCCAAGAATGGGCCAGCACAAGGAATGAGCCCATGGCTGCACGCACGCTTCCCCCGCGCGAGACCCTGAAGATCTGCTTCGCGCAC
>JBCBJZ010000053.1:0-21839 GCA_038522635.1 Pseudomonadota bacterium | reverse complement strand
CGCGCACGGCCTTATGCAGCGCGCTGATCAGATTGTAGTGGCCATCGCTCGACTTGTCGTAGATCGGGGCGCGGCGTTGCACGAGACCGATCAGCCCGGCGCGATCGAGGAGCGCTTCGCCAGGCCCGCCACTGCCACCAGACCCGTCTTTGTCGTCTGAAGTGTCATCGGCAGCGGCTTCCGGCACGCCCGCCATCACATCTTCAATCATATTGAGCAGGCTGCGCCCATCGCCATCAGCCATCGCCAGCAGCGCGGCACACGCATCCTCATCCAGTGGCAGCGCCCTCCCCGTCGCCGCTTCAGCCCGCGCGATCAACGCGCCCAACGCCGCCTCATCCAACCGCTGTAGCGTCAGAACGGTGGCGCGCGACAGCACGGCCGCGTTCAGCTCGAAAGACGGGTTCTCCGTGGTTGCGCCAATGAGTGTGATCGTCCCGTCTTCCATGTGCGGCAGAAAGCTGTCCTGCTGCGCCTTGTTGAAGCGGTGGATCTCGTCGACGAAGAGCAACGTGCCACGCCCCTCCGCGCGCCGCGCGCGGGCCCGTTCGAACGCCTTGCGCAGGTCCTGCACGCCGGAAAAAATCGCCGAGAGTTGCTCGAACGCGAGCGCCGTCTCATCCGCCAGCAGCCGCGCGATCGTGGTCTTGCCGCAGCCAGGCGGCCCCCAAAGGATGAGCGAAGGAAGCCGGTTTGCGCTGAGCAGCCGCGTGAGCGTTCCTTGCGGCCCGACGAGATGGTCCTGCCCCGTCACCTCACGCAGCGTGCGCGGGCGCAACCGATCTGCCAGCGGCCGCGGCGCATCCTCAGCCAGGTTCGACGCTTCGAACAGATCGGCCACCGATGCTCCCTTGCTCCTGCGGATTGACCCACCAACGTCGGACGTCCGCCAGCCCTTACCGGCGCGACGCCCCAATCTAAGCCATTGTTCTGCGATTCATCTTTCGCCCCAGGTGATCCCACCTGACGCAGACGAACCTTACCGGTTCAGCACGCTACCCGCGCACCTGCAAACGCAGTTGGCGCTGGCCCCGTTGGATCACAACGCGCCACAACCGCGGCCGCTGCGCCAACTCGCGCATCAGATCGGACAGCGAGCGCACAGGCGCATCGCTCACCCGTGTGATCACATCGCCCGGCTTGAACCCCATCTGCGCGCCAAAGCCACCGCGGCGCACCTGCACGACCACCACCCCCTCATCGCGGTCGAGCCCGAGTCGGTCCGCCAGGTAAGGCGTCAAATTCGCAACCCGCGTTCCGCTGAACGGATGGCGTCCGGCCAGATCACGCATGTCACTTTGCTGCGGGCGCGGCGGCGCTTCAACCGCGAGGCGCACGGTCCGCCGCTTGCGCACACGGATGATCTCCAGGCTCGCCGTGGTACCGATACCCTTTGTCGTCAGCCGGTATTGCACGCCACGCGGATCCACCACCTGACGCCCGTCGATGGCGACGATCACATCGCCCGCGCGTAAGCCCGCACGCGAGGCCGGCCCCCCACGGTACACCTTGTTGACGAGCGCGCCCGCCACACGATCGATGCCAAGCGCGGCCGCCATTTCCCGGTCGATCGACACCAACCGGGCGCCAAGCCAAGGACGTTCGATGCCGCGCCCGGTCTGCGCACTGCGTAACGCCAGACGCACCAAGTTGGAGGGGATCGCAAAGCCGATCCCGTTCGACCCGCCCGAGCGCGAATAGATCGCCGTGTTGATGCCCACGAGCCGGCCACGCATATCGACGAGAGCGCCGCCTGAGTTCCCGGGATTGATGGCCGCATCCGTCTGGATGAACACCTGGGTGCCGGTCTTGCTGACCTTCGAACGCGCGAGCGCCGAGATGATGCCGCTCGTCACCGTCTGGCCAACGCCGAACGGATTGCCGATGGCGAGCACCAGATCACCGACCTCCAGCGCATCGGAATCTTCAAACTCGAGAAACGGGAATTTCCCATCACCGCCGATGATCTGCAGCACCGCCAAGTCGCTCGCCGGGTCTTGCACCATCACGCGCGCGTCGAACTCACGCCGATCCGCGAGCGCGACCTTGATCGCCGTCTCACCGCTCGAGTTGATCACGTGGTGGTTGGTGACCACGATGCCGCTGGCGCTCACGATTACGCCGGAGCCGAGCGAATTGTGCACACGCTCGCGGGGCATCCCCATCTGATCGCGAAAAAACCGACTGTACGCGCGGTTGTTTGGCCATCGGTTGCGTGCCGTTCGAAGGCGATGGCGCACGTAGACGTTGACCACGGCCGGCCGTACGCGCTTCACGATCGGGGCGAAGGAATAGGCGATCGTCGCCCGGTCCGGTGGCACGGCGCGCTGCGCGTAGGAACGCTCGCTCGCCATCATGGTCACGCCGGCTGCACCCAGGCTCAACACCACCACGAGCGCCAGGGCCGCCATCATCGGTGGCCTGCAAACCGCGGTCACAATCGCTTTCAGCATGCGTCGTCTTCCCAAAGCTGCTCAACGGAGGCCGGCAAATGCGCCCGTGGGACGCGTTCACAATCATCAGCATGAGCAATGGGTATCAAATGGGGCCAGCGCAAGCCACGGGCGTGACCCTTCACGCGCGCTCACACCAGCTTCAGCGCCCGCAGCGAGCGCACGCAATCGCTCACCGCCGCATCGTTCGAGCGATATGTGAAGCCGAGCACCCTCTTCGACTTGGCGTTATCGAGCCGTTTACCCCGCCCCAGATCGGCAAGCACCGCCTTCGCAGAAGGATCGATCAAAGACCCTGCCCGCACCAGCCAGTCGGGCGCGGTGACCTTGGGTGTTTTCCAACGCAAGTCCGGTAGCTCGCGCGCGATGATCCGGCCGATTTGCATCAGCGGCATCATGCCGGCGCTGCAAATGAACCGCTCGCCTGTTGCCTGCGGATGCTCCATCGCGACCAGATGCATCGCCGCAACATCACGCACATCCACCACCGGATAGGCGACACGCGGCACCGCCGGCATCTGCCCCTTCGCCATCATCGTGATGAGTTCGACCGAGCTCGACATGTCATCGTCGAGCGCAGGCCCCAGCACGAGCCCCGGATTGACGGTGTTGAGCTGCAGCGCGCCCTGACCGCCATCGATGAAGTCCCACGCCGCCCGCTCCGCGATCGCCTTTGAAGCCACGTAAGCGGTCACGTCATCGCGCTGCGGCGCGGTCCAATGGGACTCGTTGTAGAGCTGTTGGCCGGGTTCCGGCGTCGGGTACATCACCGCGACCACGGATGAGGTCAGCACGGTGCGCACCACATCGCTCGCGGCGGCCGCTTTGAGGACGCGCAAGGCCCCATCGCGCGCTGGAGCGATCACGTCTTCGCGGTTCTTGGGTTCGCGCAAGGGAAACGGTGATGCCACGTGTAGCACGTAGGCGCAGCCGTCCACCGCGGCGGCCCAGCCGTCGTCGCGCGTCAGGTCCGCTTCGACGAAGCTTAACTGATCATCGATCGTGTCGGGCGATTTCGCATGCGCATGTACGACCGCGCGGACGTTTTCACCGGACGCCAGACGCCGTACGGTCCCACGCACCTTGTAGCCCGCGTCGAGGGCGGCAAGCACGGTGTGCTTGCCGATGAAACCGGTTGCCCCGGTGACCAGAACGGTGATCGACGAACGGTCCACAGCCCATGCCTTTCATCGCCGCTCTCGCCCGTGCAGGACGCGCCCACGTCAAGAATGCAGGACCACGTTCGGTTCCGCGTTCCTGGATCATCGTCAGGGGCCTGTTGGCGGAAGCCTGCGTCCCGGCACGGTCCACCGACCGTTCAGCGCCGCTGGGAGGTTGAAACCTCCCCGACAAAGCCTACGCTTCGCCCGCTTGCTCTTCGGCGGCCATCTCTTCAGCGTGACGGGCGCGGTCTTTGGCGCCCTTGGCGTTTTCGTCGCGGTCCACCAACTCGATCACCGCGCGGGGTGCGCTGTCGCCGTAGCGGAAGCCTGCCTTAAGCACGCGCGTGTAACCGCCGTTGCGCTCCTTGTAGCGCGGGGCCAGCGTGTCGAAGAGCTTCTTCACCATCTCTTCGTTGCGCAGGCGGGAGGCTGCGATGCGGCGCGAGTTCAAGTCGCCGCGCTTGCCCAGCGTGATCAGCTTGTCCATCACGCGGCGCAGGTCCTTCGCCTTGGCGAGCGTCGTCACAATCTGCTCGTGCTCGATGAGGGAAGCCGCCATGTTGGCGAACATCGCCTGCCGGTGGCCACTGTCGCGGCTGAAGCGCCGCCCGATCTTGCGGTGTTGCATCGTCTTGTCCTCGTTCCTTACATTTGTGGCTGGGGAGGTTCTTCGGCCTCTCCCTTGGACGCGATAAGCGCCGGATCGTGGCGGCCGCTTTGCTGGCCAGGAGGTTGGCTGACCCCGCGCTGGTCCGATCGGCGGATGAACGCGGGGCCGTGCAACTGACGTCAGTACTGATCCTCAAACCGCTTGGCGAGGTCTTCGATGTTCTCAGGCGGCCAGTTTGGCACTTCCATGCCCAGGTGCAGCCCCATCGTCGCCAGCACTTCCTTGATCTCGTTCAGCGATTTGCGCCCGAAGTTCGGGGTCCGCAGCATCTCGGCTTCGGTCTTCTGGATCAGGTCACCGATGTAGACGATGTTGTCGTTCTTCAGACAGTTGGCCGAACGCACGGACAATTCGAGCTCGTCCACCTTCTTGAGCAGCGCGGCGTTGAACGCAAGTTCGGGGTGTTTGGCCTCTTCGACCGGCTTCTGCGGCTCCTCGAAGTTGATGAACACCGAGAGCTGGTCCTGCAAGATCCGCGCGGCCAGAGCCACCGCGTCTTCAGCCCGCACTGAACCGTCCGTTTCGACCCGCACAGTCAGCTTGTCGTAATCGAGGATCTGCCCTTCGCGGGTGTCCTGAACGTCGATCGAGACCTTCTTGATCGGGCTGTAAAGGCTGTCCACGGGGATCAAGCCGATCGGCGCATCGTCGGGGCGGTTGCGTTCAGCGGCGATGTAGCCTTTGCCGAGTTCAGCCGTGAACTCCATCCGGATCGACGCGCCCTCATCGAGCGTGCAGATCACGTGGTCGGGGTTCAAGATCTCGATGTCCGACGACGCTTCGATGTCACCCGCGGTGGCAACGCCCGGCCCTTCCTTTTTCAGCACCATGCGCTTGGTGCCCTCGGAATGCTGGCGCAGCGCGATCGCTTTAACGTTGAGGATGATGTTGGTCACATCTTCGCGCACGCCGGGGATCGAAGAAAACTCGTGCAGCACGCCATCGATGTGTACCGACGTGATCGCCGCCCCCTGCAAGGACGACAACAGCACGCGGCGCAGCGCCGTACCGAGCGTCATGCCGAAGCCGCGCTCCAGAGGCTCAGCGACGATGGTCGCGACCCGCTCACGGTCACGGCCGGGCTGAATGTCAAGCTTGGTCGGCTTGATCAGGTCCTGCCAGTTTTTCTGCATCACGTTGCTTACCGACATGGGCGAGTTCCTTCTGGTTGGCCGCGGTCAGGGCGGGCGGGCCTGACCGGCGGCGGGATCAGCCGCGCGCTTCCCTCTGGCCTTGAGGGTGGGCTTTTGCGCACGACGTTGGCACCGACAGCGGGCGGTGCAGAGCCGCGTCCGGATTTGATCGAGCGCTCGGGCCTCCGGACGAGGGGCGGGAGCGGGCAACGGCGGTGAGCGCGACAGCGGCTTTCAGTGCAATAGCGGCGATGGGGCGGCCCTCAAGAGCCGCGTGAACCGGAAACGGGCCCAGACGCGACAAGCCGGCAAAGGGCCTTCAGCCGAAAGCAGCCGCACCGCGCGGACAGCGCCGACGCGAACGCGTGGACGACTAGACCCGGCGCCGTTTGCGCGGGCGCACGCCGTTGTGCGGGATCGGTGTCACGTCGCGGATCGTGGTGATCTGGAAACCACCGGCCTGCAACGCGCGCAGGGCCGATTCACGACCTGAGCCTGGGCCGGTCACCTCGACCTCAAGCACCTTCATGCCATGATCGGCAGCCTTACGCCCCGCATCTTCCGCCGCGACCTGCGCCGCGTAGGGGGTCGATTTGCGCGAGCCTTTGAAGCCCATGGCGCCGGCAGACGACCACGAGATCGCGTTGCCTTGCGCGTCCGTGATCGTGATCATGGTGTTGTTGAAGCTCGCGTTCACATGCGCGACGCCGGCCGTGATGTTCTTTTTCTCGCGGCGGCGCACTTTGCGCTGGTCTTTGGCCATCGGTGTTCGTGTTCCTTAACAAGCGTGGTGGCTTATCTGGCCGCTCGATCGTCCGCGGCCGGTCTCAATTCCTGTCAAATGGCGCGCTGGCAGACGCGTTGAGCGCCGGGCAACAAAGACGCCGCTACCGGCCGCATTGCAATGCGTCGCCCTAATGCGTCTCGTTGCCGGTCCCGGTCGTTCGCTCAGCAAGCATGCGACGTGCGCTCGCTTCGCAAACCGGTCGCCCAGCCCAAGGCAACACTTGCCTACTTTTTCTTGCCGGCAATCGGCTTTGCAGGACCTTTACGCGTGCGCGCGTTCGTGTGCGTGCGCTGCCCATGGACGGGCAGGCCGCGGCGGTGACGCAAACCACGGTAGCAGCCCAGATCCATCAACCGCTTGATGTTCATCGACGTTTCGCGCCGCAAATCACCTTCGACAAGATAATCGCGGTCGATCGTCTCGCGGATTTGCAGCACTTCGGCGTCGCTCAGCTCGTTCACGCGCCGCTCCGGCGGAATGTTGACCTTGTCGCAGATTTCGCCTGCGAACTTCGGCCCAATGCCGTGAATGTAGCGCAGCGCGATCAACACGCGCTTGTTGGTGGGGATGTTGACGCCTGCGATGCGGGCCACGTGGTCTCTCCTTAAGGTCGTGTGGGCTAGCAGCGGAGCCGCGCGGTCACGCGAAACCGAGGCCAAGCCAGGCGAACGGCTGCGGGTTGGCCGGCGCTAATCGCGCACGAAGCCCGCGAAAGATCAGTCGTAGATGGTTATCCGGGACGGCTCATCACGCGGCGGAATGCTCGACGATGCATCCACCTGTGGAACAGCGGCCTGATCCCGGAAAAATTCAAACGCCGTTGTAGGCGCGCGACAGGCCCATCGTCAAGCGTGAACGCGCGCCAGCACGTCGGCAATCTGCCCGCTCACCTCATCGATCGACGCCATCCCGTCGACGCTCTTCAGCTTGTCCTTACAATAGTAGTAACCGATCAGCGGCGAGGTCTCCTTGTAGTAGACAAGCAGGCGCTTCGACACGGTCTCGGCCTTGTCATCGGGGCGACGCTTGAACGACGTTCCACCGCATGCGTCGCAAACACCGGAGACCTTCGTCTGCCGGAACGTGTCGTGATAGCTCTCCCCGCACGAGGCACAACTGAATCGGCCCGAAATCCGCGTCACCATCTCGTCGTCGTCGACGCGCAACTCGATGACGCTTGTCAGCGCCTTGGCTTGCCGCTCAAGCAGCGCATCCAGGGCCGATGCCTGCGCCAGGGTGCGCGGGAAGCCGTCAAGGATGAAGCCCTCGCGGCAATCCGCATGGGCGATGCGCTCTTCGATGATGCCGATCACCAGATCATCGGACACCAGATCACCGCGTTCCATCACGGCTTTGGCTTTGAGACCCACGTCGGAGCCATCCGCGATCGCTGCCCGCAGCATATCGCCGGTCGAAAGCTGCGGGATCGCGTGTTTGGCGCTCAATCGCGTGGCCTGGGTGCCCTTGCCAGCCCCCGGCGGCCCAAGAAAGATCAGTATCATCGCGGCCCGTTACCTGCCCTTTTTCGAACCCCCGACCCGCGACATGCCTCGGGCCTTCGCAGGTTTTGTAGCGCCCCGTGCGCCGCCGCGCAGGTTAGACTTCTTGATGAGCCCTTCGTACTGATGCGCCAAGAGGTGGCTTTGGACTTGCGCGACCGTATCCATGGTCACGCTCACCGCAATCAGCAGCGAGGTCCCCCCGAAGTAGAAGGGTATGCCCGCGTACCCCGTTAAGAACTCCGGTAGCAGACAGACCAGCGCGAGGTATATGGCCCCCACCGTGGTGATCCGCGTCAACACGTAGTCGATGTGCTCAGCCGTCTTGGCGCCTGGCCGGATGCCCGGAATGAAGCCGCCGTATTTACGCAGATTGTCGGCCGTTTCCTGCGGGTTGAACACCAGCGCTGTGTAGAAGAACGCGAAGAAGATGATCAGCGCCGCGAACGTGATCAGGTAAAGCGGCTGCCCGCGCCCGAGCGCCGCGTTCATCGCTTCAAGCCAGCCGATGCCCGATTGCGCGAAGACCTGCCCCGCCGTCACCGGCAACAAAAGCAGTGACGAAGCGAAGATCGGCGGGATCACGCCGGCGGAGTTCAGCTTCAACGGCAGGTGAGAGGATTCACCCTGGGTGACCCGATTGCCCGTCTGGCGTTTGGGATACTGGATCAACAAGCGTCTTTGCGCTCGCTCGATGAAGACGATAAACGCCGTCACCGCCAAGGCCATCACAGCCAGCGCAATCACCCAGCCGAAGTTCAGGTTGCCGGAGCGGCTCGATTCCAGGATCTGATAGATCGCCCCGGGCATGCCAGCGACAATGCCGGCAAAAATGATCAGCGAGATGCCGTTACCGACGCCGCGTGCGGTGATCTGTTCGCCAAGCCACATCAGGAACATCGTGCCGCCGACCAGCGTGATCACGGTCGAGGCGCGGAAGAACCAACCCGGATCGACCACCACGTTGACCACGCGTCCGTCGATCGAGTTCTGCGACCCCTCAAGGATGACCGCCACGCCGTAGGCCTGGGCCGCCGCCAGCGCCACCGTCAGATAGCGCGTGTATTGGTTGATCTGCTTACGGCCCGCTTCGCCCTCTTTCTTGAGCTGTTCGAGCTTTTTGTTCACGCTCGTCATCAGCTGCATGATGATCGAGGCGGAGATGTACGGCATGATGTTGAGCGCGAAGATCGCCATGCGCTCCACGGCACCGCCGGAAAACAGGTTGAGTTGGCCGAGCAGGCCGCCCGCGTTCTGCGAAAACGTCGCCTGGTAGGCGAGAGGGTCAATACCCGGCAAGGGGATGTACGTCCCCACGCGGTAAACGAGCAGGGCTGCAAGCGTGAACCAAATCCGCTTTTTCAGCTCTTCCGCTTTGGCAAACGCGCCGAAGTTCAGGTTGGCGGCCAGTTGTTCGGCTGCTGAGGCCATTGCGCCCTCGTCTCCTCAAGTTCATAAGCCGACCGTCATTTACAGCCGGCGAAGCATGAACGGCAAAGCATGTGTGGGCCTCGCGTGGCTCCATCGTGAAGCCGGCAGACCCTTTGGCAGACCTGATAAGCGCCGCATCACGCGTCGCCCTGTGCCGTTTCGATCCCGTGTGCGCCTCCGGTCGACGGTACAACAGACGGGCCACAAAGAACGTCTCGGCGCGTTGAACCGGTGCGCCTGTGAAGCGCTCTGTCTTTCAGCACCCGATGCCCGTGAGCCAAGCTAGAAACGCTCACGCTTGCTCGCAAAATAGGCGCTCACGGCGGCGCTTTCAAATGAAACACGCGGAACAGGCACCGTGCCCCCGGGCGATCAGCCCACCGCACCCACGCGCGACCGCTCCTACGCGCAGCAACTGCCAGACTTGCGGTCACGTGCCTATTTCTTCGCGGCAGCCTTCTTCGCAGCAGTTTTCTCGCGCTTTGCGACGTCGGCTTCCAGCACTTTGACCTCGATCAGCGTCACCGACCCACCGGCTTTCTCGATCGCCGCCTTGGCCGTGGCCGTCACATGGTTCACGGTCAGATGCAGGCCCGCTTTGAGCTCACCCTCGCCGAGCACGCGCACACCATCCAGCGCGCGACGGATCACGCCGGCTTCAACCAGCTTGGCGGCATCCACCTTATCGCCAGCGACGAACTTGCCCGCATCGATGGCCTGTTGCAGGCGACCGAGGTTGACCTCGTTCCAGTCTTTGCGGTTGCGCGACGTAAACCCGCGCTTCGGCAGCCGCCGGTACAGCGGCATCTGTCCACCTTCAAACGCGTGGATTGCGACGCCTGAGCGCGACTTTTGACCCTTGACGCCGCGGCCGCCGGTCTTGCCGACGCCCGACCCGATACCGCGGCCGACACGCACCTTCTTCTTGTTGGCGCCCGGCTTGTCTTTCAATTCGTTAAGCCGCATGGGCCCGCTCCTCTTGCAACGTCGATCGCGCCAGCCGCGCGCCGCTACCCTGGCGCCCCCGCGATCGGTACGCCAAACTTCGCAGCTGCGCGCGGCGCTTGCGCGCTTAGTTTTCGTCGTCGACCACGCGCACCAGGTGCGGGATCTTATTGATCATGCCGCGCACGGACGGCGTGTCTTCCAGCGTGCGGCGGCGGTGCATCTTGTTGAGCCCGAGCCCGATCAGCGTTTGCCGCTGGATCTGCGGGCGCCGGATCGGCGAGCCGATCTGCTCAACCGTGACCGTTTTCTTGGTGTCTGCCATCTCTTCTCATCCAGCTCAATGGGCGCGTCATCTGCGATAAGCCCGCGGCCCTAAGACCGCCGATCCGCATGCGCCAAAGGCAATCTTTAAGCAGCGCCTGCCTCGTCGCCTTGCGCTTCGCTCGCCGCCGAGCCATCGCGGCGACGGGCCACGATGTCGGACACTTTCATGCCGCGGCGAGCGGCCACGGCGCGCGGGTTTTCCTGCTCTTTCAGGGCATCGAACGTCGCGCGCACCATGTTGTAGGGGTTCGATGACCCGAGCGACTTCGCCACAACGTCCTGCACGCCCAGCATCTCGAACACCGCGCGCATCGGACCACCCGCGATGATGCCGGTACCGGCGGGCGCAGAACGCAGCACCACCCGGCCCGCGCCATGGCGCCCCTTGGTGTCGTGGTGCAGTGTGCGCGCATCGCGCAGTGGCACCCGCAGCATCGTGCGGCGCGCACTTTCGGTGGCCTTCCGGATCGCCTCGGGGACTTCGCGCGCTTTACCGTGCCCGAAGCCAACGCGCCCCTTCTGGTCGCCCACGACAACCAGCGCGGCAAAGCCGAAGCGGCGACCGCCCTTGACCACCTTGGCCACGCGGTTGATGTGCACCAACTTGTCGGCGAATTCGTTGTCGCGATCGTCACGGTCGCGTCCGCCGCGCTCTCTCGGGTTACGTGCCACGCTGTCTAGCCCTTCGTTCTCGCCACGGTCGCGCAACAGTTTGCGCGCCATCGCCATCCATCTCGCGGTTCTTGTCGCTGGCCATCGCATCGCTTGCGAAGCCGCCAGCCTCAACCACGCCTAAAACTGCAACCCGGCTTCGCGCGCGGCATCCGCCAACGCCTTCACCCGGCCGTGGAAGATAAACCCACCACGGTCAAACACCACACGCTCGACACCGGCACCCTTCGCGCGCTCGGCGACCAGCTTGCCCACGGCGGCCGCGGCCGCCTGGTCGGCGCCGGTCTTCAGGCCGCCCTTGAGGTCCTTATCGAGCGTCGAAGCCGCGGCGAGCGTTGTGCCCTTCACGTCGTCGATCACCTGCGCGTAGATGTTTTTCGAAGACCGGTGCACCGACAAACGCGGATGTCCCGGATTGTTCGCCTTCAACTTGCGCCGCACGCGCGCGCGCCGTTTGGCGAAACCTTTCAACTGAGCCATCGTGGTTGCCCTACTTCTTCTTGCCTTCCTTGCGCAGGATGTACTCACCCCGATAGCGCACGCCCTTACCCTGGTACGGCTCCGGCGGACGATAGCTGCGGATGTCGGCTGCCACTTGCCCGACCTGCTGCTTATCGTTGCCGCTCACCGTGATGATTTCCTGCTTGGCGCCGGATACCGCAACCGTGATGCCCTGCGGGATTTTGTGCACCACTTCGTGCGAGAACCCGAGTTGGAGCTGGAGGTCCTTGCCCTTCATGGCCGCGCGGTAGCCAACGCCCTGGATCTCCAGCACCCTGTCGTAACCTTCGGTGACGCCGACCACGATGTTGTTCGCGAGCGTACGCGACAGCCCCCACATGGAACGCGCCGTCTTGCTCTCATCGCGCGGCTTGATCGAGAGTTGGCCATCGCCTTGCTCGATCGTCACCTGCTCGGGCAGGTCGACCGCAAGTTCACCCTTCGGGCCCTTGGCTTTGATCTGTTGACCGCTCACCGTCACCGTCGCACCCGACGGGATCGTGATGGGCCGCTTCCCAATCCGTGACATGGTTCAAACCTTCATCGTTAAGCGCTCAGCGCGGTAAGCACATCGTGTCGCGCCAGCCAGCGCCCACATTAAAAGACGCTGCAGAGCACCTCGCCACCGACGTTCACGTCGCGCGCCTTGTTGTCGGACATCACGCCTTGCGGCGTCGACAGGATCGACACCCCAAGGCCGTTCGCGACGGTCGGAATGTCGCGCACACCCGAATAGACGCGGCGGCCGGGCTTTGAGACCCGCTTGATCTCTTTGATGGCCGGTTGGCCGTTATAGTACTTCAGCTCGATCACCAGCTCCGAGTGCCCTTCGGCACCGTCCTGGCGTTCGTAGCCGCGGATGTAACCCTCTTCAGCCAGCACATCCAGCACGTTGGCGCGCAGGTTGGACGCCGGCGACACCACCTTCGGGCGCTTGCGCAGTTGTGCGTTGCGGATACGGGTCAGCAGATCACCGAGCGGATCGGACATCGACATTGATTGGCTCCTACCAGCTCGATTTGACCATGCCCGGGATCAGGCCCTTGGAGGCCAGTTCCCGCAGCTGGTTACGGCACATGTGCAGCTTGCGGTAGTACCCGCGCGGACGGCCGGTGACTTCGCAGCGGTTCCGGATGCGCACCTTTGCTGAGTTGCGCGGCAGTTGCGCAAGCTTCATGCGTGCAGCAAACCGCTCTTCCGTCGATTTGCTTTGGTCCTTTGAGATCGCTCGCAGGGCCGCGCGCCGTTCCGCATACTGGTCATGCAGCTTGCGCTTACGCTTGTTGTTTTCGATCGCGCTTTTCTTCGCCATATCGTGCTCTTCGCTATGCCCGTTGGCCGGTGCGCCACGAGCATGCCTGCTCCTTAGCGTTTACGAGGTCGCGCCTTGCGGCTGCGGGAATGGAAAGTTGAACGCGCGCAGCAGCGCACGGGCTTCGTCATCGGTCTTGGCGCTGGTGCACACGATGATGTCCATGCCCCAGATCTCATCGACCTTGTCGTAATTGATCTCCGGGAACACGATGTGCTCCTTTAGGCCCATCGCGAAGTTTCCGCGCCCGTCAAAACTCTTCGGGTTGAGCCCACGAAAGTCCTTCACCCGCGGCAGGGCGATCGTGATCAGACGGTCGATGAATTCGTACATCCGATTGCCACGCAAGGTGACCTTCGCGCCGAGCGCCATACCCTCACGCACCTTGAAGGTCGCGATCGATTTGCGAGCCCGCGTTACGATCGGCTTTTGGCCGGCGATCAATGCCAGATCGCCTGCCGCGCTCTCGACCTTCTTGCGATCGGCCACAGCTTCGCCGATCCCCATGTTGATCACCACCTTTTCAAGGCGTGGGATCTGCATCGGGTTCGGGTATTTGAAATCGTCTGCCATCTGCGCGCGGATCGCATCGTTGTAGCGCAGCTTCATCCGCGGCACGTAGGCGCCTGGGTTGGTGTCAGTCATTTTTCAGCTTGGCCTCCGGGATGATCTCGCCCGAGCGCTTTGCGAAGCGAACCTTGACGCCCTCTTCAAAGCGAAACCCAACGCGCGTCGGCTTACCGTCCTTCGGGTCCTCAACGGCGAGGTTCGAAATGTGGATCGGGGCTTCGCGCGAGATGATGCCGCCCTCTTGCTGCGCAGTCTGCTTTTGATGGTGCCGTGCCATGTTGATGCCGCGCACCACCACGCGGGACTCGTCGGGGATCATCTTGAGCACTTCGCCCGACTTGCCCTTATCGCGGCCGCTCAAGACGACCACGCGGTCGCCGCGACGGATCTTCAAGCGCGCCATCACAGCACCTCCGGCGCGAGCGAAACGATTTTCATCTGGTTCTTCGCGCGCAACTCGCGGGTGACGGGGCCGAAGATGCGTGTGCCAACCGGCTCGCCCGCATCGTTCACCAGCACCGCCGCATTGCGGTCAAAGCGGATCAAGCTGCCATCGGGGCGACGCACACCAAACGCGGTGCGCACCACCACGGCGCGGCGCACCTGGCCCTTCTTCACACGACCCCGCGGGATCGCCTCCTGCACCGCCACCACAATGGTGTCACCGATCGAAGCAAAGCGGCGCTTCGATCCGCCCAGCACCTTGATGCACTGCACCCGGCGCGCGCCCGAATTATCGGCCACGTCCAAGTTGGTTTGCATCTGGATCATCGTTTCATCCTCTAACGTTCTTCACGGGTTGCGTACCCAGTGTGCGCGACCCGCTTGCAGTGAGACGCCGCTAGCTTGCCGCGGCCGCCTGCTCTTCCTTGAAAACGTACCAGCGCTTGTTCTTCGAGACCGGTTTGCCCTCGATGATGCGCACCGTGTCGCCCTTCTTCACTTCGTTGGCTTCATCATGCGCCTGGTATTTCTTGGACCGACGCACGGTCTTTTTCAGCAGCGGGTGTGTGAAGCGACGCTCGACCCGCACGACGATCGTCTTGTCGTTCGCGTCGGACACGCAAATACCCTGCAAAATTCGCTTCGGCATTCGTCTTTCTCCTCGTCGCGGCCGCTCACGCTGCGAGCGCCACGCCCTCTAATCCGTCAAGTGCTAACGAGCCAACACGTCGTCGTGCGCCATCACCTGCCTGCAGGCCATCAAGCATCTCCGCGCCGGACGTCCGCAGGCCATGCTGCATCACGATGATCTACGCCTCTGGCGCAGCTGCCGGAGCCGCCGCCGGCTTGGCTTCGCTCGCCTTGTGTTGACGCGCCAACGTCTTCACCCGCGCGATCGTCCGGCGCACATCGCGGATACGCGCGGTGTTCTCAAGCTGACCCGACGCCACCTGAAAGCGCAGGTTGAACTGCTCCTTCTTCAGCTTACGCAGCTCATCATCGAGCTCATCGGGCGTCATGTCTTTCAGTTGGCTCATCTTCATCGTTCTCACCGTCCGTCTTGCACCGCGGCGCCCGTGGCCGGTCCGCTAAACGCGAGCATCGGCACCCGCGCTGGCTTACGTGTTTTGCGCACCAACGCGTGTCACCACGCGGGTTTTGATGGGCAACTTGGCAGCACCCAACCGCAACGCTTCGCGTGCGATCTCGTCGTTAACACCGTCGATCTCAAACATGATCCGCCCGGGCTTCACACGGCACGCCCAGTATTCGGTCGAGCCTTTGCCCTTACCCATGCGCACTTCGGCCGGCTTCTTGGCCACAGGCACATCCGGGAACACGCGGATCCACACGCGTCCAACACGCTTCATGTGCCGCGTGATCGCCCGCCGCGCGGCCTCGATCTGACGGGCCGTCACCCGCTCAGGCTGCACCGCTTTCAACCCGTAAGCCCCGAAGTTGAGCGTGGTGCCGCCTTTGGCGTTCCCATGGATGCGCCCCTTGTGCGCCTTCCGGAACTTCATTTTCTTCGGCTGCATCATGGTCGATTACGTCCTTAACGTCGTCTCGGGGCCGCCTGCACCGTTGGCAGCCCATCCGTTGAGTTGGCGCTTGTGGTTTCGCGCCCTGCATGGGCGCTCCGCCCTAGCGCGCGCGTTGTTCGCCTCGGTCGCCGCCGCGATCGCGGTCACGCCGTCCTCGCTGGCCACCGCCGCCCTCTTGCGCGTCTTTGGCGCGCGTCTCGGACGCCATCGGATCGTGTTCCATGATCTCGCCTTTGAAGATCCAGACCTTGATCCCGATGATACCGTAGGCGGTCTTCGCTTCGGCCGTGCCGAAGTCGATGTCAGCGCGTAGCGTGTGCAGCGGCACCCGGCCTTCGCGATAGCCCTCGGTCCGCGCGATCTCCGCGCCGCCAAGCCGACCAGCGCACGAGATGCGGATGCCAAGCGCGCCTAAGCGTTGCGCCGATTGGATCGAGCGCTTCATCGCCCGACGAAACGCCACCCGGCGCTCCAACTGTTGCGCGATGTTCTCAGCAACCAGCGTCGCATCGACTTCGGGCTTACGCACTTCGACGATGTTGAGGTGCACTTCGCTCTTCGTCAGCACGGCAAGCTGCCCGCGCAGCTTTTCGATGTCCGCGCCCTTTTTACCGATCAGCACGCCAGGACGACCGCTATGCACCGTCACGCTGCACTTCTTGTGCGGACGCTCGATCACCACCTTCGAGATGCCGGCGGAACGCTGAAACTTCATGATGTGCTTGCGGATCGCCTGGTCTTCGTGCAGCAGACGCGCGTATTCCGCACCATCGGCGAACCACCGGCTGTCCCAGGTGCGATTGATACCGAGCCGCAGCCCGATCGGATTGATCTTCTGACCCATTACGCGGCCCCTTCCGCTGCAGCGGCTTCGCTTTCAGGCTTTTCCTGCACCACGATCGTGATCTGCGAAAACGGCTTTTGGATTTGGAACATCCGACCGCGGCCACGCGCGTGGTAGCGCTTCATGACAAGGTTCTTGCCGACGTAAGCTTCCTTCACGACGAGGTCGTTAGGATCGAGCTGGTGGTTCTCTTCCGCATTCGACACCGCCGACATCAGCACCTTGCGCACTTCCACGGCGATGCGCTTGCGCGAAAACTCAAGGTCAGCCATCGCGCGATCTACCTTCTTGCCGCGGATCAACTGCGCCAACAGATTGAGCTTCTGCGGGCTGACCCGAAGGTTGCGAGCGACCGCTTTCGCTTCGTTGTCCGCCAACTGCCGGGCGCGCTTCTTCTTGCCCATGGCTACCTCCTCTGCGCCTTCTTATCGGCGCCGTGACCGTAGTAGGTGCGCGTGGGCGAGAACTCGCCGAACTTATGCCCGATCATGTCCTCGTTGACCGCCACCGGCACATGCTTTTTGCCGTTGTAGACGCCGAACGTGAGCCCGACGAACTGCGGCAGGATCGTAGAGCGCCGGCTCCAGATCTTGATCACTTCGTTGCGGCCGCTCTCGCGCACCTTGTCCGCCTTTTTCAGCAGATAGGCGTCCACGAAAGGACCTTTCCAAACGGACCGTGTCACCGGCTTAACTCCTCTTTGCGCGCGCCGCTCGCGCGCTCCCATCGTTCCAACAGCGCGTCTTGCGCGCGTCTTTGTTCAATTCCCAGGCGCGCTGTCAGCTCGCGAGCGCTCACTTCTTCTTACGCGCGCGTGTGCGCACGATGAACTTCGAGGTCGACTTGTTCTTGCGGGTCTTGAAGCCCTTTGTCGGCTTGCCCCAAGGCGTCGCGAAGTGCTTACCACCGTTGGTGCGGCCACCGTTCGGGTGATCGACCGGGTTCATCGCGATCGAGCGCACCTTCGGCCGCTTGCCGCGCCAGCGGTTTCGTCCTGCCTTGCCGACGACGGTGTTGCCATGGTCCGGGTTCGACACAGCACCCACGCTCGCCATGCATTCCTGGCGCACGCGCCGCGTTTCGCCCGAATTCAACTTCAAAATGGCCCAGCCACCGTCACGGCCGACGAGCTGCACGTAGGCCCCTGCCGATCGCGCGATCTGACCGCCGCGCCCCGGCTTCAATTCAACGTTGTAGACGATCGTGCCGATCGGCATCGCCTCAAGCGGCATCGCGTTGCCCGGCTTCACGTCCGTCTTGAGGCTCGCGATCACCTTGTCACCGACGTTCAACCGTTGCGGCGCCAGGATGTAGGCCTGATCGCCATCGTCGTACTTGATCAGCGCGATGAAAGCGGTGCGGTTGGGATCGTATTCCAGCCGCTCAACCGTGCCTTCGACATCGTGCTTACGCCGCCGGAAGTCGATCTTGCGGTACGCCTGCTTATGGCCACCGCCGATATGACGCATCGTGATGCGGCCGAAGTGGTTGCGACCGCCCGATTTCGTCTTGCCTTCGGTAAGCGCCTTGACCGGCTTGCCTTTCCAAAGCTGACGGCGGTCCACGATCACCAGCTGGCGCATGCCAGGTGATGTCGGGCGGAATGTCTTCAGTGCCATCGTTCTCGCCTTCGCGTTCTGCGCTCACGCCGGTTTAAGCGCGCCCGCCTCATCTTGGGGGCGCTGAACCCAACGCCCATCGTCTCAACCTGCGCGCGCTTGGCGCGCATGCTTGAAGCTTAAAGCCCCGTCGTCACGTCGATCGCGTGACCCTCTTCAAGCGTCACATAGGCCATCTTCTTATCGTTCTGCTGGCCACGCCGGCCGCGGAAGACCTTGCGCTTGCCCTTCCGGTTCAGCGTGTTCACCGCCTTCACCTTCACGTCGAACAACCGCTCAACCGCTTCCTTGATCTGCGGCTTGGACGCGGTCCGCGAGACCTTGAACATCACCTGATTGGCTTCCGACGCGAGCGTCGACTTCTCGGTGATGACGGGCGCCAGGATCACGTCGTAAACATCGAGCGCGTTCATTTCAGCCGCTCCTCAAGTTCGGCCACGGCCGATTTCGTCAGCACCAGCGTATGGCGGCGCAGCACGTCGTAAACGTTGATGCCCTGCACCGGCAGCACATCGATGTTGGGGATGTTGCGAGCCCCGAGCGCGAACTGCACGTCGATCTCGCGGCCATCGATGATCAGCGCGTTCGACCACCCAAGCTTGCTGAAAGCGGACTTGAGCGTCTTGGTCTTGCCATCCGTGCCCGCCGTCTGGTCGAGCACCACCATCTCGCCGGCTTTCGCCTTCGCGGACAGCGCATGCTTCAGCGCCAGCGCGCGCACGCGTTTGGGCATGCCGATCGCATGGCTGCGCGGCTTGGGGCCAAAGGCCTTGCCGCCACCCCGGAACTGCGGGGCCGCCTTGTTACCGTGGCGGGCGCCGCCTGAACCCTTCTGGCGGACCGACTTCTTCTTCGTGGTCGTGACCTGAGAGCGGTCCTTGGTGAAGTGCGTGCCAGCCATCTTCTTGAGCTGCTGGTAGCGCACCATCCGCTGCAGAATGTCAGCGCGCGGCTCAAGCCCGAAGATATCGTCGCTCAGGGAGACTTCGCCGTCACTTGCCGCTTGCAAGGTGGTTACGATCGTCTTCATGCGCCCTGCTCCTTCTCAACAGCAGGTGCCGCAGACGCGCCCGACGCCGGCTTGAACTTACCCGGGATCGGCACATCGTCCGGCAGCGCCTTCTTGACCGCGTCGCGCACGTGAACCCAGGCACCTTTGGTGCCCGGCACGGCACCGCGCACCAGCAGCAGCCCGCGCTCCACATCGATGCCGGCGATCAGCAGGTTCTGCGTGGTGACACGCTCGTTGCCCATCTGGCCGGCCATCTTCTTGCCCTTGAACACCTTGCCCGGGTCCTGGCTGTTACCGGTCGAGCCGTGCGAACGGTGCGAGATCGAGACGCCGTGCGAGGCGCGCAGGCCACCGAAATTCCACCGCTTCATCGGACCCTGGAAGCCCTTGCCCTGCGAGGTCGCCGACACATCCACAAACTGGCCCTTGACGAAGTGATCCGCGGTGATCTCCGCGCCAACCTCGATCAGGTTTTCCGGGCTCACGCGAAACTCAGCGAGTTTACGCTTCGGCTCCACGCTGGCCTTCACGAAATTTTGGCGTTCGGCACGCGTGATCGTCTTCACGCGGCGCGTGCCCGCACCCAGTTGCAGCGCGGTGTAGCCGTTCTTCTCGTTCGTCAGATGCGCGAGCACCTGGCATTTTTCCATCTTCAGCACGGTCACAGGGACATGTTCGCCCGCATCCGTGAAAATGCGGGTCATCCCGACCTTCTGTGCAAGCACTCCGGAACGCATCGCAGCGCATTCCTTCCTTTGGGTTTGGTTTGCCCGTGCGCATCACGCTTCTCTTCGCGTGACGCACGCCCCTAATCTTTCGTCTCGCCCGTTCACCCAGTGACGTCGCACCTCACGCGACACGCACACTGGCAGTTGGACGAAAGCGCCGCTTAAGCGCGCAGCTTGATCTCCACGTCGACGCCAGCCGCCAGGTCGAGCTGCATGAGCGCATCGACCGTCTGGGTGGTCGGATCAACGATGTCGAGCAAGCGCTTGTGCGTGCGCATCTCGAACTGCTCGCGGCTCTTCTTGTTGACGTGCGGCGAGCGGTTCACCGTGAAGCGTTCGATCCGCGTCGGCAGCGGGATCGGCCCACGCACTTGCGCCCCGGTCCGCTTCGCGGTGTTGACGATCTGCAGCGTCGAAGCATCGAGGATGCGGTGGTCGAACGCTTTCAACCGGATGCGAATATTCTGGCCGTTCATCGCTGGTCTTACCCCAAAAGGAAGAGCACCCCAGGAGGCCCCAGGGTGCTCTTACCGTACGTCTTGCGTTATTCGATGATGCTCGCGACCACGCCGGCGCCGACCGTACGGCCGCCTTCGCGGATGGCGAAACGAAGCTTCTCTTCCATGGCGATCGGCTGGATCAGCTCCACCTCGAACGTCACGTTATCGCCCGGCATCACCATCTCAACGTTTTCCGGCAACGTCACAACGCCGGTCACGTCGGTGGTGCGGAAGTAGAACTGCGGGCGGTAGTTCGCGAAAAAGGCCTTGTGGCGACCGCCCTCTTCCTTGGTGAGGATGTAGGCTTCCGCCTTGAACTTCGTGTGCGGCTTGACCGTACCGGGCTTGCACAGCACCTGGCCACGCTCCACGCCGTCGCGGTCAACACCACGCAGCAGGCAGCCGACGTTGTCGCCCGCTTCACCGCTGTCGAGCAGCTTACGGAACATCTCCACGCCCGTGACCGTCGTCTTGGAGGTATCGCGGATACCCACGATCTCAACCTCTTCGCCAGTCTTCACGATGCCGCGCTCAATCCGGCCGGTCACGACGGTGCCGCGACCCGAGATCGAGAACACGTCTTCAATTGGCATCAGGAACGGCTGGTCCTTCGGACGATCCGGCTGCGGGATGTTCTCATCGACGGCGCGCATCAGCTCAAGCACAGCCTGCTTGCCGAGTTTCTCATCGCTATCTTCGAGAGCGGCCAACGCCGAACCCTTGATGATCGCGATGTCGTCGCCCGGGAAACCGTAGCTGGACAGCAGTTCGCGCACTTCCATTTCAACGAGCTCAAGCAGTTCCTCATCGTCGACCATGTCGACCTTGTTGAGGAACACCACCAGCGCCGGCACACCAACCTGGCGGGCAAGCAGGATGTGCTCACGCGTCTGCGGCATCGGGCCGTCGGCAGCCGACACCACCAGGATTGCGCCGTCCATCTGCGCTGCACCCGTGATCATATTTTTCACGTAGTCAGCGTGGCCGGGGCAGTCGACGTGGGCGTAGTGGCGGTTCTCGGTCTCGTACTCGATGTGAGCGGTCGAGATGGTGATGCCGCGAGCCTTTTCTTCAGGCGCTTTGTCGATCTGATCGTAAGCGGAGAACGTTGCACCGCCGGTTTCCGCCAGGACCTTCGTGATCGCTGCGGTCAGCGATGTCTTACCGTGGTCCACGTGGCCGATCGTGCCGATGTTGCAGTGCGGCTTGTTCCGCTCAAACTTTGCTTTAGCCATCCTTCAGGCTCTCCTTAACGTTCAGTGTGCCGTCGACGGGCCGCATCCCGGTTCGGTTGGGGATCAAGCGGCCGTCTCAGACCTCGTGGTTCAGGCGTATTTCGCTTTGACTTCGTCAGCGACGTTGCGCGGCACTTCATCGTAATGCGCAAATTGCATCGAGTACTGCGCGCGTCCCTGGCTCATCGAACGAAGCTGGTTGATGTAGCCGAACATGTTCATCAGCGGAACGTTCGCCCGGATCACCGCGGCGTTACCGCGCTTGTCCTGCGAGCGGATCTGCCCACGGCGGCTGTTAAGGTCACCGATGACGTTGCCGACGAAGTCTTCCGGCGTCACCACTTCGACATCCATGATTGGCTCAAGCAGACGCGGGCTCGCCTTCTCAAGGCCCTCGCGCAGCGCTGCCCGCGAGGCGATCTCGAAGGCGATCGCGCTTGAATCGACCTC
>JBCBJZ010000052.1:0-22070 GCA_038522635.1 Pseudomonadota bacterium | reverse complement strand
CGATCAGCTACACGGTCGCCGACAACGATGGTAACCGTTCCGCGCCCGCAACCGTAAGCGTCGACTACAGCGCGCAGCCGCCGACCGCCGTCAACGATAGCATCACCGGCATCGCCACGAACACGCCGGCGACGGTGCAAGTGCTTGGCAACGACACCGATCCCGATGGCAGCCTCGATGCTTCCAGCGTGACGCTTGTGGGGACGTCGAGCGCGGGCGATCCGCTGGTTGTGGCAGGCGAAGGCACCTGGAGCGTGGATGCGAGCGGCGCGATCACCTTCACGCCCGAAACCGGCTTCACGGCCGATCCGACGCCGGTCAGCTATACCGTCGCCGACAACGATGGCAACGTGTCCAACACGGCCACCGTCAGCGTCGACTATGCGGTGCGCCCCCCTGTTGCGGCCAACGATACGCTTAGCGGTCAACCGGCCAACCAGCCGGTGTTGGTCAACGTGCTCGCCAACGACAGCGACCCCGACGGCACGCTCGATCCCGCAACCTTGCAGATCAACGGCACGTCTTCGCCGGGCGCACCCTTGACGGTGACCGGCCAGGGGACGTGGAGCATCGGGCCCTCTGCCGGGACGATCACCTTCACGCCGGAAGCGGGCTTCACCGGCGATCCAGACCCGATCGGCTATCAGGTGGCGGACAACGACGGCAACCTGTCCAACATCGGGACCGTGGTGATCGACGTGGTGGCGACGCCGCCGCAAGCGCTGAACGATGCGGGTGTCGGCACCATCGGCAATCCGGTCATCATCGACGTGCTCGCCAACGACAGCGACGCCGACGGCACGCTGGTTCCGACGAGCGTGCAACTGGCTGGGACCGCCGCACCAGGCGATTCCTTGACCGTGGCAGGCGAAGGCACCTGGTCGATCAATTCCACGACGGGGGCGATCACCTTCACGCCAGACACGGGCTTCACCGGCGATCCGACCCCGGTGACCTACACCGTGGCCGACAACGACGGGAACGTCTCGGCGCCAGCTTCGGTCCGCGCGGACTACGGTCCGGTCGCCCCGCTTGCCGACCACGACAGCGTGAGCGGCGTGCAGCCGGGTGATCCGGTCACGATCAACGTGCTGGCAAACGACACCGATCCCGATGGCTCGCTCGATCCGAGCAGCGTGCAAATTGCTGGTACGACATCGCCCGGCAGCCCGTTGACCGTGCCAGGCGAAGGCGTCTGGACCATCGATCCGGCAACCGGTGCGATTAGGTTCACGCCGGAAGCGGGCTTCACGGCCGATCCAACGCCGATCAGCTACACCGTCGCGGACAACGATGGTCAGCGCTCGGGTCCTGCCAGCGTCCTGGTCGACTACGATCCGCTGCCGCCGAGCGCCGCTGCCGATCTGGTGACGGGCGCGACGCCTGGCCAACCCGTTGGCGTCAATGTGCTTGGCAACGACAGCGATCCCGACGGCTCGCTTGTTCCAGCAAGCGTGCGGATCGTCGGCACCAACGCGCCTGGCGATCCCCTTACTGTGCCCGGTGAAGGCGTGTGGTCGATCGATCCGTCAACAGGTGTCATCACCTTTGCGCCACAGACCGGCTTCACCGGCGATCCCACCCCGATCAGCTATACGGTCGCCGACAACGACGGCAACGTGTCTGCGCCCGCCACGGTCACGATCGACTACGATGTAGCACCGCCGCTTGCCGAGGACGACGTCATCACCGGGGCCACCACCGCCAACCCCGTCGTCGTGAACGTGGTCAACAACGACACCGATCCCGATGGTTCGATCGATCCCAGAACGGTGACGATCACCGGCACCAGTGGCCCCGGCGTGGCGCTCACGGTGCCAGGCGAGGGTCAATGGTCGGTCGATTCTTCAACCGGCGCGATCACCTTCACACCGGAAGCGGGCTTCACCGCCGACCCTGCGCCGATCACCTATACGGTCGCCGACAACGATGGGAACGTCTCAGCCCCTGCCACGGTCTCGATCGACTTTGATCCGCGTCCACCGGTTGCCGGCAACGATGAGGTCAGTGGCGTCACGCCGGGCTCGACCGTGGTCGTGAACGTGCTTGGCAATGACGCTGATCCCGACGGCAGCCTTAACGCGGCCTCGCTGCAGATCGCTGGTACGGCCGCACCGGGCGATCCTTTGGTGGTCGCTGGTGAAGGCACCTGGATCATCGATCCATCGGCAGGCACGATCACGTTCACGCCAGAACCGGGCTTCTTGGGCCAGCCGACGCCGATCAGCTACACGGTTGCGGACAACGACGGAAATCGCTCAGGCCCTGCGACGGTCGCCATCAACACGCCGCCCGTTGCCACATCCGACAGCGTCACCGGAGCGCCCACGGGGACCCCCGTCGTCATCGACGTGCTCGCCAACGACGACACCGGCGACACGGTCGTGCCCAGCTCGGTGCAGATCGCCGGCACCAGTGCGCCTGGCCAACCGCTCATCGTCATTGGACAGGGCACATGGTCGATCAATCCAGTCAGTGGCGCGATCATCTTCGAGCCGGAACCTGGTTTCACAGGCGATCCAGCACCGATCAGCTACACGGTCGCCGATAGCGACGGGAACCGTTCGCAGCCCGCCAGCGTCACGGTCGCCTTCGCGCCCAACCCTCCAACCCCTGAACCCGATCTGGGTGTTGGTGTGCCCGGCCAGCCTGTCATCATCGATGTGCTTGCCAACGACAGCGATAGCGATGGCACACTTGATCCCTCCTCGGTGCAAATCCTCGGCACCGCCGCTCCGGGCGATCCCCTGGTGGTGCCAGGCGAAGGCATCTGGACGATTGACACGATCTCCGGTGCGATCACGTTCACGCCCGACGCGTCCTTCAACGCGGTGCCGACGCCGATCGCCTACCGGGTCGCTGACAACGATGGCAACGTCTCGACGCCGGCGAGCGTGGCGGTCACGTTCGCTTCACCGGCCAACCACGAGATTGTGCTGCCAGCAAGCGAGGGCCGTCCCGACATCGACCCGCCGGCGCCGGTTGAAGGCGAGCCGCCCTTGCTGCCGGGCGCTACCGGCATCGTCGTCAATACGGTGAACGCGGTCGACCAACTGGTCGCCGGCCTCACCGCGCTTGAAAGCGAAGGCATCATCGTCAACACGGTCAACCGGATCGATTCACTTGGCGAAACAGCGCCGCTTGAGGGGGCCAAGGGCATCGTCAACCGCGTCATTCGCGAGCAATGGGAACTAGAGGAGATGGCACAACGCGCGGCCGCCGCCTTCGACAGCGCGAGCGAAGCTTGGGGCGCACGCCCGTTGGTCGGCTTCTCGTTGCGCACCTTCGGAACCGGTTTTGCTGGCGGCAACTTCGGCGCTGGCGACGGTCAGATCATCGTGGATACCTTGATCCGCAATCGCATGCTTTACGTCGAGATCACCAACTCGCTGAACCATGCGATCCACGGACCCGTGATCGCCTACCGTGTGACGCACGCCAATGGCGGCGCGCTGCCGGAATGGGCGAACCACGCTGACTTCGGCATGATCATGGCGCACGTGCCCTATGATGCGCAGCCGCTTTACCTGCGGATCTCGGCCAAGTTGCAGGACGGCACAGTGATCAACCACTACGTGGAAATCCGCACCGACAGTGGCCAGATCAATCCGCTCGATCCGCGCAGCTTGCAAGGCCGCACATTCGATGATCAGGCGCGGGGCGAGCGTGACCGCGATGGTGATCGCACGCGCTCCCTGGCACGTGATCTAGAGCCGGTCGGCGGGGCAGGCGACAAGCGTAAGCGTTGATCGCTCAACCCTTGGCGCATCAAAAGCGCGATCGTCAAAACGAAAATCAAGGCCGCGTTCCTCTAGAGTCGGTTCGCTTCAGCTTGAAGCGGAACCGACATCTAGGCTCTTGTCTTACCGTTCATCTTTCGCCTCAGATGATTCCGGCTGAGGCGGATGAACTCTAAGGGCGCGGCCTTTGCGACTCGCTGGCTGCTCAATTGCGTTGCCCAAAGTCAACGGTCGCAAGCGAAAGACCAATAGGCAGCCCCTACAACAAACGCGGTAGCATCGTACTGCTCGCGAGCGGTAATTGTTACTTTTCTGTGAATAAATCAAGGCCTGCCGGCCCTTCCATGAGGTTGTTGCCTCCTCAACCAAAGCTTGGGTCCTTTGGCATGAGCTGCGTTAACTGAAGTCCCTGCAATTGTCTTTCACAAGCGAAGCACGTAATCGAACAAGCGAATCGGATTAGCCGATCGTCTGTGAATAAGATGCTAAATTGTGGATTAGCATCTCCGTGCTGCGTTGTGGGGGGCTGTGGGGACAACGCTGTGCAAAACCAACTTCGCTTCTTCGCCGTGGCGACGTTCGCCGTCACGCTGGCCGGCTGCTCGGTTGTGCCAAATCCCTTTTCGCATAGCGAACTCAGTGAATACGCGCGCGATAAGCACGAGCGCGTCGATACCGATCAGGAGCCCGTCTCAGGATCCATCGATCTTTATGAAGCGATGGCCCGCGCGCTGAAATACAACCTCGACCGCCACGTCGAAGTGATGGAAGAGCTGCTGCGCGACAAGCAACTCCGCGTGGCCCACCACGGCATGTTACCCAACGTGCTGGCGAACACCGCCTACTTCGGCCGCGATAAATACAGCGGCGGCACCAGCGCCCGCATCATCAGCGCGCGGCAGATCAACCGGCAGGGCAACGCCAACGCCGGTGTGCTGCCCGCCAACACCTCGCAGGAACTCGAGCGCCAGACGGCCGACCTCGCCTTCAGCTGGAACATCCTCGACTTCGGCCTCTCCTACGTGCGCGCCAAACAAGCCTCCGACCAGGTGCTGATCGCGCGGGAGACCCGACGCAAGGTCGTCAATCGGATCATCGAGAACGTGCGCGCCGCCTACTGGAAGGCCGTCACCGCCCGCCGTCTGATCCGCCGTCTCAACCACTTGAGCGGTCGTGTGCGCCACGCGTTGGCCAACGCCCGCGCGCTCTCCGACAAAGCGGAGTCTTCACCGCTTGCGGCGCTGACCTATGAGCGCGAACTGAGCGAAATCGACCGTGAACTCAAGCGCCTGCACGCCGACCTGGCGGTTGCGAAGACGCAGCTTGGCACACTCATGAACATTCGCCCTGGCGAGCATTTTCACATCGTCGTGCCGCACCATCAGATCCCGCCCGAGATCATCCGCATGCCGGTTGGCGTGATGGTGTCGATCGCGCTTGAATCGCGCTCTGAGCTGCGCGAAGTCGCCTACCGCTCGCGCATCAACCGCCACGAGGCGGAGGCCGCCATCCTCGAGATGCTGCCAAATGTGACGGCCGATCTGACGCCGAGCTTCGACAGCAACGACTTCCTGTTCAACAACAACTGGGTCGCGTGGGGCGCGAAGGCCAGTTGGAACCTGATGAAAGTGTTCTCCTATCCGGCACGTCGCAGCGAAATCAAAGCCCGTGATGCGCTGCTCGATAAGCGCGCCCTGGCGGTCACCATGGCGATCATGACGCAGGTGCATGTGGCCCGCGTCCGCCTGATCCACGCCCGCCGTAAACATCGCGCCGCCATCCGTTACCGCAGCGTGCAACAGCGTATTCTCTATAACGTGCGCCGTTCCCATGCGGCCGGCAAAGTTTCCGAACAAACGGCCATCCGCGAAGAGATGAACACGCTCGTCGCCCGCGTGAAACTCGATCTTGCCTACGTCGATCTGCAGACGGCCTACGCCAATCTTTACGCATCGATGGGGCTTGATCCGTTCCACGACATGATGGCGAGCAGCGCGCAAGATGTGAAATCGCTATCCAAAACGCTTCGCATCGGATGGCGCAAGCTTGGCGATCCCATGGCTCTTCCCGGCACGAAAACGCCTAAGTCCAAATGGACCCGGCGTCGCCATTCGCTGGGTGGCCCTCGCCCAGTGATCCAATAAAGGTTTCACTAACTTTATCCTTTAAAGAACTTACAATTTTCAGCGGTTACCGTTCAACAGCGTCCGAGTGGGGGACGCCTGTCGCGCGAGCCGCAAGAATGCCCGCCGTCAGAAAACGATAAATGGGAAATCCTGGGAGTTGCTTATGAACCGCTTGAATAAAGCGGTCACAGCCGGGGTTGGCATCGTTGTGTGTTTTCTCTCGGGTGAGGCCGTGGCAGGCCAGGACCTGCCGCATGCGCGTGGTGTGGTACGCGCGAACGCCGAAACCACGCTCGCCTCCGAATTGGTTGCGCGCATTGCGAAGCTTCCGTTTCGCGAAGGCCAGCGCTTCAAGCGTGGCGACCAGCTCGTGCAATACGATTGTCGGCGTTATGCCGCTGAATTGCGCGCCGCCAAGGCCGAGGCGCGCGCGCTCGCCTTGACCGTCCGTGAAAACGAGGTTCTGCGCAAACACCGTGCTGTGGGGCGTGGTGAACTTGAGGTTTCGCGTGCGAAATTCGAGCAAGCCAACGCCAAGGCTGAGGCGCTCGGCGTGCGCGCGGCGCAGTGCGTGATCGTGGCGCCCTTCGACGGCTCGGTGGTGGAGCGCATGATCGAAGTCCACGAGATGCCACAGGCGAACGCGCCGCTGATGAAGCTCGTCGATGATAGCGTCGTTGAGATCAATCTGGTGGTGCCATCGAAGTGGCTGGCCTGGTTGAAGCCCGGCATGACGTTCGGCTTCAAGGTCGACGAGACCGGCGCGACCTACCGCGCAAAGGTTGATCGCATGGGTGCGACGATCGATGCGATTTCTCAAACGATACGGATTATCGCAACGTTTGAGAAACGTCCTTCAGCGATTCTTCCAGGCATGAGTGGAACGGCAACGTTCGATCAGCCCACGGGCTGAACCACCACCTGAAGGACGTCCATGTCTGCGCTAAAGCAGCCTGAGGGGCGGCCGGCCCGGGGAGGGTTGGCTGTTGCGCCAAAGACGAAGCGTGAAGCCGCCGTCGTCACGCCTCTGCGTGCGGCGGCGTCCGCGTCGGGGCCCGCGCAGTCACAGACTGTACAGGCCGGGTCAGGCCAAGACTTCGCAGCGCGGCCTGCGGGTGCAACGCAACCTGCTGCTCCAGCCCAAACTGGGGACGCTTCGCGGCAAGCTGCCGCGAATGCCGAGACCCCACAAACACGTCCGCCGGGACCGCGTCCTGTTGATGGGGCTTCGGCCGCGCCGGCGCGTGCGGGCCTTGAACTCCTGCTCGCCCTTGATGAGGGCCTGCGCGGGTTGGCAAGTGAGCGCGAGCTCTGGCACTTCGCCGCCAACGAGACGCGCAAGCTAACGGGCGCGCGTCAGATCTTCGTGATCAAACGACGTCACGCTCGCCGCTATCGGGTCGAAGCGATCTCGAGCATGGCAGCGGTCGACAAAGACACGCCGTTGGTGCGCATGATCGAGCGCGGCATCGATCGGCTCGCGAACACGGGCGCGATCGAAACGTCATGTGCGCTCACGCCTGAAGACCTGAGCGACGCGGGCGGAGCGGAGGCACAAAGCTACCCCTTCAGGTTCCTGCACTGGCAGCCGCTCACCGGCCACGATGGCGCCGTCATCGGCGGCCTGCTGCAGGCCCGTGAAGGCTCCTGGTCGGAGGCCAACGCGCGTATCACAGCGCGCCAGGCGCAGCTCTACGTGCATGCGCTTGCAGCTCTTAAGGGCCGCGCCCAGGTGAAGCCGCGTCGGGCCTGGCGACGCTGGGCGTTGCGCGGGCTCGCGCTGGCAGCGGTGCTGGCGCTGGCACTGCCTGTACCGTTGACAACGCTCGCGCCGGCCGAAGTTGTGGCCCACGACCCGTTCGTCGTGGCAGCCCCGATCGAAGGCGTGATCGAAACCATTGTCGCCAAACCGAACACGGTCGTGAAGGCGGGCGACGTCCTCTTCCGGTTCGATGACACGACGCTGCGCAACAAGCATGAGCTCGCGGTGCAGGAGGTCAGGGTTGCGCAAGCGCGCCACCGGCGTCTCCAGCAAGCGGCGATCTTCGATAAGCAGGCACGTCACGAACTGCCCATCGTGCGCGCGGAACTTGCGCTGAAGCAGGCTGAGCAGGCCTACGCGCAAGATCTGCTTTCAAAAGCGGTGGTGCGCGCGCCACGCGACGGCTTGCTGATTTTCCCCGGCGCTGATCGCTGGAAGGGGCGTCCGGTGGCGACGGGTGAACAGATCATGCGCATTGCCGATCCCCAGCGGGTGCGCGTCAAGATCGACCTGCCCGTGGCCGATGCGATTGTGCTGCAGAACGGCGCCAAGGTGCGGTTGTTTCTCGATTCAAACCCGTTGCAGGCGCGCGATGCCCACATCACCCGCGGCGCCTACCAGGCTGAACGCCAGGGCGCGGACCGTCTGATCTATGACTTGCGGGCTAGGTTCGACCAGCCCCGGTCGCTAGCCAAGCCGAGCACGCCGCCCGCTGATACGGTGCGCAAGCCGACCGGCATCGACAACGCCAGTGCGACGGCCCCGTCGCCGGCCGCGAACCCGCGCATCGGCGCACGCGGTACAGCGCAAGTCTTCGGCGAAACGGTACCGCTCGCGTTCTTCCTGCTGCGCCGCCCGTTAGCCGCGACCCGACAATACCTCGGGCTCTGAGGCCGCAGACGTGATGGCTTCGACACCCTCGAAAGGTGAACCCGCCCCGCCTGAGGCCGCCGCACCTGAAGCCGCCGCGCCCGCTGCGCCTGCCGTACCGCTGCCCCAACTGCGCCAGGATCTGCAACTGCTGCGCGGTGCGCCAACGCCCGATGGCGCACCCACCTGGCTGATCTACGATCCCGTGCGCCATCGCTACTTTTCGCTGTCTGGCCCTTCGGCAGCGATCGTGTTGGCGTGGGACGCGGTTCCGGCCGAGACGCTTCTGACACGCCTCAACGCGCCCGGACACGGACCCGTCACCCTCGATGATGTGACGGCGGTGCTCGAGTTCTTGTACGCAAGTTCGCTCACCGATGAGCCCGCCGGAGGCGACTTCCAAGCCTACGTCAAACAGGAAGCCGCCGCCGATAAGACCTGGCTGGCACGCGTCATTCACGGCTACCTCTTCTTCCGTGTGCCGCTGGTGCGACCCGACGGTTTCCTGCGCGCGACTTTGCCGTTGGTCGCGCCGCTGTGGTCGCGGGCAGCCCTCATCGCCTACGCGCTCATCACCGCGCTCGGCCTCTATCTGGTGTCGCGCCAGTTCGATGCGTTCGCGGCGACGTTCCTGCACTTTTTCTCTCTGCAAGGCGCAGCGGCTTACGCGGCGAGCCTCGTCCTTATCAAGGCGCTGCACGAACTCGGCCACGCCTACGCGGCCGCCCGCCATCGGGTGCGCGTCAACACCATGGGCATCGCCTTTATGGTGTTGATGCCGATGCTTTACACCGACGTTTCCGATGCGTGGCGTCTGCGCAGACGTCGCGAGCGGCTGACGATCGATGGCGCCGGCATCATGGTCGAACTTGTCATCGCCGGGTTGGCGACCTGCGCCTGGGCGTTCCTGCCCGATGGGCCGTTGCGCTCGATCGCGTTCGTGCTCGCGACGTCGAGTTGGGCGCTGTCGCTGTTGGTCAACCTCAACCCCTTCATGCGCTTTGATGGTTACCACCTGCTGGCCGATAGCTGGGGCATCGCGAACCTGCAAAACCGTTCGTTCGCGTTCGGGCGGTGGTGGCTGCGCGAGACGCTGTTCGGCCTGGGCGCGCCCCCGCCTGAGCCGACAAGTGCCGCCAGGCGGCGCTGGCTCGTGGCCTATGCGTTCGGCGTGTGGATCTACCGCTTCTTCTTGTTCCTGGGGATCGCGCTGCTCGTTTATTATATGTTTTTCAAGGTGTTGGGCGTGATCTTGTTCGTCATCGAGATCGCCTGGTTCATCGCGCTTCCGATCTGGCGCGAGATAAAGGAGTGGTGGGCCATGCGCGCCTTGATCGTGAAGCGCTCGCGCAGCTTGGTGACGGCGGGGGTGGCCGCAACGCTTGTGGCACTCGCTGTCATACCCTGGCAGGGACGCATCGTGGCGCCCGCCATCTTCATCGCTGCGCAGGAGCAAAAACTGCACGCGCCACGGCCGGCCCGCGTCACCGAAGTCGCCGTTCGCAACGGTCAACGCGTGCGCAGTGGCGCGCTGCTCGCCGTTCTCGAAGCGCCCGCATTGCGCCACGAGCAAGAGCGCAACGCGGTGCAGATCGCGCTGCTCAAAGCGCGGTTGGCCCGTCTTGCCGCCGACGACAAAGAGCGTGATCAAGCACTCATCATCACGCGTGAACTACAGGCCGCCCAGGCACGTGCTCGCGGCCTCGCCCGGGAAGCGGAGCAACTGGAGCTGCGTGCCGCGTTTGACGGCGTGGTGCGGGACATGCTGCCCGATTTGCATGCGGGCCGTTGGCTTGACCGCAAGACGCGGCTGTTGCGCGTGGTCGCACCGCAACAAGCGCATTTGCGCGGCTACGTGGCGGAGGATGATCTTTGGAAGGTTGAGGCCAATGCGGTCGGTCGCTTCATCCCGGATGACCCGCTGGCCGCCGCACGCGACATCCGCCTGATCGACGTCGCCTATGCGGGCGCGAAAGCGCTGGAAGAGCCTTACCTTGCTTCGAACTACGGCGGGCCGATCGCGGTGACGCCGGACGCTGACGGCGTGCTGAAGCCGAACGGCGCGGTGTACCGCGCACGCTTTGCGGTGGAGGGTCAGGCACCGGGGCGCGTCGACCGCGGGGTGGTGTTGTTGCGCGGCAAGCCCGAGAGTTTCGCCGCCCGCGCCTGGCGTCAGGTCATGCGCGTTTTGGTGCGCGAGAGCGGCATCTGAGTGAACCGGTTCTGCTTCGAACTGAAGCGAATCTGATCTGCACGTTACATGCAGATCATCTTTGGTCGATCTCGAGCTCACCTCTGGTGATCCCGATCAATCGCTGAGATGATCTATGCGTTACCGCGGTCCTCACGGTGAAGGCCCAACTTCTCCTGCACCGGACGATCGGAGTAGCTGAACAGCACCGTTTCTGACGTCGCGGCATGGACCACCGGCTGCCAACTCGGCACCACGAAGATGTCGCGCGGTCCCCACCGCAACACATCAGCGCCGACGCGGGTTTCCCCCTCGCCCTCGACACAGGTGAAGATCGTCGCATCGGTCGCGCGGTAGGTGCTCGTGGTGAACCCGGCGGGTAGCAACTGCAAACAGGTGCCGATCGTCGGCATCGCCCAGTCGCCGTTCAACGGATTCGTGTAACGCATCTTGAGCCCATGACACGGATCAAGCGGGGCATCGCGTTTCAACGTTTCCAAGGCACCGCGCGCATGCTCATAGGGGTAGTTAAAGACCGGGCTCACCACGCTGCGGCGTGAGGCGTCAATGGGCATCAGGTTGTGCCCGTAGGCCGCATACGAGTGCCCGGTGGCCCGCGTGATCGGCTGCTCGTCCTGCGCGAGAGGTTCTGCGAACGAGGCGTCCAGCATCGAGACCAGCGGGATATCGAGGCCGTCGAGCCAAAGCATCGCGTCGTCGGTTTCGTTGCCGTGGTCGTGCCAGGCCATCTGCGGCGTGATGACGAAGTCGCCGTAGCGCATGATCGTCTTCTCGCCATCGACGGCGGTATGGGCACCCTCTCCCTCAAGGACGAAGCGCAGCGCTGACTGTGTGTGCCGGTGGGCGGGCGCCACTTCGCCGGGGAGCACGAGTTGGATGCCGGCGTAGAGTGACGTGGTGATGCGCGACTGGCCCCGCAGCCCCGGATTTTCGAGGATCAACACGCGCCGTTCGGCCTCCTTCGCGGTGATCAGCCCGCCAGCTTCCATCAAGGCTTCGCGCACGTCGCGATACGACCACACGGCCGGCACACACCCGCTGCGTGGCTCGGGCGTGATCATCGACGCCATGACCGCCCAAAGCGGCGTCAGATTCTTGGTGTCGATGCGGTCGTAGAACGCGCGGCGTTCGGGCGTTTCAGCGGGCGCATGTTCCATCGCAAGCTCTCCAAGGTCGGTCGGCTTCAAGTGCTGCCAGCGCTCAGCGCGGCAAGGCGTTGGCGATCCAGTTTCCCAGTTCCGGTCTTCGGCAGGGTCCGAAGGTAGACGATGTCGCGCGGGTACTTGTAGGGCAGCAGCCCCGTTTTGACGAACGCCTGCAGCGCGCGCGTGGTCTCGCCTTCGTTGGCCGGCTCGCCGCCCTTCAGCGCCACGTAGGCGCGCAAACTCATCCGCTGATCAGGCATCTGATAGGCGGCCACCGCGCATTCGATCACGTCGGGATGCGTCGCCAGGCATTGCTCCACTTCGAGCGGATACACCCACTGGCCACTGACCTTCACCAGATCATCCGCCCGGCCCTTGAAGAAGTGGAAACCGTCTTCGTCGCGCACGAAACGATCGCCTGTATAGATCCAGTCGCCGCGCATCGTTTCAGCCGTTTTGTCGGGCCGGTTCCAATAGAGCGGCGCGCTTGAGTGCCCGCGCACCCATAAAATCCCTTCTTCGCCATCGCCGACCGGCTGACCCTCACCATCGCGCAGTTCGACCTCGTAGCCTGGGACGCGCACGCCCGCAGCGCCTGCCTTTTGGCGCTCAGCCGTGTTGGAGAGGTAGATGTGGAGCAGCTCGGTCGAGCCCAGCCCTTCGATTGGGCTGAGCCCCGTGCGTGCGCGCCAAGCCTGCGTGATTTCGGGGCTCAGGATCTCCGCCGCCGAGATCGAAAGGCGCAGGCTTGTGAGGTCGTGCGTGTCGCCGCCGGCCGCCTGCGCGAGCGCCGTATAAAGCGTAGGCAGCGCGAAAAACACGGTCGGCCGGTAGGTCTCGATCGCGTCCAAGACTGCTGGCGCGCGCGGTTGGCCCGGCATCAACACGCTGGCCGCACCGACGCTGAAGGGGAACGTCAGCGTGTTTCCAAGGCCGTAAGCGAAGAAGATCTTCGGCGGCGAATAGCAAATGTCATCACGCGTCAGCTTGAGCACGTGAGCCGCGTAGCTTTGCGCCGTGTAGGCCATGTCGTGGTGCAGGTGGACGATGCCCTTGGGCCGCCCGGTCGAGCCTGAGGAGTAGAGCCAGAAGGCCATATCGTCGTGGCGTGTGGGCGCGGCAACGGCGCTTGTCGCGTGGCCCTCCAGGAAGGCTGCTTCGCTCAGCACCTGCGGGCACGCGGCATCGCTTTCGATGGCGGCATCGGTGAGGGCGTCGGCGGAAAGCGCAAGGGCTGCGGCCTCCCCGTTGGCGATGATCAGCGTTTCAAGCGAGCTGCCCTCAACCGTCTCGCCGTTGAACGCGGGCGCGAACGCCCCCTCCACGATCGCAACCTTTGCTGCGCTATCTTCAAGGTAGAACGCCAACAGCTCAGGCGGCGTCAGCGTGTTCAGCACCACCGGGACGAAGCCCGCGCGCAGCGCACCGAAGAAGGCTGCGACGCAACTGGGCGTATCGTCGAGGAACAGGATCACGCGGTCGCCTCGCGCCAAACCGGCGCCGCGCAACGCGTTGGCATAACGGCTCGCAAAGGCACACAGCGCGGCATAGGTCAGCGTGCCGGCCGGCCCATGCAACGCGGGGCGATGGCTGTTGCCGATTTTGAGATTATCAAAGAGGATCGCGGCGGCGTTGGTGTGCTGCGTGGCGTCAAAGCCGATCTCCAGCGCACCTGGCGTGGCGGCCGCCACCGGGTCATCGATCCGCGCAGGTGCGGCCGCCTCATAGCGCGCCATGAAGCCCGGTGCGATCGAGCGCAGGCGCGCCAAGTCGATGCGGCCCGATCGCGTGATGTAGTCGAAGCCGAAATCGAGCGGATCAAGGCGCATCTTTTCGTCAAACCGCTCGTACCAACGCGCGCTCGTCTGAGCGGCGTTGACGATCTTTTCAACGATCGGTTGGCGCGACGCCTGATACTGCGCCAACGCGCCCTCAAGGTCGTGGCCCCCCAGATCCGCAAGCGCCTTATCCAGCGCCAACGCATCTTCGAGCGCCATGCGCGTGCCTGATCCAATCGAGAAATGCGCAGTATGCAGCGCGTCGCCCAGCAACACGCGGTTGCCGTGGTGCCAGGTGCGCGTCATCAACTGCGGGAAATTGCGCCATACCGACTTGTTCGTCAGCAGCGCATGACCCTCAAGCGTGTCGGCGAAGATCGTTTCACACCGCGCCTTTGTCGCGTCCGCATCGAGCGCTTCAAAGCCCGCACGCGCCCAGGTGTCGGGCTGACATTCGACGATGAAGGTACTCGCGTCAGGCGCGTAACGGTAGTGGTGGGCGTTAAAGGCGCCCCATGGTGTCTCCACGAACGTCTGGGTGAGGGTGTCGAACGGCTTGGCCGTGCCGTACCAGACGAACTTGTTCGCAAGCCAGCCAAGCGTTGGCGCGAACGCCGCTTCATGCGTGCGTCGCACCAGCGAATTCACGCCGTCCGCCCCGATGATCAGATCATCGCTTGCGAACAGATCAAGGCTGGTGACCGGCGTATCGTAGTGCAGCGTCACGCCCACATCGGCCGCGCGCGCCTGCAACATCTGCAGCAACGCCAAGCGCCCGATTGACGAAAACCCAACGCCGTCCAACGTCACCGTTTCACCGCGGTGCACCAACGTCATGTCAGACCAGGTTTCCATCGCCGGCGCGATCGCGCGTGCGGTTTCGGTATCATCGGCGTTCAGAAACGCCAACGCCTGGTCGGAGAACACCACGCCAAAGCCGAAGGTGGCATCGGCCGGATTTTGTTCGAAGACGGCGACGTGCGCCTCGCGCATGCGCCGTTTGATCAGCGTCGCAACGTAGAGTCCCGCGGGGCCACCGCCCAGCACCGCGATGCGCGCGTTAGCCGCCAGTCCTGGCATACGGGTCCGCCCTCTCATTCATCACAGCGTGGCCGTTGCACGCAGAGCCTGCTCGTTCCTGCGACGCCAACGCTTAGAGGCCCCCGGCCGCGCCAAGGCCCCCGGTTCCGTCAAACACAACCGCGTCGGCTGCGCCTTGAAGCGCTACTGCGGATCGTCCAGATCTTTGATCGCCTCGCCGAAGAGCCCCATCAGATAGGGCGCAAACGAGCGCGCCACTTCGATGTGGAAGTCGTGCTGACCGCGTCGCCAAAGGACCACCTCACACTTGGCGAAGATCGTACGCGTTGCCATCGCGACGGGGAAGGCGGCTTCGTCAAGATCAAGCAGGCAAAAGGCACGCAACAGCAGCGCAGCATCGCGCCCTGTCACGCTTAGGGCGACCTGGCGGTGGGACACGTCGACCAGGCTGTGGGGGCTTGAGCCTAACGCGGCTTTGATCTTCGTCGCGAGCACGGGCCCCTTGTCGAGCGGGGCGAGCAGCAGCCACTCATCGGGCCCGAGCGCCAGTGCGGTGCGCTCATCGATGCGCGTCGCGGTGCAGACCTCGCGCGCCAACGCCGGCCCGAACGCGTCTCCACAAGCGCGCGCCGCATCGCTATCGCCGCGGAAGCTGAAGCGGCTGATGGCCCGTCCAGCGCGGACCTCGACCCGCCCCGGCACCACCAAGGGCGCCAAAGCGAACAGCGGTGATCGGCGGATGGTCACGCTTTCCCGCGCCAGCGCCTCGCCCTCGAAGGCGTCATCCATGGAGGCGGTCTCCTTCGCGATCGTAGAATTGCGGGGCGGTGACGGTCACGGCGATCGACCCGTCCGGCATCGGTACGTGCACCGTGGTGCCTTCGCGCGCACGTCCAGCGCTCACGAGGCCGAGCGCGATCGGGCGACCCATAGCTTCGCTCCAATACGATGAAGTGACGTGGCCGAGTGCGGCGCTGCCCACCTCAGGCGATGCGCTCTCGGTCACCTGCGCGCCCTCTTCAAGCGTGATGGCCTCGTCCGCCGGCATCAAGCCGACGAGCTGTTTGCGGTCAGGCTTGACGATGTCGGGGCGGGTCAACGAACGCTTGCCCACGAAGTCCGCTTTCGCTTTGCCGATCGCCCAGCCAAGGCCGACGTCATCGGGCGTGACCGTCCCATCGGTCTCCTGGCCCACGATGATGTAACCCTTTTCAGCGCGCATCACATGCATCGCTTCGGTGCCGTAGGCGACACCGTCCTCGGCCTCGCACGCCGCCCACAGCGCTTCCCAGACATGCTGGCCATAGTCCGCGGGCACGTTGACTTCAAAGCCCAACTCGCCCGTGAAACTCACCCGGAAGATGCGCGCTTCGATCCCGGCGACGGCACCTGAGGTCGCGCCCATGTGCGGGAGACGTTGAGGCGATAGATCGAGGCCCGGCGCAACCGCTTGCAGGACCGCGCGCGCGTGCGGCCCGTTGAGCGCGATCACCGCCCATTGCTCGGTGGTCGACGTCAACCACACCTTCCAATCCGGGAACTCCGTTTGCAGGTAGTCTTCCATGTGCGCGAGCACACGCGGCGCACCACCGGTCGTGGTGGTGACGTGGAAGCGGTCCTCGGCCAAACGCGCCACGACACCATCGTCCATGATGAAGCCCGCTTCGTTCAGCATCACGCCGTAACGGCAGCGCTCAAGGCCGAGCTTGGCCCAGGCGTTCGTATAGATCAGGTCCATGAAGCGGGTGGCATCGGGGCCGACAACTTCGATCTTGCCGAGCGTCGACGCGTCAAACATGCCGACGCGGGCGCGCGTGATGCGGCATTCACGGGCGACGGCTGCGTGCATGTCTTCTGCACCTTGCGGGAAGTAGCGAGCCCGCTTCCAATTGCCGACGTCTTCGAACACCGCGCCACGCTTGGCAGCCCAAGGATGGATTGGCGTCATGCGCACCGGATCAAACAGGTTACCGCGCGCGTAGCCCGCCATCGCACCGAAACTGATCGGTGTGTAGGGCTGGCGGAACGTGGTGAGCCCCACCTCCGGCAACGGTTTGCCGAGCGCTGCCGCAGCGATGGCCAACGCGTGCATGTTGGACGTTTTGCCCTGGTCGGTCGCCATGCCCGTGGTGGTGTAACGTTTGACGTGCTCGATCGAGCGGAAGCCTTCCTGTGTGGCGAGCTTGATGTCCTTCGCGGTGACATCGTTTTGGAAGTCGACGAACGCCTTGACCCGCGCCGCATTGCGGTTGTGAGGCGCTGCGCCGAGCATACCGCCGCCGGCGGGGGGAGCATGCTCCACGTGGGATCTCGACGGTGGGGGCGCAGATGCCCGGGAGGATGATCGCCCGCCGCGTCCGGCGCGCTGCGAAGCGGTGTCGCCCGCGCGGTAACCGTCCTCGATGACGCTGTCCAACGCGCTCACCCCATGGCACGCGCCAGCACATTGGATCGCGTGCACGCCAGGTGTCGCGCCCTCGCCCGTGTGCGGCAGGAACATCTGCCGCGCCGCATCGAACGTCAGCTTGCCGCGCGCTTGCGAAAAGAGGTGCACCGCCGGAGTCCATCCCGCCGACATCAACACGTGATCGCAGGCGAATTGCTCCACGTTCGCCACGCTGCCGTCATCGTCGATGCGCCCCGCCATCACCTTCGCCACGCGCAACCGGCCCTTGGTGCCGGTGATGGTGCTCGCGCCGTCGATGCGCAACCCGGCCTGGCGTGCTTGCGTCACCAGCGGGCCTTCGGGCTGCGGGCGCAAATCGAGGATGGCCGCGATGTCGATGCCGGCTGCATGGTGTGCGAGCGCCGCGCGGTAGATCGTGTCATGGGCGCCAACGATCACGGCGCGTTGGCCGGGGCGCACGCCGTAGCGCTCCAGATATGTGTAGCCGGCGCCAGCCAGCATGATGCCCGGGCGGTCGTTGTCAGGAAACACCAGCGGCCGTTCGAGCGCGCCGGTGGCGAGCACCACCTGTTTGGCGCGCACCTGCCAGAGCCGCTCACGCGCTGCCCCGGCAGCGGGTGCCGGCAAATGATCGGTGAGCCGCTGGAGGAGGCCAAAATAGTTTTGCGCGAACGCGCCGAAGGCGGTCGTGCGGGTCAGTATCGTCACGTTGGGTGCGCGCGCCAAGGCCTCGCGCTGTGCCGCCACGTGATCCAGCGCGGGCACGCGATCGATGAAGGCGAGGCGTTCACTCAACAAGGAGCCGCCGACCTCATGTTGCTCATCGCAAAGGATCACGCGCGCGCCCGTTGCCGCCGCTGCCGTCGCTGCCGCAAGCCCTGCCGGGCCCGCCCCGACAACCAGCACATCGCAATGGGCATGGCGCACCGCGTAACGATCGGGGTCCGGGCCCGACGGTGCTTTGCCAAGGCCCGCCGCGCGACGGATGACGGGTTCAAACACCCGGGTCCACGCCTTTGCACCGCCAAGGAAGCGCGGCCCCATAAACGTCTTGTAGTAGAAGCCCGCCGCGAACATCGGGCTCATGGTGTCGTTGATCGCCCCCGCATCGCGCGCCAGCGTGGGCCAGCGGTTTTGCGAGCGCGCGTTAAGCCCCTCGTAGAGCTCAACTTGGGTGGCCCGCAAGTTCGGCGTCGAGCGCGCTTCGCCGCGGCTGACATCGACCAGCGCGTTGGGTTCCTCGGGGCCAGCGGCCAGGATGCCGCGTGGGCGGTGGTACTTGAACGAGCGCCCCACCAGGTGCACGCCGTTTGCGAGCAGCGCTGAGGCAAGCGTGTCGCCTGCGTAGCCGCGATAGGGCTTGCCATCGAAGGTGAACGTGAGCCGCTGACGCCGGTCGATGCGGCCGCCTTCGCGGGAGCGATAGGCGTTGCTCATGGCGTAGCCTTTGGGCTGTGCGCGGGCTGAGCTTCCGGCGCGGTCGAAGGTGGCGTGGGCGATGATGACGACGACACAAGCGTTGTCAGGTCCGGGGGCGCTTCGCCCGCACGGTAGGTCGCAAGGATCTCATCGCTGACCGTATCGCGCACGCAATTGAAGAACCGGCCGCAGCCATGCGTATGGCGCCAGCGTTCGATGTGCAGGCCCCGCGGGTTGCTGCGGTGGTAGAGGTAGCCCGCCCATGCTTCATCGCTAACCGCGCTTGGGTCAGCAGGACGCGCGATATGCGCTTCACCGCCGTGCGAAAACTCCAGCTCGGGGCGCGCCCCGCAGTACGGACATGAGATCAGCAGCATCGTTCAAGCTCGCAACGTTGGGTTCGGGTGACGTTGGGTCGGCACAGTGGCACCAGGAAAAGGGCGCGCAGCGGAAGCATCAGTGCGCCACCGCCGCCGCCGCCGCCTCATCGATCAGCCGACCGGTACGGAAGCGTTCGATCGTAAAGGGCGCGTTGATCGCGTGGGGCTCATCGCGCGCGATCGTATGCGCGAACACGTGACCTGACCCCGGCGTCGCCTTGAACCCGCCCGTGCCCCAGCCGCAATTGACGTACAGCCCCGACACCGGCGTCTTCGCCAGGATCGGCGAACGGTCCGGCGTCACATCCACGATGCCGCCCCAGTTGCGCAACATGCGCATGCGCCGGAACATCGGGAACAGTTCGCAAATCGCATCGAGCGTGTGCTGGGTGATGTGCAACCCACCGGTCTGCGCGTAGGACGTATAGGCATCGGTGCCCGCGCCGATCACCAGTTCGCCTTTGTCCGATTGCGAGATGTAGGCGTGCACCGTGTTCGACATGACGACGCAAGGGAAGATCGGCTTCACCGGCTCCGACACCAGCGCCTGCAGCGGATAACTTTCGAGCGGCATGCTGACGCCTGCCATGTCCATCAGCACCGATGTGTGACCGGCCGCGACGACGCCCACCTTAGCGGCCGCGATCGGCCCCTTGGCGGTTTGCACCCCGCTCACCGCGCCGTGCGCATCACGGTCGATGCCGGTCACCGCGCAGTTCTCGATGATGTCGACGCCAAGCGCGCTTGCCGCCCGCGCATAACCCCATGCGACCGCGTCATGGCGAGCGACACCGCCGCGGCGCTGCAGGGCAGCACCCATCACGGGATACCGGATGTTGTTTGAGATGTTGAGCGGGTCGCAGAACGCCTTCGCTGCCTCGGGTCCCAGCCATGCGTTGTCCACGCCCGCCAGCCGGTTTGCATGGACGTGGCGCTGCGCCACCTGCACATCGTGCACGTTGTGGGCGAGCATCATCACGCCGCGGGGCGAATACATGACGTTGTAGTTGAGCGCCTGTGAGAGATCGCCCCACAGTTTGACCGCGTGGTCGTAGAGCGCAGCACTCTCCTCCCACAGATAGTTGGAGCGGATGATGGTGGTGTTGCGTCCGGTGTTGCCGCCACCGAGCCAGCCCTTGTCGAGCACGGCGACGTTGCGCACCCCGTGCTCGCTTGCAAGGTAGTAGGCGGTCGCAAGGCCATGTCCGCCAGCGCCGACGATGATGACGTCGTAGCGCGCTTTGGGTTCCGGCGAGCGCCATTGCTCAGGCCAGTCCTGGTGGGCCTTGAAGGCCTGCTTGATCAGTTGCAGGGCGGAATAGCGCACCGACGACACTCCTTCTCAACGGCTCAACGGCAGCTTGGCGGGCCGCCTTTCACGCTCTTGCTTATCGCGGGCCGTATCATTGTGCAGCGGCGATGGCCCAGCCGCTAGTCTGGAGGCGTCGTTCCACGTCGGCCTTGCTGCGTTCAGCCGGCCATGCGGCCATCGCCTCAAGGACGGCGCATGCGCTGTTTGCCGCAACGCACCTTTGCCCCTTGCAGCGACTAAGGCGCGCAGGGCGTAGCCGCTTTGCCGTCAGCCCGTTTCGCGTTAGGCATACGACCAAAGTCTTTCAGCGCTGGCGCCAGCCCTTCAAACCGCTCGCCGCGCTCCTCCCACCCAAACCACGAAGGATGCACGGCCCATGGCTTACGAGAATATTGAAATGCTCATCGACGGCACGTTCACGAAGGGGTCGTCCGGCAAGGCGGAAGACATCTTCAACCCGGCGACGGAGGAGGTCATCGGCCAAACCCCGCACGCCAGCGCCGATGATCTCGACAAAGCGCTACAGGCGAGCGCCAAAGGCTTTGAGACCTGGCGCAAGATGACCGCCCTGCAACGTCAGGCGATTATGAACAAGGCCGCTGACCTGCTCGAAGCGCGTGCCGATGACGTGGCCGCCAACCTGACCATGGAAATGGGCAAGCCGTTGGGCGAAGCGAAGATGGAACTCGGTTTCGCCATCGATGTGTTGCGCTGGTACGGCGAAGAGGGCAAGCGCGCCTACGGTCGGATCATCCCGCCGCGAATCCCTGGCGCCCGCCAGATGATGGTTAAAGAACCCGTCGGCGTGGCTTGCGCTTTCGTTGCCTGGAACTTCCCGGCCGTCAACGTGATGCGCAAGGTCGCTGGCGCGCTGGGCGCTGGTTGCTCGCTCATCATCAAGGCCAGCGAAGAGACGCCGGCAACCTGCGTTGCAATCTCACGAGCTTTTCAGGAAGCGGGCCTCCCCGACGGCGTTCTCAACACCGTGTTCGGCGTGCCCGATGACGTCTCGCGTCACATCCTGGGCTCCGAGATCCCCAAGAAGCTGTCGTTCACCGGTTCGATCCCCGTCGGCAAGCACCTGCAGAAACTCGCTGCCGAAACGCTCAAGCGCTGCACGATGGAGTTGGGCGGCCACGCGCCGGTGATCGTCTTTAACGATGCGGACATCGACAGCGCGGTCAGCGCGATTGCCGCGCACAAGTTCCGCAACGCGGGCCAGGTCTGCGTGTCGCCGACCCGGTTCTACGTGCAGGAGAACGTGTTTGACGAGTTCGTCGACAAGTTCACCGCCAAGACCGAAGCGATCAAGGTCGGCAACGGTCTTGAAGAGGGTGTGCAGATGGGTCCGCTCGTTGCAGCGCGGCGCTTGGAAGTCATGGAAACCTTCGTCGCTGACGCCAAGGAGCACGGCGCGGAGGTCGTCACCGGCGGCGAGCGTATGGGCAACCAGGGCTATTTCTATAAGCCAACCGTGCTCAAGAACGTGCCGGAAGAAGCGATGATCATGAACGAGGAGCCGTTCGGCCCGCTCGCACCGATGAACGCGTTTAAGGATTACGATGAGGTGGTTGAGCGCTCCAACCGCTTGCCGTTCGGCCTGGCATCCTATGCGTTCACGCAGGACTCAGCGACGTCAAAGCGTCTGGGCCGCGATATCGATTCCGGTCTGCTCGCCGTCAACGGTGTCGGCGTATCGATGCCGGAGACCCCGTTCGGTGGTGTCAATGAAAGCGGTTACGGCTCCGAAGGTGGCGTCGAAGGCCTGGACGCGTTCCTGCGGACCAAGTTCATCTCGGAAATGGGTGTCTGATCATGAGGCGCGGGGCGGCGGCGTTCGTCGCCCCCTTGCGCACGCGGTCAGAACCGCCGTCTAGG
>JBCBJZ010000051.1:0-22090 GCA_038522635.1 Pseudomonadota bacterium | reverse complement strand
CGGATGAACTCTAAGGACCGGCGTTTAGTGTTTTCGAGTCTACTGATGCGCGCATACAAAAACGCCGGCCTCTAAGGACCGGCGTTTTGTGTTTGCTCTGGCAGTCGGGCTTGGCCTCAACTCACTTGTCGTTGTTGTGCTGAATGTTGCAGCGGCCGATTTCTTCGTCCCGGGTTGTGCACTCCTTTGAGCGCCGTGCCTGTGGCACTTGCACGGCCGGGCGCTGAACGCGGGGTGGGCGATTGTTGGCGCGATTTCTGTCGCGGCGACGACGCTCACGCTCCGCATTGCGCCTGTTGCCGCGCTCGCCGTTGCGGCGGTTGCGACGATCCCGCCGCGCCTGGTCGCGCTCACGCTCGCGGGCACGGCGTTCGGCTGCATCACGCTCGCGTTGACGCTGCTGCTGCAAGCGGGCCTGACGGTCTCGCTCCTGACGACGTAGGCGCTGCTGCTCCTGGCGCTGACGATCACGACGGGCCTGACGCGCAGCCTGCTGATCGCGGCGACGTTGCTCGTTCAGCCGGCGTGCGCGCTCATTTTCAGCGCGACGGCGTGCTTCGCGCCGGCGTTGACGCTCATCACTGCGGCGGGCCTCGCGGCGGCGCGCCTCACGCTCAGCGCGACGCCGTTGGCGCCGTTCAGCGTCTTGCTGGCGAGCACGTTCCGCTTGCCGCGCCTGACGGCGTTCCGCATCGCGACGGTTGCGTTCGCGGCGGTCGAACCGGCGTTGATCTTCAAAGCGGCGGGCCTGGCGGTCACGCTCGCGTTGACGGCGGGCTTGCCGGTCGATTTCGCGCTGGCGGCGGTTCAACTGGCGCTCACGGCGTTCGTAGCGCGCCCGTGCCTGCCGCAGACGACGGCGCTCAGGCAACGCTTGCGCGCGCACGCGCCGGCCGATGATGCGGCCCAGGCGGCCCGGGTCGAAGCCGCGGTTGATGATCGCCCGGTTGCGCCGACGTATGGCTGCCCGGCGCGGGGCGGTACGACGCAACAGGCGGCCGCTGCGTGCGCGGGGTTGGATGTGACGGCGCAGGCGCGGCGACAACAGGTGCCGCGGTTGCACGAAGTTCCACACGAACGCCAAACCAGCCCGGTCGTAATAGTCATAGTCGAAGTTGAGCCCACGGCGGTCCGACCAGGATGCGCGCGGCGGCAGGGGTGCCCAGCCGATCGCATCGTTGCCCCAGCGCCATGTCACCCAGGCGGGTGCCCAGGTTGTGCCTGGAACCCAGATCCAGCCGAAGCGCTCGTCCAGCGCCCAGCGGCCGTAGTGGTACGTGGCCCAGCCGAACGGCTCATCGCTTTGCCAGTACCAGCCGTGCTCGACCGTGTTGATCCAACGCCCGTAAGCGTAAGGCCGCCAGTCACCGCGCTGGCGATCGGGCTGCCACACGCGGCCGTAGCGGGGGTGGCGAAACCAGCGTCCGTAGTCGGAGAGCTCATCGTAAAAAATACGCACGTCGATGTCTTGCGCCTGCGCGCTGGGCGCGCTGATGGTGAGGGTGGCGCCGCCAGCGATCGCCAGCGCGAACGCCAAAGCGAGCGTGCGCAGGCCGCGCCACACGCGAGAAATCTGGGTCTTCAGCATGGATGGACCTCCGGATCGAAAATGTGGTTCGTGTCGCTTGCCAGCGAAACACGCCGCAAAAGTGGTCTGCGTGCCCGCTCTGTTGGCCAAGGCGCCTTGGCGGGTGTTGCGCAATCTAAGTCATCGCACCGTGAACTGCGTCTGAATAGATTGTGACAAAGGCGCGGCGGTTCGCGTTGGGGTTGCACATCTGGTCGCTAACAGTTGTGCGCAGGTCGCAACTGTCCCAAGTCCCAAGGCCCAAGTCCAAAGCCTGTCAGAACGTGGCGAGCGGATGGGGGTCAATACCACACGCCCGGCCATCGATAGCGCGGACGCATCTCGATGGGGCCAAAACCGGCGAGCGAGACCAGCGGTTCCTCGATCACGCCGATCTCCGGCAAGTGCTGGCGCGGCTCCAAAGCGCGCAGCCGTGCCACCCGCTCGTGCGTGGGCGGGTGTGTGCGCAGGACAGAAGGGTGCGGGATGCGGCGCGCGGGCACCGGCAACATCATGTCCTCCCAGGCGCGCCCCTGATAGCGCTCGAGCTTCTGCAAGGCACTTGCGAGCGCGGACGGGCGGCCGGTGAGGTTCGCCGCCTCCAGATCGGCATCGAACTCGCGCGTGCGCGATAACGCCAACTGCAGGAGCGATGTCAGCGCGGGCGCAAAATAGAGCAGCGCGATGCCGAGCCATGAGACCGTCGCGAAGCCGCCGATCAAGCCGATGATGTTTAACACCGCGAGCGCGATGGCGAGGTAGGACATCGCCAGTGTGAAGCGGCTCATGGCATCGGCCAGCCCCATCACGCGCAGATCGTTGTTGCGTACATGCGAAACTTCGTGCGCGAGCACGCCGGTGATTTCAGCCATGGACAGGCTGCGCATCAGCCCTTCGGTGAGCGCGATCGCTGAACGCTCACGGCTGCCGGTGGCAAACGCGTTCAGCGTCATGCTGGGAACGATGTAGAGCGCCGGGCGGGCGGGGAGTTCTGCCCGGTCAGCGAGCGCGTCGAGCAGGCGGATCAGCTGGCTACCGCCGCGCGGATCAACGCGTTTGGCGTTGTAGAGCTTCATGACGGTGGCAGCTGGAATACGCGGCGCCAGCCAGTACATGAGGGCCGTCACACCGAGGGCCAGCGGGATGCCAATCCACGACCAGATCAGCCACGCGCACACGATCATCAGCAGGCCGATCCCGCCCAACAGCGCCAGCGTGTGGGTGTCGTTGCGGGCCTTGTGCTCGGCCTGGCGTTCGGGGCTGAGGAATGGGCTCATCGGCGGGTGATGATGGTTGGGCGCGTCGATCGGTTGCGAGAGGGGGGCGAGAGGGCGGCGTTTCAACCGTATGTGGTCAACCGCGCCAACCGCTTGAGGGCGACGTCAAAACCGCTCGACGATCGCCTCATCTTTGGGGGCAGCTTCGGAGGGGGCCGGCATCAACGTACGGATGCGCGGAAGGATCTCGTTCGCCTCCTTCACCACGTTGATGTGCACCTCGAGGCCGGCACGGATGAACGTTTCCTCGCGCATGTGCGTCAGCAACTTGAGCAGCGGCGCCCAGAAGCTATCGATGTCGGCCACCACAACCGGCTTGGTATGTTGGCCCAACTGCGACCATGTGAGCTGCTCGACCAGTTCTTCAAGCGTGCCGATGCCGCCTGGCAGAGCGACGAAGGCATCGGACTTCTCAAACATCAGGCCTTTGCGCTCGTGCATGTCCTTGGTGACGATGAGCTCCTGCACGTCGCGCAGCATCTTTTCCTTTTCGGACAGGAACGCGGGGATGATGCCCGTCACGCGCCCCCCAGCCTTGAGAACGGCGCGTGCGGTCTCGCCCATCAGGCCGAGGCCGCCCCCGCCGTAGACGAGGCCGATGTCGGCTTTGGCCATCGCAGTTCCAAGCGTTCGCGCGGCTTCGGCGTAGGCCGGGTTTTCGCCTTTGCCCGAGCCGCAGAAGACGCAAATGTTGCGCAAACCCCGGTTCGCTGTTCGATCAGACATGAGGGTTGCTCCTCTTATGACGATTTTGGGCGATCATGATGCGCGCTCGATTGGGTCAACCGCAGGGCGGCGGCGTGCCGTTCGTGGGGCGCGGGCAGGGATGCGCTGATGGGTCAAAGCTCACGACGATTGTCTGCGGCGGTAGCACATTCGGTGCGCGCGGGTGAAACGCGCAGCGCCTATCCACGGTTAACTATGCTGGTTGAAACCCCTTTGCCCGATGCGCATTGGCGGCCGAGCGTGTTCCTGGCGGGCTTTCAACTTGTGTTGGTCTATGCATTAAACATTGCAATGCGCTGAAGAGCTGCGCTTTTCGAGGCTTTGCGATGTGGTTGCCCAGGGGGTGCCATCGAAGGACTGGAAGAGTCTTGCAGTGTTCGTTGCGGCTTCGCCCCTCGTCGAAGGTGGCGGGCCGCTGACGTGCAACGCAAAGGTTGGTAAAGGGTTGCTGGTGCCAGGCCGGGTTGGTCCGGCTGGTAACCCGCTCATCCGCCGAAGGTGCGAGCACCGCAGGCGAAAGATGAGCGGCATGAAGTGAGTTGACCCGACGCACGCGCGTGGAGGCATCGTAACGATGGCAGGCTTACGCTATGTGGCAGCGCTGGTGGCGCTGGTGGCCGGGTACATCGGGATCGGTAGCGCCTTCGTGGGTGGCCAGGGTCTCACGCCGGGTCTCACACAAGTCGGCTGGCTGCTGGAGCGCGCCGTTCACGCCGCCCGCGCCGTTGGTACGGGTTCATCGCCGCAGACAGAGCCAGGCGGCGTTGCGCCGCCCGCCACACGGTCTAAGGCCGGCGCCGTGCCGCTGCGCTTCACCCACGTCACTCTGGATCCGCGCAAGGCGCACGCCCGCTTTCAGGGCAGCGCGCCGCGCTCCAGCGACGTCTCCATCCTGATCAACGGGCAGCGGGTGGCGCGCGCGCGCGCCGGTGCCGATGGGATTTGGCAGTTCGATGCGCCGTTGAAGCCGCAAGCGGAACGGTCGACGGGCAAGCCGCTGGCGCTCGCCGGTGATCTGACGTTGGGGCTGTTGGCGCTCAAGCGCGAGACCGGGCAGATCTGGACCGCGGGTGGCCTTCGTGTGTCGATCCCGGTTGGCTATGCTGGCGGTCCAATCGTGGCTCTGGCGAGCGAGCGCGAGGCGTCCAAGCCCGCCAAGCGCCGGTCATTGTTGGCCGCGCGCCCAGCGGGACCAAAGCCGTTGGTGCAGATCGCGGAGGCTCAGACGAAGCCCACCGCGAAGCCGCCTGTGACGGCGAAACCGCCTATGACCGCGAAGCCGCCTCCGACAGCGAAATCAACGGATAAGCCGCCCGCGCAACCTGGCGCAGCGCCATCCCTGAACGCGTCAAAGCCGCAAGCCAAGCGACCTTTAACCATCGAGGAGCGTGCGGCAGCTTTGGCGGCCGAAGCCTCAGCGCATTACGACAAGGTGCGTCGCGCCCTTCCAAAGACGCCCGCTGAAGCGCGCGCGCGATCGCGGAAGCCTGATCGACGCCCCGCGAAACGCCAGAGCGATGCCCCGACGAACGCACCACGACCGGGCGTGAAACAACCACGCGTGCCGATCCCGATGGTGCCGATCAAGAGCACAGCGGCTCCGCAGCGCGAACCGCCGTCCCCGGCCGCACAGCTGCGTGAACCTGCTGCACCTTCGTCCACGCCGCACCGCGATGCCCATGTGGTGCCAACGGCAGCGTGGGGTACATCCTGGCAAACGCCTTTCAACGTGCCGTTGCGCGATGACGGGGAAGCTCACGCGCCAGGCCCGCGCTACACGCCGATCCGCTTTACGATCGGGCAGGCATTCGCGCAGGAGCTGCAGCGCAGCCGGCCGCGTAAGGCTGTGCGACCGGATCGTTGGCCGGAGCTGCCGGCTGGAAACGTGCCGACCCCGGCGTTGCTGTTGAACCGCGAACGCGCTGGCGATGGCGATGCTGCGAGCCCCCGTGCGCGCCGTCCCGCGGCGGCTGATGAAGCGCCGCGTAGGGGCAGACCGCAACGCCGCGGTCAGATCGTCCAGCTCGATAATGGCGATCCCGACGACGTCGATCAGTTTCGTTTTGACCGCACGCCGCCCGCTGGCGCGCGGCGTCGCGATTTCAACGATGTGATGCGCCGGCTGTCGGTCCCCGATCGCCGGACCCGCGCTGCCGAGGGGCGGCCGCGTGGCTTCAAGATCCCGCTGCCGTCGTGGAACTTCGAATGGCGCACGCGGGTCGAGCGTGACTACCAGGAGGTGATCCGTCGCCTGTCGCGTGGCGGTGATGGAACACGCCCACGCGAGCGTGAGACCGCGTTCCCGGACGGCCGCCAACGTCCAACCTCAGGGCCGAGCGCGGACGAGTTGGCGGCTGAACGGCGGCGCTTGGAATTGCGCGCGCGCGAAGCAGAACGGCGGCGGCTGGCAGCGGCGCAGGCGCGCGAAGAGCGGGCACGGCGCGCGCGTGCGGCAGAGGCGGCACGTCAGGCGGCGTTGGAGGCAGCGCGCCAACGCGCAGCGCGCGAGGAGGAGCAGCGCCAGGCTGCAGCACTCAGCCGCCAGCGCGAACTTGAACTGGAACGCCAACGCCTTAGCGCTCAGCGTGAACAAGACCGCCTTGAGCGCGAACGTCTTGCGCGCCTTGAGGCTGAACGTCAGGCACGTCTTGAACGTGAGCGCCTGGCGCGGGCAGATCGAGATCGGCGCACGCGTGAAGCCGAGGAGCGACAAGCAGCCTTTGAGCGTGCACGTCAACGGGAGGCGGAAGCTGCGCGCGCGCGTCAACGCGAGGATGAGCGGCGTCGTCAGTTGGCCCAGCAAGCGCGTGACCAGGAGCGCGAACGCACACGCCAACGTGAGCGCAATGCCGAGCGCGAGCGCGAACGTCAACGCTTGGCCGATCGCCAGCGCGAGCAGGCGCAAGAACGGGCCCGACGCGAAGAACGCGCGCGCCTTGCGGTGCGCCGCGCCGCCGAGGCCGCCGCCCGGCTCGCCCGTGAGACCGAGGCAGCGCTCGAAGCGACGCGCGCTGCCGAGCGCCAACGTCGGCAAGACCGGCTGGCGATCACGCGGGCGCGACAGGCTGAGCGACGCGCGCGCGAAGAGTTCGATCGCCAGGAGGCCCGCCGTCGGTTGGCCGAGGAACAGCGCCGCGCTGCTGATAACGCCCGACGGCGCGCTGAAGCGCAACGCCGCCTGGTGCTGGCACGGCGTGCGCAAGCGGATGCGGAACGCGCCGCCCGGCAAGCCCGTCGCGCCGCTGACCAGGCAGGCCGCGAGCGGCGTCGCGCCGATGATCAACGCCGCTCTCAGCGCCGTCGTGCGACCGCCGATGCGCGCTTTCAGGAGCAGATCCGCCGCAGCGAAGAAGCTGCCGCGCGCGCCCTTGCTGCGGCGCGGGCACGCCAGAACGCCGATGAGGGCGACAATGGCGTACCGCCGACGCGTCGTGCTGATGCGCCTGACGTGGACCGGCCGGGGGGCAACGGTTTTCGTCCGCGCCGCCGTGTTCCAGCCGACGGGCGTCCGCCGGCCCGCCGCCGTGATTTTGCTAACAATCCAACCGGTGAGCGGCCGCAGCGTCGGCCCGGGAGCCGCTTGACGCGCCGCACGCGGCCTGATGGCCGCCGCACAGCGCGTGTGCCTGGTGCTCGTAGGTCCCCGTCTCGCAGACCAGCATCACGGAGCAGAGCACGGGGGCCCGGTGAAGCAGCCGTCGAAGGGCCACGGCCGCGCCTGCGTCGGGGACAGCGCGCGCGCCGTCTTGGCCTCGTGCAGGTGGCCGCCTGCGAAGATCGCGCGGGCCGGCGCATCACCATGCCCGGCTGGTACATCACCCAACCCGGCGACAGCCTTTGGGCCATCGCGGCGCGCCACTATCAGACGGGGCAGGGGTTCGGCTTGATCCAGCGGGCCAACCGCCGTGCGGTGCCGCGGGCGAACCGCATCTACGTCTGCCAGCGTCTACGGTTGCCCATGCCAGCGCCACGCGGTTGAAGCGGGCCAGAGCAACGCGGTTGCAGCGGGCCAGGGCAACGGGCGCATCGCTTGCGGCGCCGCTTGAGATGTCGGTTCGGCTAAAGCTGGACCTGACCGGGATCTAAGCGTGAGCGCGCATGCGCGGCGCGCGCGCGGGCCGGCGGGGCGCGTTGCCTTCGGCCGCTTGCCCCTGGCGATGGCGTTCATGTCCGAGCGGCTGCAACGGTGGCAGGCTTTGCAACACGCGCTTTGCCGGGAAGGTGATGATCACCTGCGTCCCCTTGCGCAGTTCCGATTGCAGATCGAACGTGCCGCCGTGCAAGCTGATCAGGCTTTGGACGATCGGAAGCCCAAGCCCGGTGCCGCCCTCGGCGGTCTTCTGGGCGAGTGATCCCTGACCGAATGCCTTCAGAACCTTTGGGATCTCGTCGGCGGGAATGCCGGGGCCGGTATCGCGCACCACCATGAACTGGCCGCCCTGCTGCGTGTGGCCGATCGAAAGGGTGACGTGACCGGCTTGCGGCGTGAACTTGATCGCGTTGGACAGCAGGTTCAGGCAAATCTGGCGCACAGCGCGTTCATCCACCCAGATCTGCGACAGACCATCCTGGATCTCCAGGCTCAAATGCAGCCCCTTGCCCTCCGCGCGCAGCTTCAACAGCCGCCGGCAATCCTCCGCGATGTCGGGCAAGCGCACCGGTTCTTCGTGCAACTCATACCGCCCCGCCTCAATGCGCGACAGGTCAAGGATCTCGTTGATGAGATTGAGCAGGTGCTGGCCGCTCTCATGAATGTTGACGGCGTATTCGCGGTAGGTCGGGTTCTCCATTTCGCCGAGGATCCCGGTCTTCATCACCTCCGAGAAGCCGAGGATCGCGTTGAGCGGCGTGCGCAACTCGTGGCTCATGGTGGCAAGGAACCGCGACTTCGCAACGTTGGCGCCTTCGGCCCGCCGGCGCGCTTCGTCAGAGATCGATTTTTCTTCCTCGATCTCAGCGATCAGCGCGTCTTTCTCGGCGCGAAACTCAAGCATGGCGAGCGATGTTGAGTTCAACCCCATGGCGAGAAACAGGAAATAGATGTGCACGCCGATCGCCATCGAGGCCATCGCCCAATAGAAGGGATGGTCGAGCAGGATCAGCCGGGTGACCACGGCGCATGTCATCGGGATGGTGCCGGCGTAAAGGATCGGCATCACGGCAGACGCCAACGTCATGCGGATCGCGAGCACGACGATGAGCGATGCGAAGATAAAGACGTGGCTTGAGGGGTCGGTGGCTTGCAGGCCCACGAGCGCGATCGAGGCCCAGGCGAGGCCGTTGATGAACTCAGCCGTCGTCAGTTTGTTGCGCCAGGCTGCAACGTTCACTTCGCTGGGGTCGAGCGCCTTGAAGCGGTAGCAGCGGAACAGCAGGAAAAATTTCGTCGCGGAGACGGCGGCAAGCCAGATCACCGCTTCGAAGACCGGCGCCCAGAACATGGAGGCGAGTGCGAAAATGACCGCCAGGATGGGGATCGTGGCGATGGCGCCCAGTTCGTTGCGCACGAAGATCGACAGCAGTTCGTATTCGAACTCTGGCTTGATCACCGTCCCTTGCGCCATGCGCGTGCGGGTCTCGCGCACGTGGTCGATGCCGCGCAGGCGCCCAGCGCGTGGAGGCGCTGAGGTTTCGGTTGTGGTAGCCCTGCCCATCGAAACCGACGTCACCTGTGTTGCGCGGCAGTCAATCCATCCTGCACCGTCGTGCGATGGTCGCGCCGCCCCCAGCCGACCGCCCGCAAGGCGGCCCAACAGGGTTAATGTCGGCAAAATTCACTAAAGAGCGGTTTATGGAGGGTCCTAATGAACGGTAAACGCGGGGGCGTGCCGGCGCTGATACGACGCCTGACGCGGGGGCGGTACAGTTGGGTGGTGACGCTGATTGTGGTGACGCTGGCAGCGTTGTTCTTGCGCGAGCCGTCGGGGCGGGAGGGCGCGGACGGCGCGCGGCGCGGGCAACCGGTGCCAGCCGCCATCGAAGGGCGCGCGCGCGTGATCGACGGCGATAGCCTGCGGGTCGGCCGCCATGAGATCCGCTTGCAGGGGATCGATGCGCCTGAAGGCCGGCAAGACTGCCGACGCCAGGGTGCGCGCTGGGCGTGCGGGGAGCGGGCGACGACACGGTTGCGCCAACTGACGGCACGGGGGGTCAACTGCCGCCCTTTGAAGCGTGATCAACACGGCCGTGTTCTGGCGATCTGCAAGGATCGCGCGGGGGATGTGATTAACGCGCGGCTGGTGCGCGAAGGCTGGGCGGTGGCGTTCGGCAAGCGCTACCGGCGTGAGGAAGGCCAGGCCAAGGCTGCCAAACGCGGGCTTTGGGCGGGCAGCTTTGAGCGACCGCGGGCCTGGCGGCGCCAGAACATGTAGCGCCGCTTCGATGCGAAGGGTCGGCGGTGCGCGCAAAGACCTCTGACAGGAACGCTTGTTGCGCGTGATCGCGTGAGCCGCTACCAAATTTGCCGCAGGTACCGCGTTGCTTGGCTCGTAACGCCAAAGGGTTAGGCCTTCGCCGACGCTTGGCCGCGAGCTGATGTTCGCATTGCCTATGGATGCGGAATGCCCGCTTGCCTAGCGACGCAGGACGCAGCGCCCCATCTTATTTCACACCTTCACTTTCCAACGGACGAACGCTGGCCATGAAAATCTACGAACAGCGCTCGGCGCCAAACCCCCGTCGCGTGCGCATCTTTCTCGCCGAAAAGGGATTGCTCGATCAGGTCACCTTCGTCCAACTCGATATGGACAAGGGCGAGTTGGAGACGGAGGCGTTCGCTCGAAAGAACGCGTGGCAGCGTGTGCCGGTGCTGGAACTCGATGATGGTACCTGCCTCGCTGAGACGGTGGCCATCTGCCGTTACCTGGAGGAGCTGCATCCCGAGCCCTCGTTATTTGGACGTTCGGCTCTCGAGCGTGCGCAGGTGGAAATGTGGAACCGTCGCGTGGAGCTCGGTTTCTTTTTCCAGATTTCGCAAGCCTTCCGCCACACCCATCCGGCGATGGCCCCCCTCGAGACGCCACAGGTGCCGGCCTGGGGCGAAGCGAACAAGGCGCGGGCGCTGCAAAGTCTCGCGCGCCTCAATGATGCACTCGCCGAACGTCGTTTTATCGCCGCGGATGTCTTTACCGTGGCTGATATCACCGCGATGTGCGCGGTGAACTTCATGCGGCCGGTTCGACTGAAGCGGCCAGAAGGCCTGGAGCATTTGGAGCGTTGGTATAGTGAAGTTACTGAACGCCCTAGCGCGACGGCTTAGAGGGCTCAGACCGGCGACGAGTGTCGTGGCGCCTACGCCGCAGCAATCGAACCCGTTTTCGCCGTCTGCCCCCGTGGTTTCGAGCACGGCTTTGAACATGGCATCGAACACGGCGCCGACGGCGGCGTGTGACGCAGGCGGACAGGCGCACGACAAGACCACCAGCGCGTTCGATGTGATGGTTCTAGGCTGCGGTGACGCGTTCGGAACTGGCGGACGGCACAATACGTGCTTTCACGTTAAAACCGCCGCGGCGACCGTGCTGATCGACTGCGGTGCGACCGCCATGGTCAGCTTGGCGCGTGCCAACATTGATCCGCGCACGCTCGATGCGGTCTTCATCTCGCATTTGCACGGTGACCACTTCCCGGGGCTGGTCTTCCTGCAACTGCACGGCCAGTTCGTCATGCGACGGGAGCGGCCTCTAACGGTTTTCGGCCCCCGTGGGATCGCGGCGCGTTACGCTCAAACGGCTGAGTGCCTGTTTCCCGGCAGCACCTCCAACGAGCCGCGGTTTGATATGCGTTTCGTTGAATACGAGGAGCGCCAGCCTGCCACGTTTGCGGATATCACGGTGACACCCTTTGAGGTGGTGCACGAATCCGGTGCGCCGCCCTATGCGTTGCGCTTTGCGAGCGGCGGTAAGGTGCTGACGTTCTCTGGCGATACCGGCTGGACGCCCGCGTTGATCCCGGCCGCGCAGAACGCCGATGTCTTCATCACCGAATGCTATTCCTACGATACGCCGTTGGGGTTTCATCTGAACTGGGTGGAGCTTGCCGCGCAGCTCGATGCGATCAACGCGCGCAACGTGGTCCTGTCGCATATGTCAGCCGACATGCTGGGACGTCTCGATGAGGTCAAAGATCCGCGTGTGCAGGTGGCCCATGATGGGATGGTGATCCGCGCTTGATGGGGGCTGGGCGATGCGCGAACGCAGGGGCGTATCAGGGCGCGTATCAGGGCGCTGATGGCTCCAGCGCGGATGCGCGCGAAGACGAGCGCCGCGCGGTGGTTGCCATGGTCGAGCGCATCCGCGCGTGCCGGCTTTGCCGCGATACCCCCAATGTGGGCCTGCCATCGGGGCGGACGATAGCCCCCTTGCCGCATGAGCCACGACCCGTCTTGCAGTTTAGCGCCCGCGCGCGGCTGTGCCTTTGCGGTCAGGCGCCGGGCACACGCGTGCACGCCTCCGGGCGCCCCTTCACCGACCCCAGCGGCGACCGGCTGCGCGCGTGGCTCGGGATCGACGCCGACACCTTCTACGATGCCGATCAGGTGGGGATCGTGCCGATGGGTTTTTGCTTTCCAGGGCTCGATGCGAAGGGTGGCGATCGGCCACCGCGACCGGCCTGCGCGCGCACGTGGCATGCGGATCTGTTCGCCTCGCGCGCGCCCTTCGAACTGCTTCTGCCAATCGGCTTTCACGCCATGCGCTGGCACCTGGGCAAGCGGGCTGAGGCAACGTTGACGCAGACGGTCGCGCAAAGCCTCGACATCGCTCGCGAGACGGCGGCGCAGGGCACGATGATGATCCCGCTGCCGCATCCTTCATGGCGCAACAACGCATGGCTGAAGCGTCACGCCTGGTTCGAAAGGGACGTGCTTCCGTTTCTGCGGACGCAGGTTGCACGCGTATTGGCTGGGAAGGGATAGATCGCCCTTACGGCCATAGCCAGGCGGCGCCGCGCACGCCGCTCGCATCGCCATGGCGCGGTGGTCGCACGGTGATGTTGGGGCTGTCGCAAAAGAGGTGCGGCAGGATCAGCGGCGGAAGCTCGCGATAGAGATGGCCCATGGCCGAAAGGCCGCCGCCGAGCACGATCACGTCGGGATCGATCAGGTTGACCACCACGGCCAACCCGCGGGCGAGACGATCGACATGCCGGGTGAGCGTGGCACGGGCGGTGGCATCGCCGTTGCTTGCGCGTGCGGCGATCTCTTCGGCGTTGGCGGCTTCGCCGGTGTGGTTCGCGTGATCGCGGGCCAGGGCTGGACCGCTCAGCCACGCTTCGAGGCAACCGTAGCGGCCGCACCAGCAGCGCGGACCCGGTCGTTCGTCATCACGTGGTGCGGGGAGCGGCGTATGCCCCCATTCGCCGGCAATCGCCCGCGGCCCTGCAAGGAGGCGCCCGTCGACCACGATGGCGCCGCCGACGCCCGTGCCGAGGATGACGCCGAACACAATGCGGGCGCCAGCTGCCGCGCCATCGCGCGCCTCAGAAAGCGCAAAGCAATCGGCGTCATTGGCTGTCCGCACCGGCCGGCCTGTGATCGCCTGCGCATCGCGTGCGAGCGGTTGGCCGTTCAGCCAGGTGGAGTTGGCGTTCTGCACCAGGCCCGTGGCCGGATCGAGCGAGCCCGGCATGCCGAGCCCCAACGCAAGGCGGCGTGTGCCGGGCGCAGCGGGTGGATCGAGCGTATCGCACAAGGCGGCGAGCGCATGTAACGTGGCGCGATAGTCGTCCCGCGGCGTCGCGATGCGTTGGCGGGCGAGGACGGTGCCGTCCGGCGCGAGAACCGCACCTTCGATTTTCGTTCCGCCAAGGTCGATCCCCAGGCGCGCAAGGGGCGGCGCCTGCGTCGTCATGAGCGATCCAACGCGCGGCGCACGCCGTGACCAAGCGTGGCAAGCCGGCGGCGGCGCTCAAACCCAGTCATCGCCACCGCCGCCTTGCAGCAGATGCAACGCCATCTTGACGTGGTCCGGCGTTAAACCCTGTTCCGCGACGAACGCGAGCAGCGTCTCATCACTGGCCGCAAGATGATTGAGACATGCCGTTTGTGTGGCAGGCGCGGCCGCACTTTGCATCAGCGTTGTCGCATCGATCCCCGCCTGCGCCATGAAGGTTTCCAGGCGGTCAGGGGAAGCGGTCACGAAGACGAGCGCCGCGAGCCCGATCTCGCGTGCTTGATCTTCGTTCATATCGGTAGCCGATTTCATCATCGAGACCCGTTGGTGCGAGCGGCGAAATCAGCGACTCGCGTTCATTTTAAACAGTTGGTTACCGCTTGTGGCGCACATTGACGGCTAGCGCTTCTCCAGAATCGGTACACAACGGGGAGGGGCCAGGAACGGACACGGGGCATGACCTATCAAGAGCGGCCAACGGTGATCGATGGTCGTCGGCCAGTGCCGGCGGGCAAGCTCGTCATGATCGTGGAAGACAACGAGCTCAACATGAAGCTCTTCCACGATCTGCTTGACGCGCACGGTTACCGCACGTTGCAAACCCGCAACGGCATGGACGCGCTCGATCTTGCGCGGACCCATCGCCCGGCGCTCATCTTGATGGACATTCAGTTGCCGGAGGTCTCAGGCCTTGAGGTGACGAAATGGCTCAAGGACGACGATGAGCTTGCCAGCATCCCCGTGATTGCCGTGACGGCCTTTGCCATGAAGGGTGACGAGGAACGCATCCGCGAAGGCGGGTGCGAAGCCTACATCTCCAAGCCGATTTCCGTGGGTAGCTTCATCGATACGGTGCGCCGTTTCGTCGGGGATGCGTGAGCGTTCCGGATCGGCCCAAGGATAGGCACAACACATGACCGCTCGCGTCCTGGTCGTCGACGACATTCTGGCGAACGTGAAGCTGCTCGAAGCGCGTTTGACGGCTGAGTATTTTGAAGTGCTGACCGCCTACAGCGGGCAGGAAGCGCTCGATATCTGCGAGCGTGAGCGCGTGGATGTGGTGCTGCTCGATGTGATGATGCCGGGCATGGATGGCTTTGAAGCCTGCCGCCGCCTGAAGGCATCGGAGACGTCGCATCATGCGCCGGTGATCATGGTGACGGCACTCGACCAGCCCTCCGATAAGGTGCAGGGGCTGGAAGCTGGTGCCGATGATTTCCTGACGAAGCCGGTCGATGACATCGCGTTGATCACGCGCGTGAAGAACCTTGCGCGCCTCAAGATGCTGAACGACGAGATGATGATGCGCGCCTCCACCGGGCAGCAGCTGGGCATCGGCCAGACGACGCTGAAGGACCTTGAGACGGCCGGAGATAACGGCAAGCTGCTGATCGTTGATGATCATGAGCGGTCTTCCGGGCGCCTTGAGAAGGCGTTGCGCGGACACCACGAGGTGACGATCGAGCCTGTTATGGAGAACGCCTTGATGCGGGTCTCCGATGGGGCATTCGATTTGCTGATCGTGTCGTTGTCGTTAGAGGGCGCTGACGGTCTACGGCTGTGCTCGCAGGTGCGTTCGCTGGACCGCACGCGGCATCTGCCGATCATCATCCTGGTGGAACCGGGCGACGATGCGCGCTTGCTGCGCGGTCTCGACATGGGCGTGAACGACTACCTTCTGCGTCCGATCGACAACCATGAAATGCTGGCGCGGGTGCGCACGCAGGTGAAGCGCAAGCGGCACTCCGATCTCCTGCGCAACCGCCTGGAAGAGAGCGTCGAGCTGGCGATTACCGATCCGCTGACCGGCCTGCACAACCGTCGCTATATGGAAAGCCACCTGCGTACGTTGTTTGATGAAGCGATGAATTCGGGCAGCCCGTTGTCCCTGTTGATCGCGGACATCGATTACTTCAAGTCGGTCAACGACACCTACGGGCACGATGCGGGTGACCTGGTGCTGCAGGAGTTCGCGGCACGGTTTCGGCGCAATACGCGCGGTATCGACCTCGCTTGCCGGATGGGCGGCGAAGAGTTCGTGATCATCATGCCGGACACCTCGATGCCGCTCGCCTATCAGGTGGCGGAGCGCCTGCGTGCCTACATCGCGGCTGAGCCGTTCCACATCAACGCGACCACGCAGATCCGCGTGACGGCGAGCGTCGGCATCGCAACGCTGGATCATCCCGACGATACGCCTGCGACGGTGTTCAAGCGGGCCGATCGGGCGCTTTACGCGGCCAAGCGCGATGGGCGCAATCGGGTGATGGTCGACGCCGCTGCGTGAGCGCCGCATTGGGCCTTCGATCGTCAGGCGATGGGTCGGGATCACCATAGGTGAGCCTGCGGATAAACTCTAAGCGTGCGGCAGGGGCGTGGCGCGCGCCATAATTGGGCGTCACGAACCGTCCAAAGTGTCAGATCGACTACAACTTTCGATCAATTTTTCTGCTGCATGTGTCGTAAAAAGTGCAAATTGTGAACGTGTCAAGCCCGTCCTAACCGGTGTTCACGTGGCGCATTAACCACAATCAATTCCACAGAGAATCACGTTCGCGCGGCGCGGTCCTGGGCATCACTTGGGGCCTAAGCTAAAGCGAAGCTGCTTCGGCTCTCTTCAGATCGCTGCAAGTCGCCGTTATCGCGACGTAATATCGACGCGCTTTTCCGGTCATCTCACCATTAAGGGTGAAGCGAGCTTGCCCGGCAGATCGCTGACGCAACGGACAAAAGCGCTTGTGCGCGTCGCGAGCATCTGTCAAGTTTTAATCGCTCAAGAGGCCGTGAGATTGAAAGGGCATCGGGTTGAGCCAACGCGCTGTCTTCGCACAAGCGAAAAGTTTGGCTATACACAACGAAATACAGTTTCCATCCGTAGAGACCGCCGCAAACCTCTTGGATGGAAGATCGGAGACTCGTTTGGCTGGAGTGGCCTCCTCAATAAGCCAACACACGTCCCCGATCAGCTTGCCGGGCTCGGTCAACGCCCTCTTTGACCACCTGGCGCCGGGTGGCTGCCTTCCGAGAACAATACCCCGCTGTCGGGAGTTCCAGCCACCCGGGTCTGCGGCGACCCCGCCTCAGCGCTTGAAAAGATGAAAAACCAGTCGCGCCAAGCGTCGCTCTTATCGCGAGCTTGTCGGCGCGTCGCTTCCGCGTGTCGTGGCGTCACCTGAGGCGAAAGATGAGAAAAAAGCTGGGTGTCGGTTCTACTTCAAACTGGAGTGAACCGAGCCTAGAGGGCGACCAGGGCAGCCACCCGCGCGTCTCACTTGATTTTTGCTTCTTTGAATTCGACGTGCTTGCGCGCGACCGGGTCGTACTTGCGGAACGACATCTTTTCGGTCTGGTTACGCGGGTTCTTCTTCGTCACGTAGTAGTAGCCGGTGCCAGCCGAGCTCACGAGCTTGATCTTCTGGGTGACGGGCTTCGCCATCGTTCAGTCCTTCCTGCGCGGGTCCGCGCGGATGAAAAAGGGATGTGCGGGGCCAAGAGCAAGGCCCGCTGCAGCTTTCGGCGAGCAAAAGATCTTGCGCTCAGCCGCTGATCAAGCCGCGAACCTAATCACAATCGCCGGTGTGTCAAGCTAGACGGGAGTGGTGGGCCCGCTCGCATTGCAGGCCTGTGCCGGGCGCCAGAGCAACGGGTGCAAGCTGCTAATGACCGGCTTGATTTTCCACGCCTTGCCTTCCCACCCAAAGCGCATCGGCACCGTAGATTTATCTAGGTCGGGCTTAGAAGATCGCGGCGGAAGTTGCCGTCTCTCTGGTGGTAGTATGGGACGGGCTGGCTGGCGAAATCATCGCGCGGCGCTTCCAACTGGTCGTACAAATCTTCAAGCACGACCCGGGTGATGGCCGGCAGATCGAAGTTGCGCGTTTCTTCAAAGGTCAGCCAGTGCAGGCCGAGCAGTTCTTCATCGCGCATGTCGGTCCGGTGCGAAATCGCATCCGTTTCGGCGCAGAAGAACCGCGTGTCGTAGCGCCTTGGGCGGCCGGGCGGCGTGATCGCGCGGGCGAAATATGTGAGCGCATCGAGGCGTGGGGCGACGCCGAGCGCGAAGAAGGCTTGCCAGATCGCATCATGCGCCGTGCTTGGGGGCTCGCGAACTGCTGATGTGTCGCTGGGTGTGCCCGTGGAGGCGTGCGAGCTGGCATCGGGGATCGCTGCACCAAGAGCTAGCCCCGTCTCTTCGAATGTTTCTCGCACCGCAGCGACGGCAAGGCCCCGGGCGCGCGTGCGGCTGGCTTCCCCCTTCATGTCGAGCAGCAGCTTTTCGATTTCGTGGTCACGCAAGGCGAGGCTCACGGGCACATCTGCGTCGCCCGGATCGACACGACCGCCGGGGAAGACGTATTTGCCCGGCATGAACACTTGGTCGTGGCGCCTTTGCCCGACAAGGATTTTCGGCGGTCCATCGCTTCGATCGACCAAGATGAGTGTGGCGGCATCGCGCGGGACTGGCTCTTCGCTCATGGCACCTCTGCGCGGCAGATGTCGGATGGGATCAGGGTCGGGCTGGCGTATCGGGGCCCGTGCCACCATCGTCAACGGCCTCGTCGGCCAGCTCGGCGTTGAAGCCGTGCATTCGGTTGGCCCATTGCAGGCCGACCAACGCACCCTTCACGCGCGGCAGTAGTACGGCAGACAACAGCAGCGTCAAGGGTCCCCAAATGAGCGCGTGCACCCATAGCGGCGGGGATGAGGATTGCTCAAGCGCGAGGGCGCCAGCACCCATCAGGTGGCCGACGATGAACATCGTGAAATAGGCTGGCGCATCGTCGGCGCGGTGGTGGTGGAAGGCCTCACCGCAGTTCTGGCAGTGGTCAACGATCTTCAAGTAGCGCGCATCAAGGCGACCTACGCCGCATTGGGGACAGCGCAGGCGTGCGCCGCGTCCCATCGACTTGAAGGGATCACGGGCTACGGGCTCTGTAGCGCTGGAGCGGAAATCGCGCGGCGGCGTTTGGGTCATGCGCGACAGGACCAACTGCGCCAGCTCGCGTCAACAGGGCGCTCTGCCGCAACGGCGCTTGTCGGGAGAAATCACCGCCGCCGGCGGGGGCCGTGTTGACGTGCTTTGGGCTTGGTCCCGCGGCGCCCCTTGTTGAAGCCTTTTTGCAGGCTTGGCCGGGCGCGCTTGCCCTCGCTCAGCATTTCAAAGCGAAGCGCGCCGGCGGTGGGCAACGCCTCCTGCAACCGCACTTCAACCTGGTCGCCCAACTGAAACATCGTGCCCGTGCGCTCGCCCACCAACGCGCGTTGCTCTTCATCGTGGTCGAAATACTCGTCCCCTAACGTGGAGATCGGGATGAACCCATCGGCGCCGGTTTCGCTGAGCTTGATGAACAAGCCCGAGCCGGTCACGCCCGAGACCCGGCCGGCGAAGCGTGCGCCCACATGATCGGCCAAGTGGCTCGCGATCAGCCGGTCGATGGTTTCGCGCTCTGCCGCCATCGCGCGGCGTTCCGCATTCGAGATCGACTGCGCGGTTTCAGCAAGCGCCTGCGCCTCATCGTCCTGCAGACCGTCGGGGCCAAGCTTGTAGGCCTTGATCAGCGCACGGTGCACGAGCAGGTCCGCATAGCGCCGGATGGGCGACGTAAAGTGCGCGTAGCGGCGCAGGTTCAGGCCAAAGTGCCCAACGTTCGACGGATTGTACTCCGCCTGGGCTTGGGAGCGCAGCACGACCTCGTTGACGAGATCGCCCGAGGGTAGGGCCTGCGCCCGCCGCAGGATGGCGTTGAAGGCGGCGGGCTTGAGCGGGCCGTTGGCCGCAAGCTTCAGATCCAGCGTCTCCAGGAAGTCCTTGAGGGCCTTCAGCTTGTCCTTCGAGGGTTGGTCATGAATGCGGTAGACGACCGGCGTTTTGCGCGCTTCGAGTGCTTGTGCCGCGGCGACATTCGCCTGGATCATGAACTCCTCGATCAGCTTGTGCGCTTCGAGGCGCTCAGGCACGACGATGCGGTCGACGCCACCCTCAGCGTCCATGATGATCTTGCGTTCGGGCAGATCGAGATCGAGCGGCTCACGGTTGGCGCGCCCCTTGGAGAGCACCGCGTAAGCGTCCCAAAGCGGGCGCAGCACCGTATCGAGCAGGGGCGCGGCCTTGTCGTTCGGCCGCCCGTCGATGGCGGCCTGAGCTTCCTCGTAGGCGAGCTTGGCATGGGAGCGCATGAGCCCACGATGGAACGCGTGGTCGCGCTTTTCACCGTGCTTATCGAACGTCATGCGGACAGCAAGGCAGGGACGCTCTTCGTTCTCACGCAGCGAACATAGGTCGTTGGATATGCGCTCAGGCAGCATCGGTACAACGCGGTCGGGAAAGTACACCGAGTTGCCGCGCTTTTGCGCCTCGCGGTCGAGCGGATCACCGGGGCGCACGTAATGGGCGACGTCTGCGATCGCGACCCAGACCACCACGCCGCCCTCGTTGGCGGGGTCCTCATCGGGCGCCGCGTAGACCGCATCGTCGTGGTCGCGCGCATCGGCAGGGTCGATCGTGATGAGTGGCAAATCGCGCAGATCGCGGCGTTGGTCGAGGCGCGGCGGCGTGAGGTCATCAAGCGCGTCCAAAACGCGTGCGGGGAAGGTGTCGGGGATGCCGTGGGCGTGCACCGCGATGAGCGAGACGAGGCGCTGGTCCTGCGGGTTGCCCAGCCTTTCGACGATCGTGACGCGGGGGAGGCTGTGGCGCGCAGCTTTGGCGAGTTCAAAGCGCACCAGATCGCCGTCACGCGCGTCGGCGTCATCGCCCTCGCGCACCAGAAAACTCTTCAACTGTTTGCGGTCCACCGGCAGGATTTCTCCGCCACCGCGGTCGTGGGCGCGATAGATGCCGAGCATGCGCCGGCCTTCGCGCGGGAGACGCTTGATCGGCGTTGCTTCATAAGCGATGGCGTCGGCTGCCGCCGGTTTGCTTGACGATGCGGCCGGCGTGACGCGTTTGAGCCGCGCCAGCACACGGTCACCTTCGCCGATGGCCGTTTCCCGCGTGCGCCCCTTGCGCGAACTGGTCGGGCGTGCGGCCGGTCGGGTATCGTCGAGCAGAATGCGCGGCGGTGGGCCTTCGCCGGCTTCCCAGGCGACGGGTTGCGCGATCAGGTCGCCGTCGGAATCGCGGCCCGTGACCACGATGACGCAAACGGCGGGGAGGCCGCCCTTCTCGTGCAGGCCCTTGCGGTTGCCGGTGAGCAGACCCTCGTCGGCCATGTCCTGCAGCAGCGCTTTAAGGCGTGCGCGGTCGGGGCCTTTGATCGCGAACGCCTTGATGATGTCGCGTTTGCCAACGGTTGCGTCCGCGCCGCGCACGAAGGCGAGCACCTCGTCTTTGGTGGGAAAGCCGTTGGCGGCAAGGTAATTCGTGGGCGCGCCCGATCCGCCGGCACGTGATGCCCCGGGCTTAGCCGCCACAGCCGTGCTGCCCGGCGGTCATTCCGCCTTCTCTTTGTTGGCCTTGGCCTTCTTGGCCGCCGCTTTTGCCGGGGCTTTCTTGGTGGCAGCTTTTTTCGCCGGGGCTTTCTTCGCCGCCTTCTTGGCTGGCTTTTTCGTAGGCGTTTTGCTGGCCGTGTCCTTGTCTTTCGCAGCCGCCTTTGCTGGCGCCTTTTTCTTGGCGGGCTTCTTCTTCGCCCCGCCCTTGGCCACACGCTCCGCGATCAACTGCACCGCCTGCTCGATCGAGACATCCTCAGGCTTGGTGCCTTTGGGCACGGTGGCGTTGGTGGAGCCATGCTTGACGTAGGGCCCGTAACGGCCTTCCAGCACTTCGATCTTGCCGCCTTCGGCTGGATGTTCGCCAAGCTCCTTCAGCACTTTCGCCTGCGGACGCTTCCAGCCGCCCTTGCCGCCGGCAGCCTTCTCAGCAAGCACCGAGACCGCCCGGTTGAGGCCGACATCGAACACCTCGTCCACGCTGTCGAGGTTGGCGTACGTGCTCTCGTGCTTCACGAATGGGCCGTAGCGGCCGATGCCGGCGACGATCATCTGTTTCGTTTCAGGATGCGGTCCGACGTCACGCGGGAGCCGCAACAACGAGAGCGCCTTGTCCAGATCGATCGTGTCCGGGTTCCAGCCCTGCGGGATGGAAGCGCGCTTGGGCTTGACGTCTTCGTCGGCGTTCTTTGCGCCGTCTTTGGTCGCCTCCTTGGGCTTGTTGTCGCCCAGTTGAACGTAAGGCCCAAAGCGGCCCGCGCGCAGGCTGACGGGCAGCCCGGTCACGGGGTCGTCGCCCAGGAATTTGCCATCGGGGTTGGCGGCGGCCGCGGGTTGATCACCGCTATCGGTAAACTGCCGGGTGAAACGGCATTCGGGATAGTTCGAGCAGCCCACGAAAGCGCCGAACTTGCCAACCTTCAAGCTGAGCTGCCCGGCATCGCACGCGGGGCATTTGCGGGGGTCGGTTCCATCGCCGGTGTTGGGGAAAATGTGCGGCCCCAACAACTCGTTCAGCGCATCCAACACCTCGGCGACGCGCAGGTCTTTGATCTCGTCGACGGCCCCGGTGAAATCGCGCCAGAAGGCGCGCAGCACGTCCTTCCAGTCGAGCTTGCCATCGGAAATGAGGTCGAGCTTCTCTTCAAGATCGGCGGTGAAGTCATACTCTACGTAGTGCTTGAAGAAGCTCTCCAGGA
>JBCBJZ010000050.1:0-22522 GCA_038522635.1 Pseudomonadota bacterium | reverse complement strand
AACTCCTTCGCCTGCTTGGGGCCCGTCACCCACGGGAACAGCATCGCCACCGCGCCCGACCCGAACCGCACCTCGGGTTCACCGAAGTATGTGCCCTGCGCCGCCACGGTCAGATCGCACGCAAGCGACACTTCCAGCGCGCCCGCGAGGCAGTATCCGTGGACGCAAGCGATCGTCGGCATGGGCGCGTTCCAGAACGCCATGATGAAATCGAACTGAAGTTCAAGCTGGCGCCGCCAAGCGGCATGGTCCGGCAACGCGCGTTCCGCGGACGCCTTGAGGTCGAAGCCCGCCGAGAAGGCACGCCCCGCGCCCGAGACGATGAGCACGCGCACGTCCTCATCCTGCGCCAACCGCGCCACCGTCGCGATCGTCTCCTCCATCAACGCGTTGTTGAAGGCGTTGAGCTGACGCGGTCGATTGAATTCCAGGTGCGCGATGTGCTTATCGACACGCACGTTGAGGAGGGGGGCCTCGGCGGTTCCTTCGGTCATCGCAACGTCCTCATGGCGTGGTGGCACAACGAAGAGCGCAAAGCGGCGCGGCCGCAATCGTCTTTCCCTACCCTGCGCCATCGCAAAAGGACGCGCGAACAAAAAAAGCGCGCCCTCGGGGGGAGAGGGCGCGCTTCGTCAACCTGGCAGGTGGGGGAACCCGCTCAGTTGATGTTCCAACGGATACCGGCTCGGATCTCGTGGTGCATGATGTCGTCCACGCGCACCACGCTGGTGCGATCAAGGGTCGGCGCCACGGTGGCGATGTCGCCGCTCATCCACATGAAGCGGTAGCCGAAGTCGAGTGACACATCGCGGCGTACGTGCATCGCGAGGCCCGCCATCAGATTGGCGGCAAAGCCGTAGCCCGTCTCCGCGTACTTGCGTTGCGCGTGATCGCCGGGATGGTTGGTGCCGCCCGGGTCACCGCCGACGATCGGCGTCTGTGCGCTGGCGTTGTCGGCGCACACGTTGTTGCCGTTGATGTCCTGGTAGTTGACGAAGTTGCCGCCGGCGTCGTTTTCGGAGAATTGACAGACCGACGTTTCAGACGCTCGGCGCTGCATGTTGTGCACCGCGATGCCGATGCCCGCGCCGATATAGGGTGTGAAACGCGATGAGCCGCGGAAGTCCTTGTAGAGGTTGACCATCCCGGAGTAGCTGCCGATGCGCAGCTCATCAACGCGCGACACCTGGTAGGTGTGACGGTTGTTGCCACCAGGACCACCGTTCGCAACCGTCGTCGCGGGCTCGATGCGTGTGCCGACGTAGGTTTGGTCGATGTCGCCCAGCTTGAACTTGTTGCGGATGTCGATCGACAGTTCAGCGCGCAGGCTCGGTGTGATGTAACGGCCAAAGCCGAACGAGAAGCTGGTCGGCCCATCGAAATCGTCGTAGGCGCGAAAGCCGTTGCCTTCGACGGTGATCCCGTTGTCGGAATAAAGCGCGTGGCCGACGTCGGCGCGCAGATACCATTCGGCAGCATAGTTCGGGATCGGCCGCGGCGCTGGAACCGGAACGCCTGAATAGATGCTCTTTTTCATCGGGCCGGCGGGGCGGTTGAAGTCACCGGCGTTGGCGGAGGTGAGCGGGCTCGCCAGGCCGGCCATCAGGCCAGCGACGCTGAGCGCGATCGTTGCGGTTGTCAGTCTCATCGGCGTCGATCCCTTAAGCGAGCGGCCTCGGGCGCTGCGAGGGCGCCTGGGGGCTGTGGGTTTGCGCAGAACGCGGCCGCTTGTCTCAGCGCACGACGCATGACGTCGGCGATGCTGAAGGCAAGCATCCGCAGGTGTTTGAAAACGGGGGTAAAGACGCAAACGCTTACGCTTAACTGGAGCAAGGCAAGCGATCCGACCGACCGCTTGCCTCAGGCCGCTTTAGCGAATGTCGTAACGCAGGCCGATGCGGAACTCGTGCGTATGCAGGTCCTCGATCGTGCCGCCGAAGATGGTGCCGGCGCCTTGCGTCGGGTGCGTGCCGGAGATGTTGCCGTACTTTGTTTCACCCAGGTACGAGAATTTGTAGCCGGCATCGATGTGCATTTTGCTGCGCAGCTTGAACGAGAAGCCGGCCATAAGCGACGCGGCGACGTGCCAGTTTTCTTCGCCCTGGAGCGTCACGGTGCAGCCGCAGCCATCGTCAAACGTGCTGTCCGACGTCTTGTGCTTCACCGCGCCGATGCCGAAGCCCAGGTAAGGGTTGAAGCGGCCGTAGCGGTTGAAGTCGTAGTAGAAGTTCTTCATCAGGACGAGGCTTTCAAGCGTCGTCGGGCGCGTCCCGTTAAGCAGCGTCGGGTGGCCTTGCAGGGTGCCCCGCACGTCCGTCTCGTTGCGCCAGTCGATCGTGAAATCGCCACGCACGAACGGTGAATAGTAACGCCCGATGCCACCGCCGAATGACCACGTGCTTTCAATCTCGGTGCGGGTCAGATCGAACCGGCCCTCTTCCACCATGATCGGATCATCGTAAGTGCCGTAGCCGAAATCGCCGCGAATGTACCAGGTCGCCGCCGGGCTCACCTGCGGTACATCTTTGATCGAATGGCGCCGACCGTGGCCCAGATCGGCCGCGTTCGCGCCGCTCACGCCCATGGCGAGCAGTATGGCGCCCAGGATGGAACCGCGAATGCTGGTCATGACAATCCTCTTTTGCTTCATCGCCCAAGGTCGGCGCGCGCCAACCACCAAACGCCCTTAGGCGTCGTGTTTCATTTTGGGATGATCGGTGAGAAACTCTAAAGGAGCGTTAACCGCGAAGGGGCACGGCACGCTTCAAGCGTGAAGGAAGCCGGCCATCGCCCAAAGAACGCGATGGGCGAGAAAACGATTGCGCAACAACAAGGGAAACAACCGCGATGGATACGAACGCGACCAAGCCCGTTTTCACATGGGATGATCCGTTAAGATTCGATGACGAATTGAGCGATGAAGAGCGCGCCATGCACGAGGCGGCGACCCGCTTTGCGCAAGGTGAACTCGCCCCGTTGATCCTCAAGTGGCATCGCGATGAAACCTTCGATCGCGACCTCTACAAAGCCTACGCGGAGCTTGGCATCTTGGGGGGCACGCTTGCGGGATACGATTGTCCGGGCCTAAGCCACGTCGCCTACGGCCTTGTCGCGCGCGCGTTCGAACACGTCGACACAGCATTTCGCTCAGCGATGGGTGCGCACTCGGGTCTCGCCATGGCGGCCATCCATAATTTTGGCGACGAAGCGCAAAAGCAGCGCCTGCTGCCAGCCATGGTGCGGGCCGATCTGATCGGCTGTTTCGGGTTGACGGAAGCGAACCACGGCTCCGACCCCTCCGGTATGGAAACGCGCGCGCGCACCGTACCGGGCGGCTACGCGTTGAGCGGCAACAAGAACTGGATCACCAACGCGCCCATCGCCGATCTTGCGGTGGTGTGGGCGCGCGATGATGATCGCAACATCGGCGCTTTCATCATCGAGCGGCCCTACGGCAGCGACGTCGACGGCCTTGCAACACCGCGCATCGAAGGCAAGTTCGGCATGCGCGCTTCGCCTACCGGACAATTGATGATGGACGAGGTCTTCGTGCCTGCGGAGAACCGCTTGCCTCACGTGCGCGGCTTGGGTTCCGCACTGGCGTGCCTTTCGCGCGCGCGCTTCGTCATCGCGTGGGGGACGATGGGGTCAGCAGCCTTCTGCTGGCAGGCGGCGCGCCAATACACGCTCGACCGCAAGCAGTTCGGACGCCCGCTCGCGGCAACGCAGTTGGTTCAGCGCAAACTCGCCGACATGCAAACCGACATCGCCCTTGGCCTGCAGGCCGCACTTCGTATCTCGCGTTTGGCGGACGAAGGCCGCGCAACGCCTGAGATGTTTTCGCTCGTCAAGCGTAACAACGCCGGCAAAGCGCTCGATATCGCCCGGGTCGCGCGGGATATGCACGGTGGCAATGGCATCGCTGATGACTACGGCGTCATCCGTCATGTGATGAACATGGAAGTGGTCAACACGCTCGAAGGAACTCATGACATCCACGCCTTGGTGCTCGGGCGCGCGCAAACCGGACTGAACGCGTTTTGAACTCAGGTTTGGCGGCAGCGCGCCAACGCGGACGAAGGAGGCCATCATGGCGGTACGCATCGAAAAAGCAGATCACGTGTGGACCATCATCCACGCGCGCCCAGAGGCCCGCAACGCCATGGACCCGGCAAGCGCCGACGCGCTGCACGAGGCGTGCCTTGCCTTTGATGCGGACGCCAATGCGCGCGTCGCGGTGCTGTGGGGCGAAGGCGGCGCGTTTTGCGCGGGCTGGGACTTGAAGTTCGCTTCGACGCTCACCGATCCAGAGGCGTTCCGCCGCGAGGTGAGCGATAAACTCGCGTTCGGCATGGGCGCAGCGCCGGCACCGCGCGGCCCCTTGGGGCCAACGCGGCTTGAACTTTCCAAGCCGGTGATCGCGGCCGTGGAAGGCCCGGCGGTCGCGGGCGGGATGGAACTCGCCTTGTGGTGCGATTGTCGCGTGCTGGCGCGCGATGCCTATTTCGGCGTTTATTGCCGGCGTTGGGGCATCCCGCTGCTCGATGGTGGTTCGGTCCGCCTCCCCCGCCTCGTTGGCCAGGGGCGCGCCCTCGATATCATCATGACCGGTCGAAAAGTGGAGGCGGATGAGGCCCTGCGTATCGGCATGTGCGAGCGCGTGGTTGAACCTGGACACGCGCGTGAAGCGGCCGAGGCGATGGCGCACGAGATCGCGCGGTTTCCGCAAGAAGCCGTGCTGGCCGATCGACGTACCGTGCATGAGACGCGCGGGCTTAACGTGCGCGAAGCGTTGCGCCGCGAGTGGGCCAACGGCGTCGACGCGATCGCACGCGAAGGCGCGGCCGGCGCTGGCCGTTTCGCATCCGGCAAAGGACGCAGTGGCGACTACGGCGACATCTGATGGCCGCGCCGTCGCCCGTTGCTCTGGCGCCTAAACAGCGTCGCCGCGGATCAGGCGGCAGCCGTTGATGCGCCAGGTCCCGTCGACCCGCACCATTTCGTAAAGCGCGGTCACAACGGAGCCGTTCTCGCCTTCGACAAGCACACGCTGAACTAGGCGGTTACCGTTGAGGCCAAGCGTCAAGAAGCGATGGCTCTTGGACCGATAAACCTGCGGGTAGGAGCGGGCGACGAGCGCGAGAAACCGCTCCGGCGAGCCCATCATGCGCTGGATGGTGGGCGATGCGAACGAGAACGCGCGGGACTTATCGTCGAGCTTGAACGCATCGAGTTGGCGCGTGATGACGCCCTGGATGGCGGCGCGGTCGCGGGCCGATTGCGCCGCGGCTTCGGACGTGGCTGCGGTGTTGGCGAGCGCGAGCACGAACGCGAAGATCAACGTCATGGCCGCAGCGCGGCCGGCGGACAAAGGCACGGCGAACATGGGACCTCGTTCGTAAAAGCTCATCCGCCGGAGATGGCGACACCGGAGGCGAAAGATGAACGCCAAAAAGAAAGTTCATCCGCGGGTGACACCGAAGGCGAAAGATGAACGCCACAAAAGCTTGTAGAACACTACGCGCTTAAGGCCCGGCCGGTTCTTTGCCCTCGGACCGGCAACGATGACTGCACCGCCGCTCACGTCCCGCAGAAGGTCTCGTGCACGATCTCATGCGGCGCCGGCGGGGCCATCAGCGTCACATCGGCAGGCGGTGTAAACGGGTTGCGCAGCGCCTCGGTCAACGCACGGAAGCGCGCGAAATCGCCCTCGTAGGCGGCATCGATGGCCGCCTCCACCTGATGGTTGCGCGCGATGACAACAGGGTTGGCTGCGCGCATCAAGCCTGGGCGCGCGTCGCGGCCCGCCTCGCCCTCCTCGTCAATCCGCGCCCGCCAGGTTTGCGCCCACGCACGATAGGCTTCGCTCTGCGCCAACCGCGCATCCGCCAACGCGATTTCGTCAGACTCGCCCTCACGCTCACCCTCTTGCGCCGCACGCGTCAGGCCCGCAAACGTCAGCGTAAAGTCCGCCTGCGCCTTCGCCATCGTATCCAGCAACCGCTGGATTAGCGCCATGTCGCCCTCGCGCGGCACGCTCAAACCCAGCTTCGCGCGCATCACCTTCAACCACGCCGCTTCGAAGGTCGGCCAAAAGCCATCGATGATCGCCTGCGCGCGCTCCACCCCCGCCTCTCGCTCCGCCGCCAACAGCGGCAACAGCGTTTGCGCAAGACAAGCGAGGTTCCACTGCGCGATCGGCGGTTGGTTGGCGTAGGCGTAGCGCCCTTGCTGGTCGATCGAGCTGAAGACCTGCGCCGGGTCGAACGCATCCATGAAGGCGCAGGGTCCAAAGTCGATCGTTTCGCCTGCGATCGACATGTTGTCGGTGTTCATGACGCCGTGGATGAAACCGACGCCGAGCCAACGCGCGACCAGGTGCGCCTGGCGGGTGACCACCGCTTCGAGCAGGGCCGCATAGCGCTCGGGGCCCACGTCATGGGCTTGGGCAAGGCCTGGATCGTGGCGTTCGATCACGTAATCGGCCAACGTGCGCACCGCCTCGTCATCGCGGCGTGCGGCGAAATACTGGAACGTGCCAACGCGCATGTGGCTGCTGGCGACCCGCACGAGCACGCCGCCTGGCAGCGGACCTTCACGCATGACGCGCGCGCCACTTGCAACGGCTGCAAGCGCGCGGGTGGTCGGGATCTCAAGCGCCGCCATCGCCTCGCTGACGATGTACTCCCGCAGCACCGGTCCGAGCGCTGCGCGCCCATCGCCCATGCGCGAGAACGGCGTTGGCCCCGATCCCTTCCATTGCAGATCGTAGCGCGCGCCGCTGGACGCGATCACTTCGCCGAGGAGAATCGCGCGGCCATCGCCCAGTTGCGGCACGAAGTTCCCGAACTGGTGGCCGGCGTAAGCCATGGCTAACGGTTCCGCGCCCTCGGGCACCGCATTGCCCGCGAGAACAGCGATGCCAGACGGACCACGCAGCGCGTGCGGATCAAGGCCTAGGTCCTCCGCAAGCGCGTCGTTGAGCGCAATCAAGGACGGGGCCGGGACCGGCGTTGGTGCAAGGCGTTCGTAAAATTTTACTGGTAAGCGCGCGTAGCTGTTATCGAACGCGAACGGGGGCGACCCGGCGCCGGCGCTGTCGCCGTTGGCATCCGTGTTATCGCCGTCGAGCGCTTGGGGCTCGCGCGCAGCCGTTGACGCTTGCGCGCGCCCCTCTGCTGGCACCATGACATTGATCTCCTCGCGCTGGCGTTGGTGCGCTTCAGGCAAGCGCGACACTGACCCGCCGGCCTTGGGCCTGACAGTCCGCCAGGATGTTAGAGTTCATCCGCATCAGGTAGAATCGCCTGAGGCGAACGATGAAGGGCAAAACAAAAACTTAGATGTCTGTTCTGCTTCGACCTGAAGCCAACCGACTCTAGGGCTTCAGGATCACGCGCCCGACGACGCGGCCCGCACGTAAATCATCAAGCGCGGCATTGGCTTCTTGCAGTGGCCGCGATTCAAGCGCGACCGGTTGGATGTTGGCTTTGCGCACAAGCTGCAGCATCCCGCGCGCGTCTTCAAGGCTCCCCACGTAACTGCCGGTGATCGTCAGGTTGCGCATCGGCACCATCGGCAACGGCATATCGAGTCGCCCGCCCATCAAGCCGACCAAGACGATGACGCCGCCTTTGGCAACGGCACGGTTGGCGAACTGGAACGAGGCCTCCGTTCCGACGAAATCAATCACGGCGCCGACGCCACCCTGGCTCGCCTTGAAGAGCGCTTTCGCGGTGTCGCGATCGCGCGGGTCGAACACCTGCGTGGCGCCGGCTGCCAGGGCTGCATCCCGTTTGGCCGCATCGATGTCGCTCGCGAACACAGGTGCATCCTGCATCGCCCGCGCGAACGCCAGCCCCATCATGCCGACGCCACCCAGGCCGACCAGCAGCAACGGTCCAGGTCGCGGCGGCTGGAGCGCTTTGCGCAACGCGCTGTAAGCGGTGAGCCCTGAGCACATGAGAGCGGCCGCGAAGCCATCGTCGAGGCCGCCGATATCGAGCAGATACCGCGGATGTGGGACCAGCACATGGGTGGCATAGCCGCCATCGACGGTGATGCCGAGCGCTTGCGGGCGGTTGCAGAGGTGTTCGTCGCCGCGCGCACACAAGGGGCAGGCGCCGCAGCCGATCCAGGGGAAGGCGGCGACGCGGCTGCCATAGTTCAGGTTTGCGGCATCGAGGTCGGCGGCCGCGTCTGGCCCGACGGCGTCAATCACACCCGCGATCTCATGGCCGAGCGTGAAGGGCAAGGTGCGCCCGCCGGTCACGTCGAGCTGTTCGCCTGCGCCGAGGTCAAAGTAGCCGTCGATCAGGTGCAGGTCTGAGTGGCAGACGCCGCTGCTGGATATTGTGAGACGGACCTGGGTGCCCGATGGCTCAGGGAGCGCGACCGATGTTGGCTCAAGCGGCGCGCAGTAAGTGCAAAGGGATTGGCGGTGGAGCATGGCGAGGGGCGACCGGATGATGAACGCGATGCCCTGAGCGTAGCACCAGGCGCCCCCGTCTGTCTGCGCGCTAGATGATCATTGAAAGCCCAGCGTCTCTATGCTGGCCCCTCCACCTTGGCGGGCCTCCCGGTCTTAAGCGCGGGCGGTGCGGCAGATGCCAGCATTGCGCAGATCGTCCCACGCCTTTTGAACGGCTTCCAGTTTCAGCCGCTCACCGCGCAGCACCATGGGGATGGTGCGCAGCATGATCTCAGCATCGAGCCACAGCGACGCGTTGTGCACGTACCAAATGTCGAGCGCCGCTTTGTCCGCCGCCGTCAGCTCGCGCCCGCCGCGCACCTGCGCCCAGCCCGTCAATCCCGGACGCACCAACAAGCGCGCCATGTAGGGTGCGGGCTGATCCACCGGCAGCAAAGGACGTGGTCCGACGAACGACATATCCCCACGCAGGATGTTCAAAAGCTGCGGCAGTTCATCGAGGCGGAATCGGCGCACCGTGTTGCCGATCCAAGAGACACGCTGGTCGTCAGGGATCCGCTCGCCCTTCGCATTGTAGGGTTCGGACATCGTGATGAACTTGAACACACGAAAAGGTCGCCCGCCGAGCCCCGGGCGCGTCTGCGCGAAGATGATGGACGTTCCGTTGTCGATCGCCACCAAAAGCGCGACGAGCAAGATCACCGGCGACAACAGGACCAACAGTGTCAGTGCAAGCGTCGCATCGAAGACGCGTTTCAGAAACCACGTCACCCGTCGTGCGCGAATTCGCGGCTGCATGGCAGGGATCGAAAATTCGACGTCAGCTTCAGGCCCATCCGTTCCGGCGCCCACCGTGCTAAAACGTCGACCCTCGGCCGCATCGCCTGTGACGCGTGCCGCCATCGCTTCGCGTGCCGGAAGCGCCCTGTCAGCGTGCGGGCCGCCAGCGAGACCAATCTGGGCATCAGGGTCAAGCTCATCGATCGCTTGGCGCGCCTGCGCTGCAGCGGCAGCACGCGGGGGTCTCAACGTATCAGCGAAATACTCGATCTCGACATCGCCCGCTTGGGTCACCCGCTCCAACGCTTCCCGATCTGCGAAGGAGAGCTTTTCACGCGGCAGCGTCACCACGATGCGGCTCACGAAAAGCCCGCGCACGGCCAGGTCCGGCAGGATCCGCTCGATCTCCGACGTGGTGCCCCAAACGCGGTGGTCATGCACGACCATGCCTTTATGGCGCGACGAGCGCGCCAGGAACCCTGCAATGCTGATCGTATCATCAGCGAGTTCAACCACGGCGTTGATGTAGAGGTCCGCAACGCGGTTGATGCCGACGATCAGCACGGTTTCGCGCTCGCCAGGCACATCCGTCACCGTGGTGACCGCAGCGCCACGCGCGGTCTTGCCGCGCCGCCGCCAAATCTGCCGTTGCCGCGCCAGCACCCGGATGCCGACCAAGCCGAGCGCCATCAAGATGCCCTGCAGAATCGGCAGCGAGCGCTCGATCCCGTCCAAGCGGTTGAACAGGAAGGTGGCGACCGTCGCTGCCCCGACAATCACCGCGACCATCATGATGAGGCGCACATAATCGCTCATCACCGTCAGGCGCAGGATCGACCGGTTCGCACCGGCCGCGACCAGGACCAGCGTCGCCAGCGCCAAGGTGATGGCGATGAACGGGCTGATCGCAATCAGCCGTTCGACGCTGAAGGTCAGATTATCGCGAATGAAAACGGCCCCCACCGTCGCTGCCACAACGACGATGAGATCTAAGAGAAGTGTCAGAAGCTGACGCATTGCGCACCCGCAAAGCTTATCGTTGGGTCAGAGCCATCGCGCCTTATCTTCGACGCTTGAAGTACGACCAACGAAACCTCGTCGTAGCATCCCAGTTCCCCACGCAACCGCTACGGGCGCCGTGTGACAGATGCAATCGTCGAACTCTCTGCAACGCCGTTCAGCTAGCGTTTGTTGCAAGAAAGCATCGCGCTAAGCACAACCCCCTCGATGTGCCCAAACTGTGGATAAAGTGTAGCTCAGCAGGAAGTTCGCGCCAACGTTGCCACACGCGTTGTCCCCGCAATCAACAGGGGCATCGGGCTCAGATATGTCATTTCGAGGGCGGCGGGGTCTTTTCAGCGAATCGGCAGAGGTCGGCAATCAGGCAAGCGCCACACTTGGGCTTGCGCGCAAGGCAGTCGTAGCGCCCGTGTAGGATCAGCCAGTGATGGGCGTGCAGGCCGTAGGCGGAAGGCACGATCCGCATCAGGCCCTCTTCGACCTCGAGCGGCGTTTTCCCTGGCGCCAAGCCCGTTCGGTTCGCGACCCGGAAAACGTGCGTGTCGACCGCCATCGTGGGCTGCGCGAAGGCCATATTCAGCACCACGTTCGCCGTTTTGCGCCCGACACCAGGGAGCTGTTCCAGCGCCTCGCGGTCAGCGGGCACTTCGCCGTCGTGGTGGTCGATCAGGTGCTGCGACAGCGCGATGACGTTCTTGGCTTTGTTGCGAAACAGACCGATCGATTTGATGTGATCGCGGACCGTGTCCTCGCCGAGCGCGAGCATTTTGGCGGGCGTATCGGCGGCCTTGAAAAGCGCGCGTGTCGCTTTGTTGACGCCGGCGTCCGTCGCTTGCGCCGAAAGAGCCACCGCGACCACGAGGGTGTAGGGGTTGGTGTGTTCCAGTTCGCCCTTGGGTTCGGGCTCGCGGTCGGCGAAACGTTTGAAGACCTCTTCGATCTGCACGCGTGTCAACTTGCTGGCCCGGCGGCGCGCGGGCTTCTTCTTGGCTTTGGCGGTAACCTTGGACGGCGCTTTGGCTTTGGCCGCCTTGGTCTTGGCAGCCGCCGGCGCCTTAGGGGCAGCGGCCTTGGTGGCACGCTTCGCCTTCGTCGTCGCCTTCGCCTTTACCGGCGCCTTTGCAGCACGTGTGCCCGCTGCAGTCATCTCAGGCACCACCCGCGACGACGTGCCCCTATTCTTGCCCTTGCTCGCCATAAGATCGTAGCCTTCACTTTGCGGTGCGTTCGGTCTTTGCACGCCAGCGCTCCCGGTCACATCAAGCGAGCAGACTTTGTATGGCGGCAGACGACCCTGACGGGCAAGACGAGCGAAGCGCCGATGCACAGAGCAAGCGAGCGGGCCAGCCAGCTTCGGTCCCCGCCACCGGCGGAGCCAGGACGCCAGCAAAGGCAGCGCCATCGCCGCCGATCCTACACGTTGTGCTGCGGCCCCACCGCTCCTTGGGTCCGCGCGGCTTTCTCTGGCTGATGGGCATCCTTTCAGCCGTGTGCTTCGTCGCGGGCGCCATCTTCGCAGCGCTCGGCGCCTGGCCCGTGTTCGGCTTCTTCGGCCTCGATGTGCTCATCATCTATCTTGCGTTTCGCGCCAACTACCGCGCCGCACGGATTTGCGAAGTCGTCAGGGTCGACCGCGACGTCCTGCAAATCACGCGGATCGACGCGAAGGGCCGCAAAAAGCAGACCCAATTCAATCCGGTTTGGGCGCGGGTGAGCCTTCCCGTCTACCGCAACGGGCGCAATGAGCTTGCGATCGTGCACCACGCCCGCCGCTTTAGTTTCGCTCGTTTTTTGACCGATGCCGAGCGGGCAGCTTTTGCTGACGAGTTGCGCGGTGCCCTTTTGACCGCGCGTGGTGGTCCGCGGATCTAATCGGGTTCCTCGAGCCGCGGGCGCTTGGCGCTTGGCCGCGCCACCGTTGTGAACTGTGGCTGCGCCTGCGATCTTAAAGCCTTCCCCCACAACCGGTTGTGGATAGTCCGTCACATGTCGCGGCCAAGCGCCCCGGTGCTCACGCGTTGCCTTGCGCTTTTGCCATCGCGCAGTACTAATCCGACGCTTAAATGGACCTGCGGCGACTCGCGCCGCCCTTACTGCGGCTACGCCTGCGCACCGATGGGGATCGACAGGCGGCCGCCCTGATCGACCGTGATCACGCAGAAAGAGCTTATGAGGACGATCGTGTTGCACGACCTGCCCGCTTTGCACCGTTGGCTGATTGGGCTTGCGCTAGCTCTGGGTCTCACCACCACCGCAGCGACCGCGGGGCCGACCCCCGAAGAATACGTGCAGCACGTCGGTGGAGGCTCACACATCATAAAGGCCGGGAAATTGCGCATCGGCGGCTTGCTTGTCGCCTGCGGCCATCGCCCCACCGTGATCGACAACAACCTCGATGATTACGGCGCGGCCTACCCTGGTTTCCTGATCCTGAATCGCCGGCTGCTGGCCAACGTCCCTAACGCGGTCAAGCTTTGGATTTTCGCGCACGAGTGCGGCCATCAGTTCCGCGGCCCCGATGAGGAGACCGCCGACTGTTTCGCCGTGCAGCGCGGGCGCCGCCAAAAATGGCTGACGCCGAGCGGCCTCGATAAAGTGTGCGCGTTCATCCACCCCGCCCGCGGTGACAGCATGCATCTTGCCGGCCCCCAGCGCTGTAAATCGATGCGCCGCTGTTACTACTCCCGCAAAATTTGGTGAGCGTTGCTCTGGGCGCGGGCTTCGCGCGAACCGCTGCACCTTTGATCCTCGCTAGAGTTCGGTTCGCTTCACCTTGAAGCGGACCGACATCTAGATCTTACTTTGCCGTTCATCCTTCGCCTCAGGTGATTCCACCTGAAGCGGATGAACTCTAAACCCTTCGTCTAACGGCGTTACCGCGGCAGGACGATTAAACCTGCGCGGCGTATCGCGGTGTGACGACGCCGAACGCCGGGCTTCCGCTCGACCGCTTCGCCCTCCCCCCAACACATGCCGACCATGCGTGCGGATACGCGAACCGTCCGCGCGTTCCCTTTTCTCTTGCGACCAGGACCGACCCATGACCGACGCTCAGACCCCATCCGCTGCCGCCCACAATCATCAGGAGCACGACAGGATCGCGGTCAGCGGCCTCAGCGTGGCAAGCGTCACCCACGCCTTCATCAACGATGAAGTCCTGCCCGGCACCGGCGTAACACCAGAAGCGTTCTGGGAAGGCCTGGCCTCCATCCTTGACGATCTCAGCCCGCGCAACCGCGACCTCCTGCGCACGCGCACCGAACTGCAGGGGCGCATCGATCGCTGGCATATCGAGCGGCGCGGCAGTGCGTTCGATCAGACCGCCTACACCCGGATGCTGCGTGACATCGGCTACTTGGTCGACGCCCCCGCGGAGGTCCGCGTTGACACCGCCAACGTCGACGCGGAGATCGCGCACATCGCCGGGCCTCAACTGGTCGTACCGGTGATGAACGCGCGCTACACGCTCAACGCCGCCAACGCCCGCTGGGGCAGCCTTTACGATGCGCTCTACGGCACAGATGTGCTGGGTTCGCTGCCTGAAGCTGGCGGCTACGACCCTGAACGCGGCGCAAAAGTCATCGCACGGGCCAAGGCGATGCTCGACCAGCATGCGCCGCTCGCGAACGGCCGACACGGCGAGGTGACGCGCTACGCGATCATCGAGGGACGTCTTGAGGCGACGCTTGGTTCGGGCGCCCAAGCCCCGTTGGCTGACCCAACCCTGCTCGCCGGCTACCGCGGTGATGCCAGTTCGCCCGACGCCATCCTGCTGAAGCACAACGGCCTGCACATCGAGATCGTGATCGATCGCGCATCCACGATCGGGGCGACCGATCCGGCGGGCGTGGCCGACATCGTCATGGAAGCGGCGGTCAGCACCATCGTTGATCTGGAAGACTCGATCGCAGCCGTCGATCCTGCAGACAAGGTCGAAGCCTATCGCAATTGGCTCGGCCTCATGAAGGGCGACCTGACCGCCGCCTTCGCCAAGGGCGGCACCACCCTGCACCGCACCCTATCTCCCGATCGCACTTACACAACGCCAGCGGGCGATGCCCTGACCTTGCAGGGTCGCGCGCTGCTGTTGGTGCGCAACGTCGGCCACCTTATGGACGATGACAGCGTGCGCGACGCGCAAGGGCAGGCTGCGCCTGAAGGCATCCTCGATGGTGCGATCACCAGCGCGATCGCGCTGCACGACCTTGCCAAACGCGAAGGCCCGCGCAACTCGCGCCGCGGCTCGATCTACATCGTGAAACCGAAAATGCACGGCCCGGACGAAGTGGCCTTCGCAGCCACGCTGTTTGAGCGCATCGAGCGCATGCTCAAGCTCGCGCCCAACACGATCAAGATGGGCATCATGGATGAGGAGCGCCGCACGACGGTCAATCTGAAAGCCTGCATCGCGGCAGCGCGGTCGCGCGTCTTCTTCATCAACACGGGCTTCCTGGACCGCACCGGTGATGAGATCCACACGTCCATGGAAGCGGGCGCCATGGTGCGCAAGGCGGCCATGAAGGACGCGGCCTGGATCGCGGCCTACGAAGCCTGGAACGTCGATATCGGGCTTGCTTGCGGTCTGCCCGGGCATGCGCAGATCGGCAAGGGCATGTGGGCGATGCCGGACCTGATGGCGCGTATGGTCGATGAAAAGCGTGTTCACCCGGAAGCGGGCGCGACCACGGCGTGGGTGCCCTCGCCAACCGCCGCGACGCTGCACGCGATGCACTATCATGACGTCGACGTGGCGGCCGTTCAAAAGCAGCTCGCTGCGCGCACGCCCGCCTCGCTCGATGACCTGCTGACGATCCCGCTGGCCGACCGCGTCAACTGGAGCCGCGAAGAGATCAACGCCGAACTTGAGAACAACGCGCAAGGCATCCTTGGCTACGTGGTGCGCTGGATCGATCAGGGCGTGGGCTGCTCCAAGGTGCCGGACATCCACGACGTCGGCCTCATGGAAGACCGGGCGACGCTGCGCATTTCAAGCCAGCATTTGGCGAACTGGCTGCATCACGGCGTTTGTACGCACGATGAGGTGATGGAGGTGATGAAACGCATGGCGCAGGTCGTTGACGCGCAGAACGCGGCTGACCCCGCCTACAAAGCCATGGCGGCTGACTTTGACGGTTCGCTCGCGTTCAAAGCCGCCTGCGACCTCGTCTTCGAAGGGCGCGCCCAACCCAACGGCTACACCGAACCCGTGCTCCACGCCCGCCGCCAGCAAGCGAAGGCACAAGCGCGCCCATCGCAGGCGTAGAGCAACAGACGTAAAGTGTGAGCCTTCGGCTCAGCGCCTCAGCGGCTCAGAGCCGCTCAAATTGGGGCGCTTCGGGCCAGAACAGACGGGCGGTCGCGTTGACGTGGTCGACGCTGCCGCTGGTGAGCAGGTGCACGCGTTTGCCCGCCGGTTCGTTGGCGATGCCGGTTGCATCATGCGGGCGGGCGTAGGCGGGATGGCGCTGGAGGTAGTCTTCCAGGCTGTCGGCGACGATGTCGGGCTGCGGCAGGAGGCGCGTGAAGCTCGGCAGATGCGCGCGAAAGAGGTCCTCGACCAGCGGGAAATGCGTGCACCCCAAAATCGCGCGGTGCGGGGGCATGAGCGCATACCTTGCGTTGCCCAGTGTTGCCTCCCGCGCTGCCTCCGATGCAACCTCCTTTGCTACCTGGGGCGCTGCCAGCGCGCCCGCCTCGCCTGCGTCTGCCCGGGCGCCTGCGCTAATGCCAGCTTCGGTGCTGGCGCCGGCCTGGGCCAGCATCGCATCGACGGCGGCCCTTACATGACCATCCAATTCATCGCGCAAGGCGCCCGCTTCGATCGCCGCCACAAGGCCCGGGCAGACCTGCTCGATCACACGCGCGCGCGGGCAACGCTTGGTGATCTCTTCACGGTAGACGCCGGAGGCGACGGTCCGGGTCGTTCCGAACACAGCGATCGTATCGGTGTTGTACTTCTGCGGATACTGCGGTGCCGTCACCGCCCAGGCGGTTTGCGTTGCCGCCTCCACCGTCGGCGCGACGATCCCCAGAACGTTGCGACCCTGCCAACCACTCGTCGGCAACCAGTGCTGTTGCAATTCGCGCGCAGCAACCGCGGTGGCCGTGTTGCAGCACAACAGCACCAGCTTTGCGCCGCGCTCAAACAACGTCACCACACCGCGGCGGGTCAGATCGATCACCTCGGCCGACGGCCGATTGCCGTAGGGCACGTTCGCGTGATCACCGAAATACAAAAAGGGCTGGTCGGGGAAACGCGCAGCCAGCGTGCGCAGAACCGTCAGCCCACCGTGACCGGAGTCGAAGATCGCGATCATGGCGAACACCGCCTTAACCCGGCGCCACCGAACTTGGCGCCACCGAACCTTACCCCAATCAACTTGGCCCTCAGCCGTCCGCACGCGCCATCGGCCCGCACGACGCAACCGCGATTAAAATGCATCACCACCCCGCGTAGCCCCTTGGATCCGGGCCATTTGAACCGCCTTGGCTTTAAATTGCCGAAGCATGCCGCTATGTAACTAATGTTGGCAATTGTGTGCGTAAGCTAACTTTTTGGAGTTTTTGCATGAAGCTCGTTCTTGGCCTTTCAGCAGCTCTGGCGTCTGCCCTCATGGTGACGGCCGCGCCGACGAGCTCATCCGCCGCGGAACTTTCGGGCACCTGGCGCGGTGGTGGAACGATGCGGATCGCGTCGAACAACCGCTCCGAACGCGTGCGGTGTCGCGCAAGCTTCTCGAAACTGACGCGCCGCGCTTACAACGTGCGCGCTGTGTGTTCCACAACAGCAACCACCGTTGCACAGACCGCGCGGGTCCGTCGGACAGGCCCTAACAGGTTCTCGGGCCGCTTCTTCAACAGCCAGTTCAACATCCGCGGTTCGATCTTCATTTCCGTGCGTGGCCGTCGGCAGTCGATCTCGCTGCGCAGCGCGAAAGCATCGGCGAGCCTGCAGCTTTCAAAGCGCTAATCCCGCACGACCGGCGGTGATCCGCCGGCCGCCCTGTGATGCGTGTCAGGTCCCACGTGACGCTGGGCAAGCAAGGTGACAGCGCGCCGTTGATCACCTTCCTGGGCGCCCACCCGTTTAGGCGTGTTGGAACGGGAAGAAGTCGACCGGCTTCATCAACTTGTTTTCCTGCGCGATCAGCGCGCCGAGTTCCGCACTCATCTTCGTGTAGGCGAGCCAGTCGGGATCAGCCCACATGGCGGCGCGGCGCGCTTCGCGATCGCCAGCGCTTTCGTAGACCCAGATATGGACGTACTGGTTCGGGTTACCGGTTTCGGTGATCATGTACGCGAGCGGCTGGCCGAGATGCTTGCTCTGCGGCCCTTTCCCGTGCGCGGCGTAAAGGTCCAGATGGGCTTTGAGCGTGCCGGGCTTGCAGGTGTAAGTGCGCACATCGATCAGCATCATTCGTATCCTTCGGTTTTTTGGGACAGCGCCGGTCTCGCAGGCAGCGCTTTGGTGTGAACCTTGAGCGCCAACCCGACCTTTAAGGAGCGGGCGGGCACACCATGTGTCAGCTTAAAGTTCATCCGCGTCGGGTGAAATGCCCCGAGGCGAAAGATGGACGACAGAACAGGCGTTCATTCGCATCGGGTGGCGATGCGGCCCGTTGCTCATCGTAACCCAAGACGCAGCAAAGAGGTGGTTATGCGTTCATCTCGTCCATGGCGCGCGCTGAGGCCCGCCGTCTCAAGCCCGGCGCGATACGTCACTCGATACATCACTGGCGCGTTCTTGTTGGCAGGCCTCGCATTGGCAGCTCTGGCAGGCAGCCTCGCCCTTCCCTTCACGCACGGGCTCGCCGGCGCTGCCCGCGCTCATCCCGGCCCGGACCATAACCTCACCAACCACGCCACCGCCTTTCTCTCCATGCTGGACACGAGCCAACGGCGGCGCGCTGTGCGGCCCTTCGATGACGACGACCGCTTCTCGTTCACCTGGCTGCCCGGCACCCGTGGCGGCGTGGCGCTGAAAGCGATGACGGGTGACCAGCGCAACGCGTTGCGCGATCTGCTGCGCGCGGTGTTGTCTCAAAAAGGCAGTTTAATGGTGGATCGCGTCATGGCGACCGAGGCCGCACTTGCCGTCCTTGAGAACGCGCCGTCCTACCGTGACCCGGCCAAATACTACATCGCCCTGTTCGGCTCACCGCAGAGCGGCAAACGGTGGGCCCTGCGCTTTGAAGGCCACCACCTTTCCGTCAACCTCACGTTCAACGGCGATACGTTGGTCAGCGCGACACCCTTTTTCATCGGCGCCAACCCTGAGACGATCCCCGCCGGACCGGACAAGGGCGTGCGCGCGATGGCAGCGCAGATCGATGCTGCTTGGGCCCTGTTCGAAGCGCTCGACGCGAAACAAAAGCGGCTTGCGGCCAACGACAATGAGTGGTTCGGCGGCTTTCTCACCCGCCCCGATCAGCGACGCGCCAATCTTGGACGCCCCGCCGGCATCACCTACGCGCAGTTGATGCCGGCGCAACGTCGCCTGCTGCGCACTTTGATCGCAACCCATGTGCGCCTGACCCGCCCCGCCTTCGCACGCCAAGCGATGGCCCTCCTGGATCAACGCGCGCAGCGCGAAAGCCTGAGGTTTTACTGGAACGGTGCGAAGACGCGAGGTGGCGGCAGCTTTTATTGGCGCGTCACCGGCAAGCGCATCCTCATCGAGCAGGACGGCATGAACCGCGGGCGGCACGTGCACGGCATCTGGCGCGATCCCGCCAACGACTTTGGGGATGCATCGCGCGCACCGTGAGGCGGGACGGAATGCACTTTGCGCCCGTTGCTCTAAACGCCGGCGACGTTTGAGCCACGTTCAAGGCGTGACCTTGAAGCCGCAATCGCCCGCAGAGCGTCTTCTTCGCTTCGCTTCAAGGTTGTGTTCACATCCGTGATTTGCTTCACGCTTGCAGCACCAACAAGGGCAAAGGTGAGGGGGCTGCGGGCATGCTGCGTTCACGGAGTTTGATGGTTTGCACGGCTGGCGTCGCGCTCGCCTCAGCGCTTGGAGGCTGCGCCACGATCGTTGAAGGCACGTCGCAAAAACTGACCGTCAACACGGCTCCGCAGGGTGCAAACTGCGTTTTGAACCGCAACGGCGAACGGATCGGCGCTGTGGCGTCGACGCCTGGCACGGTCGATATCTCGAACAGCCGCCACGATATCCTGATCAGTTGCGATCGCGCCGGCTACTCACGCACGCAAGCGACGCTGAACTCGCGCTTTCAGGCGATGACGCTTGGTAACCTGCTGGTGGGTGGCGTCGTCGGCGTGGTGGTCGACGCCGGCTCAGGCGCGATGAACAAGTACGATAAGGCGATCACGATCCCCATGCAGCGGCCAGGTGCGCGCCCACCGCGGCGGGCCCCGCGCGGGCGGCCGATCAGCTGATCGCCAGTAAAATACCGTGAGCGTCTAAGACGGCTCACGGTTCGAGGTGTCAGACGACGTCACCGTCCGCACGGCGGTCATGTCGCGGTTCAGTTGAGGCAAACCCACACCGTACCGGCCTTGAAGCAACCGCGGCGACGCCAGTTCGCCGGGCGGTTGCGGAAACGACGTGATGCGGCTGAACTCTAAGCAACGGGCGCAAAGTGCGAGTCGCAGGCTTAAACGCTCACGCCTTGCCTTTGCGCCCAAAGTTGCTCTGCACTTAAAGATTAGATCATCTTTGGGCGATCTCGGGCTCACCTCTGGTGATCCCGATAAATCGCCCGATGATCTAGAACGTCGGCCGCCACGCCAGCACCGACGGCCGCTTCGCGCGCGCCGCATCGCGCTCCGTCACATAGGTCTTGAGTGCGGCCTGCAGAACGTGCTCGGGGTCGGGTTGTGTGAACGCGAACCCGGTATCGATGAGCCGTTGCGGCACAACGTTGCGCGCTTTGCTGAGCAGGTCGTGATAAGCGCCGCACCGCGCCCGCATGGTGCGGCTCGCCTGCGGCCAACGCAGCCGCGGGGTACAAGCATCGGCCACAAGAGAGACGATTTTGCCCGCCGAGATGGTTTGCGGCGTCGCGATGTTGACAGCGCCGCCATCGCGCGACTTCAGCCCCACGAACGCGCAAGCGCCGACCGCGTCGGCAAGTGCCACCACGGGACACGTATGCACGCTGGAACGCGTCGCCAGCAGTCCCTGTTCACCCAGATCGCGCAACACAGCGAACAACCCGTCGGGCCCAAGGATCGCGCCGAACCGTGCTAGAAAAACGGTAACCCCTTCACGCTGCAGCGCGGCGGCCTCCTGCTCCACCCGCGCCGGGATCTCGCCATAAGAAAAGGCGGTGTGCGGGCCAACGGGCGCGCTATCATGCAGCGCCATCCCGCCACCGGCGTAAACGGCAACGCTTGAGCGTACGAGCAAACGCAGGCCGTTGATGCCGCCGGGGCGCCGCTGCGCCGCCTGCACGAGCTTGCGCATCCCTTCAAGCGGCAAATCCGCCATCCGCTCCAACTTCTCAGGCGTCAACGCGCCCTCAAGCGGTTCGGTGAGCAAATGAAAAATCAGGTCCACGCCCTCAAGCGCGGCATCGGGCACCGTGTCGGTGAGCGGATGCCACTCAAACGCTTCAACGCCTTTGTCGCGCCACGCAGGCACGGTGTGCGGCGACCGGGTGAGAACACGCACGCGATGGCCAGAAGCGGCGAGAGAGCGGGCAAGCACGTTCGCCATCAGATCGCGCGTGCCGGTGATGAGGATCGTCATGGCGTCACGGAGGGTCAGGTCATCGGGTGGGGCGTCAGGATGCGGCGTCCGCAGGGCGACACGCGACGACACAAGGAGGAGAGCACGCCCGGCTGGAGCGACAAGCTCACCCGATTCGCGCGTTACTGCACCCGCTTGTCCGCGCAAACCCGCTGCGATGCAAGCGGCGCAACGCACGCTCGATCGATGACAACCGTAGTCGGACGCGCCTCAGGTCAGTCCACCTGATGCGGATGACCTTACCGCAAGCGCGTGGGCTCGCCTGCGGTCAGCACGGTCCGGCAGGCGGCCGGCAGTCGCGACATCATGATCTCGCGACGCGCGCGGGGTTTGCGTTTTTTGCGCACGCGCGGCTTCGCCTTCACCTTGGGCTTCGGCCGCTCAAGATACGCCTTCAACCGTGCGTGCCAGCGATCCATGTCAGCACAGCCATCGCCGGGCCGCTTCGCCCGCTGATTGCGACACGCGATGCTGCTGCGCGGGCAACTGATGCGGATGTGCATATGATAGTGGTGACCGCGCCAACCGCTGATCTTGCGCAGCCAGCTTTTGTCGCCCGTTTCCATCTGGCAGAGCGCCCGTTTGATGGCGCGGTGGACGCCGATGCGGTCCACGCTCGGGTAGGAGGCGGCGCGCTTGATCAGCAGAAAATGCGCCCGAGTGAACCGTTTGGGGTTCACTTCCAACCGGTTCCTCAGCATCGAGATGGCCGACATGCGCTCGCGCTCGCGACGCGTCAGCACCCGGTCGGGCGCGGGCGTCAGCCAGATGTCAGCATCAAGACCGATCTGATGCGAAACGTGCCCTGTTAGCATGGGGCCCCCGCGCGGCTGCGCCAGATCGCCCACCAACAGCCCCGGCCATTCGCCGGCCCGCTTGGCTTCCACCGCCAAGCGCTCCACCAGCCGCACCAGCGCCGGGTGACCCCAATTGCGGTTGCGCGACAGGCGCATCGCTTGCCAGGCCGGCCCGGTTGGCGCGAGGCGCTGGCCGCCCGCGAGGCAACCGCGGGAATAGGTGCCGATCGCGGCGGGGCGCAGAGCGGCGGCATCCTTGCGGCGGGCGAACAGCACGCGCGCGGGCGTTCGCTCAATCTTGCTGCGTTTGCGCGGGGGTAGGCTCGGCCGCAACTCAAGTTCCACAGCCGATGGCGGCCGGCGCACTGTGGCACCTGGCGGAACGCCAACGGCCTGGGCCACCTGCCAGGGTGTACCCTGCCCGGCGGGCCGCGCTTGAACAGGCTTCACGTGGGCGTCAGCAGCGGCTGGCCTCTGAGCTAAGGGCGCCGTGGCCTCCGGCGGCGTGGCGCCCGACGCCTGCAACGCTCCGCGCTCGGCTTTTCCACTGGGTATCAACACCCACCCCACAGCGAGTGCCCCGATGGCAATCGTCAAAAGATGCATTGCCCGCATGGTCATCCCCATCCACCGGCCCAGAGCAACGGGCGCAAAGTGCGAAGCACCGGCTTAAAGCTAACGGCTCGCTTTTGCGCTCAAAATTGCACGGCACTTTAGATCCAGATCAGCTTCGGTCGATTGGGGGGGGGCGCCTAAGGTGGTCCCGATTGAACGCCC
>JBCBJZ010000049.1:0-23128 GCA_038522635.1 Pseudomonadota bacterium | reverse complement strand
CGCATGACGCTTCAGCTGCACCCGCATGCCAGCCGCACCCTTACGCTCAACTGCACCCTTACGCTCAATTGCCGAGTGATTGCAGCCATTGCGGCAGCGCCAGCGCGATCTGCGGGAACACCATAACCAGGATCAACCCGATGATTTGCAACACGATGAACGGCAGCACCGCAACGAATATTTCCTGCAACGAGATGTCCTTGGGCGCTACCGATTTAAGCCAGAAGCAGGCCGGTCCAAACGGTGGCGAGAGGAAATAAATCTGGATGTTCATCACGAACAACACCCCGAACCAGACCGCCGCCCAGTCGGGATCGAGGCCCAATTCGGGCGCCATCGCTTTCACGACAGGCGCAAACACGGGCACCGTGATGAACACGATCGCGATCCATTCCATGAAGGTGCCAAGGATCACCAGGATGCCCATCATCACGAAGATGACGCCGAACGCGGAAAGCCCCATGTCGGAGAACAGCGAGCGCATGAAGTTCGCCCCGCCGATGAGGTTATAGATGCCGACGAACGCCACCGCGCCGAGGATCAGCCAGATGATGGTGCCGACCGTCGACATGGTGCCGGTCAGCGCCTGCTGCAGCAGCGACCACGAGAACTGGTTGCGTACGAGCGCGACGAGCAGCGCACCGAAAACGCCGACGCCGGCCGCTTCCGTCACCGTCGCGACGCCCGCGTAGATCGAGCCCATCACGGCCCCGATCAGCAAGATGCACAAGATGACCGCGAGCACGCGGGGACCCGATAGGCCGGCATCGCCGCCCTTCATCGCGGCCACTTCCGCAGCCGTGGGAGCCAGCGAATGGTCCAGGTTGCAGCGTGCCAGCACGTAGCTTGCGTAGAAGGTTGCAAGCATCAGCCCCGGCAGCGCACCCGCCAAAAACAGGTCCCCGATGGCGACATCGGCGGACAGCCCGTAGACGATCATGATGATGCTGGGCGGGATCAGGGTTGCGAGTGCGCCAGAGGCACATATGAGCCCGATGGCAAGCTTGCGGTCATAGCCAAGCCGCAGCATTTGCGGCAGCGCCACCAGGCCAAGCATGACGATCTCGCCGCCCATCACGCCTGACATCGCCGCGAGCACCACGGCGACCGCGACCGTCTGCAACGCCACGCCGCCGCGCAGCCCGCCCGCGAAGATCGACATCGCATCGAAGAGGTCTTCAGCGATCCCGGCCCGCTCCAAGATCGATGCCATCAGCACGAACAAGGGGACGGCCACGAGCGGATATTTTTCAAGCAGGCCAAACGCGTTCGTTGAAACGAGATAGAGCCCGCGCGGCCCGAAAAAGATGAGCGCGCAAAGCACCGAGACGATCAATGTAACGATGCCAAGCGGCATCCCCGTGGTCATCAACAGCAGCAACGCCAAGACGATCAGGCCGCTCACGATGCCGATGTCGTAGGAGCGCGCGTCGATTACCTTGGAGGGATCGAGACTGCTGCTGACTTGGTCGAAGACGCCGTTGATGCTGGCAAGAATCCCTTCGTTACCGACGTAGAAGGTGACCACCAACACCGCGAGTCGGCCGAGCACGACAATGCCGAGCGCGATCGTGGCGGCGCGCAAAAGCGGAGACGTAAAGTGCCGGGTCAGATTGACGAGGAGCTGGATCAGGTAGATCAGCGCGCCGACCACCAACATGGTCTTCAACATCATCGGCTGGGGGCTGTCGAAGGCGCTGCCCATGCGCTCGACGAGGCGGATCGATTCAAGAGCGCGGATGGTGCTGTCGGAAAGCAGCAGGAAGAGCGCCAGGATGCCGACCAGCATGGCGAACAGGTCAAGCGCCCACCGCGTGCGCGCGCCCGCCATCTGGTAGAAGACGGTGATCCCGATGTGGCGCTTTTTCAGCGTCACGTAGCCGGCGGAGATCATCCAGGCGGTGGCGCAAAGCACCATCACCATTTCGAAGGCCCATTGGGTGGGCTTGTCGAAAACGTAGCGCGACGTCACCTCGTAGAGCGTGATCCCGGCGCAAACGATATAGAGCTGGGCGACGGCGAGCCCGGAAAAGTGCGAGACGTGGTCGATAAACGTGTAGCGCGAGATCGGTAGTTCAGCGTCGTCGGCCGTGGGTTGAGGGCCGGTGGCGGCGACGGTGTCAGAGGGTGTGACGCTGACCATGGAGATCTCATGCTTGGGAGTGAGGGGCGCGAAGGGCGCGGGAGCGGAAGGCGGCCCCCGCCCGCGCGCTTGACGTGCGCAGGGCGGGAAGGCCGGACGGGCGCGCGACGGCCCGATCATCGGCGCGGCATGACGTTTGAAGCCCGTTGAGAAGTTCAAGCCTGCGCGCGCCGATGAGGAGCGCTGATCACTTCAGCAGGCCGTAAAGCTTCATGAACTTCACATGCGCGTCGTAGGCTTCCTTCGCGAGGGGTGAACGCTTCGCATAATCGGCCCACGCCTTCTGAGCGATCGCCCGGAACTTGTCGCGCTCAGCCTGGCTCCAGTCGATCACCTCTTTGACGGTGCCCTTGCCCGCTTTGTCGTCGGCGACCATCGCGCGGTCCTTGAGGGCCGCATGGCGGCGCAGATCGGAGTAGGCGGCCATGTACCAGACCTCAAGGATCGTGCGCTGCGCCGGCGTCAGCTTGTTCCAGGTATCCTTGTTGATGATGAACTGCAGGACCGCCATCGAGTGGATGCCTGGGTAGATGGGGTACTGCGCGATCTTGTGCATGCCTTTTGACGCGTTGTTCACGTAAGCCGACGCGTCGGCGGCATCGACGATGCCCTTCTCGAGCGACGTGTAAACTTCCGAGAACGGCAGCGCGACGGGGCTGGCGCCAACCCGCTTGAAAACCTCAGCGGCGAGCCCTTCAGGAGACCGGATTTTGACACCCTTGAAGTCGGCGACCCCGCGGATCGGCGTCTTGGACACCAGCGCCTCTTTCGCGTAAGGACCGCAGCCGATCACGTGGACCTTGCCGCCCGTGTACTTGTCGTAGGCCTTTTGCAGGATCTCTTTGCCGCCGCCGTTCATGCAGAACATCTGCACCTGGTCAGGCGTGTCGTAGCCGGCGATCAGGTCACCGATGATCGCGAACACCGGATCTCGGCCGGAGAAGTATGAGACCGCATTGAGGTCGCCCTGCAGGATGCCGATGCCGACCGCATCGATGGTTTCGCGGTGCGGGACGACGGCGCGCGTCGGCAGGATCTCAAGCTTCAGCGTGCCGCCCGACATCTGCTCGATTTTCGGCGCCCACTTCTCCGTCAGATAGCGGTAAGTGAAATCGCCCGCGCTTTGGCTTGCCTGCAGTTTCAACGTGACCGTCTTCGCAGCCGCCGCTTGCGGTAGGGCGGTTGCCGCGGCAAAGCCTGCGAGCAAAAGGGCACCCAGTGTGCGTTTCATCGTGGTGATCCTCCCAAGGATGTTGGCTTCGTCGAGCGAACCTTCAGGGCGCATACCGAAGCACACGCCGCGAAGTTTTGGCGTTCAAACGGATCATCTATGGTGCGTGGACGCGGGCGGGATGGCGGTTGAGGGGATGATGCCGGCGTTTGCGATGCCGGCTCAAGCTTGCAGCGTTCAGCCCCAAGCGAACCCCGCTGCCAGTGAAAACATCAGCATCATGATGCCAACCGCAAGCGCGTAGCCTGCGATCCACGACCATGGCGCGTAGACTTTGTTTTCGCTGCCGTCATCGCCTGCGATCATGCACGAGACCTCCCGTTCGATGCCGATCGTAAAGTGGTGCGGGGTCGTTGATGACTCTCTCGCAGGACAAGTCTTGATCATTTTTGCACGGCCCGCAAGTTTGTCGGTCGATGCCTTGCCGCGCGTCGGCCATTGCATTTTGTACGCGCCCGCCGTCTCATCGAACACGCAACCCACCGCCAACCACCATCAGTGAGGACCCCGATGGCCGTCATTCAAGCCGACGCGTTGAAACGTTTTGTTGCCGACATTTTCGCGCGCATCGGGTGCTCGCAGGCCGAGGCCGCGCGCATCGCGCTTTACCTCGTAAACGCCAATCTGACCGGGCACGACAGTCACGGCGTGGTGCGCGTGCCGCGCTATGTGCAGTGGAAGGAAGAAGGTTCAATCCTGCCCGATCAGCCGATCAAGATCGTCAGCGACACGCCCGTGTTGGCGGTGATCGATGGACAGTACGGCTTTGGTCAGACCTGTGCGCCCGAGGCGACGCGGATCGGCATCGAGAAGTGCAAAGCGATGGGGCTTTCGGCGATCGCTTTGCGCAATGCGGGCCACATCGGGCGCGTGGGGGAGTGGGCTGAAATGGCGGCCGCAGAGGGGCTGGTCTCGGTGCATTTCGTGAACGCGGCCGGTAGCATTTTGGTCGCGCCGTTCGGCGGCACGCAGCGGCGGTTTTCAACGGCACCTTACAGCGTCGGCCTGCCGCGAAAAGATGCGCCACCGCTGATCCTGGATTTCGCCACCTCGGTGGTCGCCGAAGGCAAAGTGCTGGTCGCCAGCCAGGGCGGGAAAGCGTTGCCTGCGAACGCGCTCATCGATGCTGACGGTAGCATCAGCGCTGACCCGGCCGTGCTCTACGGTCCGGTGCCTGAGGGCGAGGTGCCCAATTACAAAAGCGGCCCCGGTGCGATCCGCGCCTTTGGGGATCACAAGGGCTCAGGCCTCGCTTTCATGTGCGAGATGCTGGGGGGCGCACTGACCGGGACCGGCGCAACCTTGGAAGGGCGTCGCTTCGCCAACGGTATGCTCTCGTTTTTCATCGATCCCGCGGTGGTCGATCCCGACGCGTTCATGCCCGATGAGATCGACCGCTACGTTGCCTACGTGAAGAGCGCGCAGCCGGCGCAAGCGGGTGTGCCGGTGATGGTGCCGGGCGAGCCTGAGATCGCGCGGCGCGCGGAGCGTGAAGCTGGTGGCGTCACCCTGTCCGATGAGACGTGGGGCGCCATCTGTGCCACCGCGCGTCACGTCGGGTTGGATGATGCGCGCATCGCTACTGCAACGGGATAGGCGCTCTATCGAGGTCGGTGCGCTTGCGCGATCAGGCGCCGGGCTCGTGTGCCCAAGGGCGCGCCTGGCGATCAGCACCTTCGAATGAGGTGATCTGCGCATCGCGCTTGAGCGTGAGGCCCAAATCATCGAGGCCGTTGAGCAGCGCCTCGCGTCGGCGCGCCTCCACCTCAAACGGCAGCGGCGTTCCGTTAGGCGGCACAACCACCTGGCGCTGCAGGTCGACCTGAAACGGCGCGTCGGGCTGCGCGCGCGCGATGCCCGCCAACGCTTCGATGTCGGGCGCCGGCAAGACCACCGGCATCATGCCGTTCTGAAACATGTTGTTGTAGAAGATGGCGCCGAAACTGGGCGCGATGATCGCGCGGATGCCGAACGCCTTCAGCGCCCAGACCGCCCCTTCGCGCGAGGAGCCGCAGCCGAAATTGGGTCCCGCGAGCAGGATCGTCGCGTCCGTCCATGGCGGACGGTTGAGCACGAAAGCGGGGTCCGGCGTGCCATCGGGCCGGTAGCGCCACGTCTCAAAGGCATAAGGGCCGAGCGCGTCTGGTTCGAGATCGGTAAGGCGCTGGATGCGCACGATCACATCGGTATCGACGTTGGCCGCCATCAAAGGGCAGGCGGGACCGGTGGTGGCGTGGAACGGGTCCATGGGGTTGGGTTCCTCGGTCATGGTTGCCGGCTTAGGTCATCGGGCGATCGAGGCATCACTTCAAGTGAGTCCGATGGCTCGACTGAAGATGATCTTGATCGAAAGGCCAGACGGTTCACGTTCTGCAAAGGGAGCGCGATCGTCCTGCATCAGAGGCTTGTGCGCACATCGGTGATGCACCCGGCAACGGCCGCCGCCGCCGCCATCGCGGGGCTTGCCAAGTGGGTGCGGGCGCGTGGCCCTTGCCGCCCGGCAAAGTTACGGTTGGTGGTCGACATCGCGCGCTCGCCCGGTGGGACGGTCTCGCCGTTGGCGGCGACGCACATCGAGCAGCCCGGCTCACGCCAGTGAAAGCCCGCGTCGGTGAAGATGCGATCGATCCCTTGCGCGCGGGCTTGCGCGCTGACCTGTTGCGAGCCAGGAACCACCCAGGCGCGTACGCTCGGCGCGCAGGATTTGCCAGACACGACCCTGGCTGCATCTTCAAGGTCGCTGAGCCGCCCGTTGGTGCAAGAGCCGATGAACACGTGATCCACCGGTGTGCCGGCGATGCGCGCGCCCGGTTTCAGCCCCATATAGGCGAGCGCTGCCGTCCACGCGTCACGGCGTGTCGCATCGGGCGCGTCTTCGGGATCAGGGATGCGCGCGCTGACGCTGATCGTGTGTTCGGGCGATGTCCCCCACGTCACCTGCGGTTCAATGCGTGCGGCATCGATCGTCTCATCGCGGTCGAAATGCGCGTTCTCATCGCTTCGCAGGGTGCGCCAGGCGGAAAGCGCCTCATCCCAACGCGGCCCCTTGGGCGCATAGGGACGGCCCTCAAGAAACGCGAACGTCTTGTCATCGGGCGCGACCATGCCGATCTTCGCACCCCACTCGATCGACATATTGCAGACGGTCAGCCGGCCCTCGATCGAGAGGGCGCGGATCGCATCACCTGCGTATTCTACCGCATAACCATCACCGCCCGATGCGCCCAGCGTCCCGATCAGGTGCAAGATCATGTCCTTTGGCGTGATGCCCTGGCCCGGCATGCCGGTAAACGTGACGCGCATCGTGCGGGGGCGCTTTTGCACGAGCGTCTGCGTCGCGAGCACGTGCATGAGCTCCGTTGACCCGATGCCGAACGCCATCGCTCCAATGCCGCCATGGGTCGAGGTATGGCTGTCGCCACAAGCGATGAGCAGGCCGGGCAAGCTCAGCCCCAGTTCAGGGCCGATCACGTGGACGATGCCCTGTTCGCGGTCATTGATGTCGAACAACTTAATCCCGTGACGGGCGGTGTGGGTGCGCAGCCGCGGGACCAATCTGGCGCTGACGTCCACGCTTCCATCGGTGCGGCCGGGTTGCGTTGAAACCGCGTGGTCGGGCACGGCGAACGTCAGATGCGGGCTGCGGACGCTGAGCCCGCGCGCCTTAAGGAGATCAAGGCCATTGCCGCCGCTTAAGTCGTGCAGCAGATGGCGGTCGACGTGCAGCAGCGCGGTGCCTTCGCCCAAATCGGCGACCACATGGGCATCCCAGATTTTGTCGAACATGGTGCGCGCCATGCGTTGGGCTCCTCACATGCATCGGGCTTGTCATGGGGGGAAGCTAAACCAGCAAGGCCGACGCCGCGCCACCCCGGCGTAAGCCAGTCTATCGCATGGACGTGCCGCGGCGAAACGGGCATGGTTCCAGCCAACGCCATATTAAGAAAGCGGCAGGAGCCCCGCCCATGGATCTGAATTTCACACCCGCTGAGCGCGCCTTTCGCGACGAGGTGCGCCAGTTCATCCGCGACAACCTTCCCGATGCGATCCGCGCTGATTTGCGCCAGGGCATGTCGAGCCACGCGGGCCGCGATGATCTCATCACATGGACGCGCATTCTCAACAAGAAGGGGTGGGCGGTGCCGCATTGGCCAGCCCCATGGGGTGGGACTGATTGGACGCCCGTCCAGCACTACATTTTTTACGATGAGATCATGCAGGCGCCCGCCCCCATGCCCTTGTCGTTCGGGACGAGCATGGTCGGCCCGGTCATCATCCAGTTCGGCAACGAAGAACAAAAGAAGCGCTATCTGCCGCGCATCGCAAACCTCGACGACTGGTGGTGCCAGGGGTTTTCCGAACCAGGTGCGGGCTCCGATCTCGCTTCCTTGAAAACCAGCGCGGTGCGCGATGGCGACCACTACATCGTCAACGGCCAGAAGACGTGGACCACGCTTGGCCAGTACGCGAACATGATCTTCTGCCTGGTTCGCACCAACCCTGATGCGCCCAAAAAGCAGATGGGGATCTCGTTCTTGCTGATCGATATGGAGGCGAGCGACGGGATCACGGTGCGTCCGATCCAGACGATCGATGGCGGGCACGAGGTCAACGAGGTGTTCTTCGACAACGTGCGTGTGCCGGTCGAGAACCTCGTCGGCGAAGAGAACAAGGGCTGGGACTACGCCAAGTTCCTGCTGGGCAACGAGCGCGTCGGCATCGCGCGGGTGGGTGTCTCGAAGGAGCGCATCCGGCGCATCAAGGACCTTGCCGCGCTGGAGACCGACGGCGGTGTGCCGCTTATTGAAAGCGCGCGGTTCCGCGAGAAGGTCGCCGCGATCGAGGTCGATCTGAAGGCGCTCGAACTGACGCAAATGCGTGTCGTTGCGCGCGAGCGTAACGGTGATGGCCGGCCCGACCCCGCGTCCTCGATCCTCAAGATCAAGGGGTCGGAAATCCAGCAGGCGACCACCGATCTTCTGATGGAGGTGGTTGGCCCCTATGCCCTGCCCTACGCTGATGAAGCCGAAGAGATAGGGCACAACGAGCCACCCATCATGCCGGACTATGCCGCCTCGGCTGCGCCGCGTTATTTCAACTGGCGCAAGATCTCGATTTACGGCGGGACCAACGAGATTCAGAAGAACATCATCGCGAAAGCTGTTCTTGGTCTTTAGCGTCAATCCGCGGAACCGGCGTGTGAAGCGCACGTTGTCCGGCTGCTGGGTTTCGCACTGCGGGACTCAGCGCGGGGCACTGCGCACAAGGCACTGATCAACGCGCACTTTTGAACCACGTGCGAACCACCTGCGAATGAAGGATCAGCCAACCCATGGCTCAAGCGTCGTCTTCCTCTGCCACGCGCAAAAGCGCGGTCGTGACCGGGTCAACCAGCGGCATCGGACTCGCGTTGGCCGAAGGTTTCGCGCAGGCCGGCTTCAACGTGATGATGAACGGCTTCGGTAATGCCGACGAGATCGAGGCGAACCGCAAGCGTCTCGACGGCCTTGGCGAGGGCGCGGTGCACTACAACGGCGCTGACATGACGAAGCCGGACCAGATCGAAGCACTCGTGGCCGAGACGGCCGAGCGCTTCGGCGGCATCGATGTGGTGGTCAACAACGCCGGCATTCAGCACGTCGAAGAGATCGAAGCGTTTCCGCCTGCAAAGTGGGATGCGATCATCGCCATCAACCTGTCGAGCGCTTTCCACATAATCCGGTTCGCGATGCCGCATTTGAAGGCGAGCAAGGCCGGGCGGATCATCAACATGGCATCGGCGCACGGGCTGGTCGCTTCGCCCTACAAGTCCGCCTATGTGGCAGCGAAACATGGCATCGTGGGGCTAACCAAAGTGGTGGCGTTGGAGACGGCGGAGGGCGCGATCACGGCCAACGCGATCTGCCCCGGCTACGTACTGACGCCGTTGGTCGAAGCGCAGATCCCCGATACGGCTGAGGCGCGTGGCATCTCCGAAGAGGAGGTGAAGCGGGATGTGATCCTTGAAGCGCAGCCGACGAAGGAGTTCGTCACGGTGGAGCAGTTGCGGGCGATGGCGCTTTTCTTGGTGAGCGAAGAGGCGGCATCGATCACGGGCACGGCGCTGCCGGTCGACGGTGGGTGGACGGCGCAGTAACGCCACACCACGCCGCGCTGCGGTTCTGCCGTTGCGCGTCCGCAACGCTCTCAAGGCTGGGGCTTCGGGCCAAGTTGGAGGCAAGACTTGGCCGGCGGAAAGGCTGACTGGGGTCAAGACTTCGCTAGGGTCAAGGCTTCGCTGGGGTCAAGACTTCGCTGGGGTCAAGGCTGGGGCTTCGATCACCGGCCGGCACCGGGCAGGCATCATGCGAGCGCGGCGCTTACTCGGCTGGGGCCGGCGCTGGCGTCGATCCGCCGGACGTGGGTGCGGGTGGTGACCCGCCCGAACGGCCGTAGGTGAAGCGCCAAAACCTCCCGGCCGTACCATCGATGAAGCGGCCGATGTCGTTGCCGATCCCCATCAGCGCCGGCACCAGGATCAGCACCAGCACGGTCGCCGCTGCCAGGCCGTACACCACCGTGATCGCCATCGGGATCAGGAATTGCGCTTGCCGGCTCGTCTCGAACGTGAGCGGCAACAGGCCGCCGATCGTCGTCAGCGATGTCAGCAGCACAGCCCGGAAGCGGTCGCGTGAGGCTTCGATCGCGGCGAGTGCCACATCCTGTCCGGCCTTCATCCGCTCCCCCATGCGGCTCACGAGCACAATAGAGTCGTTCACCAAGATGCCCGATAGCCCGAGCAGGCCCACCATCGAAATGATCGTCAGGTTGAAGCCCATCGTGTAGTGGCCCACCACCGCGCCGACGAACCCGAACGGGATGATCGCCATCACCGCGAATGGCTTCCAGTAGCTCGCGAACACCCATGCCAGGATGATGTAAATCAGGGCGAGCGAAAGGGTCGCGCCGAAGCCGAGGTCCGCGAACGACTTGGCCCGCTCCTCCGCCTTGCCTTTGTAGCGGTAGGTGATGTTGTAGCGCGCCGCGAGCGCCGGCATGATCTCCTTTTCAAGGCGCGCGATCACCTCTTCGGTGGTGGTGACCTTGTCGTCGATGTCGGCGGTCACGCCGACGGTGCGGATCCCGTCGCGCCGCTGAATGATCGAGAACGTACGCCGCGGCTTGATCGAGACCACCTCGTTGAAGGGCACGCGTACGTTGTTGGGCCCGTCGAGATAAAGTTGGTTCAGGTCCGACAGGCCGCCGTCTTGCTGCAGGCGCTTCACGCGAACGGTGATCTCTTCATCGCCGCGCGCAAAGCGCGTTGCGATCGCCCCCTCAAAGGCTGTGCGCACCTGTTGGCCAACGCTCTGCCCGGTGAAGCCGAGCGCGGTACCGCGCGGGGTCAACTCGAACACCAGTTCCTGTTTGCCGTAGGGCAGATCATCATCGATGCCGCTGACGCCCGGGAAGCCGGTCAAGATCCGCTTAAGCTCTTCGGATGCGCGCTTGAGCGTTTCGACCGGCGCGTTTTGCAGCCTTACATCAACGTCGCGCCCCGGCGGGCCGCCGCGCCGCCCTGTGATTGCCAGCCGCTCAACGCCGGCGATCTTGGGTGCTGCGCGCCGCCATGCTTTGATGATCTGCACCGTGCGGACGCTGCGCACCTCGCTCGGGCTCAGTTGGACATCGATTTGCGCAAGGTTGTCGCCGGTCGCACGCCCCGCGGAGCCAAGGGTCGTAAAGGTGGCCTCCACGATCGGAGGTTCACGTTTTTCCACGGCCAGCGGGCCAAATCCCGTCGCGCGTTTGAGGCCATCCCACAGGCCCTGCAAGACATCGATGCTCTGGTTGAGGTCGGGCAGTTTGACGGCCGGCCCATCGGAAGGCGGCGTTGAGGCGGGCGCGCCGTTGTCAGGCGGCACATCGATGCTGTTGACGCGGCGTTGCGCAATCGGTTCAGGCGGCTTGCCGGCATTGGCTTGCGCGAGCAGACGCGTTTGCGCATCGAACATCGCGTCTTCAAGACGCTTCAGCGCCTTGATTTGCTCACTGCGCGGTGTGCCGGGCGCGAACTGCACGCTCGCCGAGATGTTCTCAGGTTCGAGCGTCGGGAAGAACACGAACTTCAAGCGTCCGCCGGCCAGCGCGCCCACCGAGAGGATCAGCAGCGCCACAAGGATCGCGAGCGTCGTGTAGCGCCAATTGTAGGCGACCTTCACGATCGGCATGAAGATGTAGTCGCGCAGGCCGTTGAAGCCGGCATCGAAGCTGCGCCGGATCAAGCCTGGGCCCTTCGGGTCCGGCTTGCCGTGACGCAGATGGCCCGGCAGCACCAGGAAGCACTCGATGACGCTCGCGATGATGGCGGCGATCACCACATAGGGGATGCCAGCCATGATGTCGCCGATGCGGTCTCGGATGAACAGGATCGGCATGAAGGCCGCGACCGTGGTGAGCATTGCTGCCGTCACCGGCGCGATCATACGGGTGGCGCCGTTTTCCGCGCTCAGCAGGCGCGAGTGCCCCTGCTCCTCCAACGTCGCCGCATGCTCGCCCACGACGATCGCATCATCCACGATGATGCCGAGCATCATGATCAGCGCGAACATGGAGACCATGTTGATGCTTTGGCCCGTGGCGAGCATGACGCCGAGCGTCGCCAGCACGGCGATCGGAATGCCGGTCGCAACCCAGAACGCGACGCGCGCGTTCAAGAACAAGAACAACGTCACGAGGACCAGCAACAGGCCCTGTAGACCGTTCGACACCAGAATGGAAAGGCGCCCTTCGACGAGCTTGCCCGATACGTCGTAGACCTGAACGTTGAGCGTCTTGGGGAGCGACGGCAACGTCTTGTCCAGATAGGCGTTCATCTTCGCCATGGTCTTGAGCGTGTCGGCGGTGATCGCGCGCTCAACGGCAAGCGCGATCGCCTGCTCCCCTCGTACCAGGCCGATTTTGCCGTCCCGCTCAAAGCGCGTGTTGATGATGGCGATGTCCTTGAGGAACACCTTCTCGCCGGTGGACGTCGACTTGATTTCGATGTTGCCGATCGCTTCTGGCGTTTTGCGGTCGGAGCGCCCGCGCAGCTGCGTGTCGACGCGTCCTTCAAGGCGGCCCGCTGGCTGATCCTGTGTGTTCTCGCGCACGCGCGCGGCCACCTGAGCGAGCGTCAGCCCAAGCCGGCGGAGGTCCGCCTCGCGGATTTTGATCCAGATTTCTTCGTCGCGCGCGCCCGTCAGCGTCACCCGGTCGATGCCGGCGGCCAACAGGCCATCGCGCAACTGCTTGGCGTAGCGCTTCAGCACGGCCTCTTCGAACGGGCCCGAGACGGAGATCTTCGCCACGCGGTCAAAGAAAGCGGCACGCGTGATGACCGGGGTCTCGGCGTCCTCAGGCAGCGTGGTGATCCGCGCGACCGCCTGTTCGACATCGGCCTGTGCCTTTTGCATGTCCGCGTCGCTGGCGAACTCCAGCGCGATCGTTGCGACGCCCTCGCGCGAATAGGACGTGACCTCGTTGACGGCATCGAGGAAGCGCAGCTCCGGCTCGAGGAGATCGAGGATGTTGGTTTCGACATCCTCCGCCGTTGCACCCGGCCAGGCCACGCTGACCGTGATCACGGGCACATCGAACGTCGGGAAGAACTGGCGGTTCAACTTCAGGATCGACGCGATCCCGGCCAGAATCAGGATCGCCATCAGCAGGTTCGGCGCCGTCGGATGGCGCACGAACAGGCTGATCAGGCCTGTGCCGCGTTTGACCTCGATGTGATCTTGCGCGCTAGCCACGGCGCGCACCTGCGGGCAGGGCGGAGCGCGGTGCTGACGGCTTTTGGCCGCCGCTGGCTTGCGGTGTGGCGGCGGGCTGTTCTTCGTTAATCCTGACGCCCGGGCCCGGCGTTGACAGGCGCGAGGTCAGCACGCGCGCGCCGGGCTCCACGTCGCCTCTTATGAAAATATCGCCGCTGACCGCGCCGATCACCTCGACCTTGCGGGGGCGCAGGCGGCCGTCGACAACTTCGTAGACCGTATTGCCCCCGTAGAGCGCGGTGTCAGGCAGGCGCATCACGTCGGTGTAGCGCGCATCATCCATCTTGACGCGCACGAAAGCGCCCGGCCGCAGCGGTACCGGCTGCAGCGGCGCCTTCACGCGGGCGAACACTTCGACGCCGCCCGAGCCGGATGAAACACGTGCGGCCACGCGATCGATCGTCGCTTCGTAGCGCACCGGCGTGCGCCCGATGTTCCAGGCGATGTCTATCGATTGCCCGATCAGCGCCTTGTCGGCTTCGGCGCTGATCAGCCGCCCGTACTGGGTGTCGTTCAGCGTGAAGCGGACTTCGATCCACCGGCGGTCGATCAACGTGGCGACCTTGTCGTTGGCGGACATCATGCGCCCGACTTGGGCTGCGACCTCGCTCACATAGGCATCGAAGGGCGCTTTCAAGGTGGTTTCGGCGACGCGCCGCTGTGCCTGCTCGACGGAAGCTTCAAAGCGCTTGATGATGGCGCGTTGTTGCGCCTGACGGGCCTTCCAGACGGCCAGGTTGTTGCGCAGTTGATCCACAGTCTGTTGGCGCCCGAGCAACGTCTGGCGGCGATCATCGACGGTGCGCTTGGAGACCGTGCCACGCCGCGCAAGCGGCACCGCGCGGTTCAAGTCGGTGCGCGATAACTTGAGCTGCTGCCGGGCGTAGGCGAGCGAGGAGCGCTCGGTTTTCTCAGATGCCTGCTGCTCCTTCAGCTTCGCCTTGGCTTCTGCGAGTTGGGCCTGAAGCTGGTTCAACGAGGTGACGTAGTCGCCGCGGTCGATCGCTAGAATCTTGGTGTCGGCGGTAACCTGCCCGCCTTCGCGCAGGGCAGGCGCTGTGCTGACCACGCGGCCAGCGACCAGCGCGCGGATATCGACCTGACGGCCGGCGACCACGGTGCCGTAAAGTTCAAGCTGCGGGGCGTAGGTCCCGCGCTTCGCGATCATGGTGCGGGCGGTAAAGGCGCGCTCGGTCGCGGCGCGCTTGGGCGGCTCGGGCTTGGTCGCTTTGAGCCAATTGTAGCCGGCAAGGCCGCCGAAGATGATGGCAACCGGGAACGCCAGCTGCAGGAGGAAACGGAAGGCGCTGACGATGGGGTGGCGGCGCTTGCGTGGCGGCTGCGCAGGGGGATCATCGCCTGAAGCGCTACGCGTCTCCCCATCGCCATCGTGGTTGGGCGCAGCAGCGCTGCTCGGCGGTGCGGCGGCAGCGGCATTGATAGCTGTCGCGGTGTCTCTGCGCGTCCCCGTAACAGCGTTCACATCCTGCGCGGCGCGTTTCCCCGCAGGTTTGACCGGTGGGGCTTGCGTTGTTTGAGGCGCTTCTTGGGACGCGCCATCCGCGCTGGCCGGGTCGTTTTTAAGGATCACAACGGGCGATGCCGATGAGGGCGCGTCGCGCGAGCTGCTGCCCTCGCCAGGCGCGTTGACCCACCCAGCGACCACCGCGTCGTGCCGCAACCCGTCGCGTGCAGCCGGCTGACCGTGGCTCTCAAAAGCGCGTTTAGAGGTCATGGGCATACAATCCAGTCCAAATGAGCAAAGACGACGGGTAGCCCGCGCGCTCACGCCACGAGCGCTGACGCGAGGCGCATCGCATCTAGCGGTCTCTCACTGCAAGAATTAAGTCCCCTGAGCGAGGGTCTCGCTGAACGTAGTTACTACGATTAACATGGAGACATGGTTCATTTATGACCGGGCAGTCAGTTTGCAAGGGGCGCTGCCCGCATCAACGCTTCGCCCTTCTTCAACGCTCGGACGTGTCAGTTTCCGTCGCAGGACCGGAAATTTTGTGCCGGGCGCCTGCTGCGTGGCCGGTTGGGCGAAAAAACTGTGGCAGATTGGCGCCGATGCGCGAACATGGCTGGCGCTTGTGCATCACTCCGCGCGATCATCCCGCCCATCGACGGTTCGTCGCTCGCCATCACCCCCTCACCGCCCGTCATCCGCAACAGCGGCCCTTCCCATCGCTCCGGAGCATCGTCCATGCAACATGAAGCCGTAGAGACCGCCCAAGACCTTTTGGCCCGTCTCGTGGCCTTCGATACGACCAGCCATCGCAGCAACATGCCGCTGATCTCGTTCGTGCGCGACTACTTGGCCGATCACGGTGTGGAGAGCCAACTCATCGCAACGCCCGATGGCGAGAAGGCCAACCTCTTTGCGACGCTCGGATCGATGGCCGATGCGGTGCCCGATGCCGATGGCCGTGTGGGGATCGGCCTGTCGGGCCACACCGACGTGGTGCCGGTAACGGGCCAGGCTTGGGACACCGACCCGTTCACGCTCACCGAGAAGGACGGCAAGCTTTACGGCCGCGGTACCTGCGACATGAAAGGCTTCATCGCCTGCGCGCTTGCCGCGGTTCCCGCCCTGAAGGCGCGGACGCTCAAAACACCGGTGCACCTGCTTTTGTCTTACGATGAAGAAGTTGGCTGCACCGGCGTGCGCCCGATGATCGAGCAGTTCGGCAGCACGTTACCCACGCCGCAGATGGTGATCGTCGGTGAGCCCACCACCATGGAGGTGGTGGACGGGCATAAGGGCGCAACGCGGCTGCGGGTTGAGGTGACGGGCCGGGCGGCGCACTCTTCCATGGCGCACTTGGGGGCGAACGCGGTAATGGCCGCTGCGCGCATGATCGCGGAAGCGCATGCCTGCCACAGGGCTTGTGTTGAGGGCCCGCAGTACGATCGCTTCACGCCGCCGCATCCGACTGTGCAGGTCAATCTGGTCGAGGGCGGTTTTGCGCAAAACGTGGTGCCCGTCACAAGCGTGTTCGCGGTCGACATCCGCGTGCTTCCTGGCCGCGACACGGTGGGCGAGGTGCGCGCGCGCTTGCAACGCTTCGCCGATGAGGTGATTTTGCCGGAGCTGCGCGCCGTCGCGCCGGAAGCTAACGTCAGCATCGAAGAGACCAACTCCATCCCGCCGTTTCTTGCGGGCGAAGCCTCACAGGCGACCACGATGGCCCTCAAGCTTGCCGGCACCAACGACATCTCGGCTGTGTCCTACGGCACCGAGGCTGGCCTGTTCCAAGAGGGCGGCGCGCCTTCGATCGTGTGTGGCCCGGGCGACATCGCGCAGGCCCATACGGCCAACGAGTTCCTGGTCAAGGACGAGCTTGGCAAGTGCATGGCGTTCATGGACCGGCTTGGCGATCAGGTCGCCGCCTGATCGCCTTTCGATCCCGCCTGATCCCTCCTGATCCTCAGTGGGGGGGCGGCGAGAGCTGCTTTAGCCGGCGGCAGCGTGCGCGGCGCCTGCAAGATCGTCGTGAAGGTCTTCGCGCGCTTCCAACCCGACCGACAGACGCAGCAGGCTTTCTGAAATGCCGAGCGTCGCGCGCACCTCGGGCTTAAGCCTTTGATGGGTGGTGGTTGCCGGATGGGTGATGAGGCTCTTCGCATCGCCCAGATTATTGGAAATCTTGATCAGGCGCAGCGCGTTCAGGAACCGGAAGGCGGCGGCCTTTCCACCTTCAAGTTCAAACGCGATCATTTGACCGCCCGCGCTCATCTGTTGGCGTGCGAGGTCAGCCTGGGGATGATGCGGGCTACCCGGGTAATGGACGCGCGCTACACTAGGCAGTGGCTCAAGGCTCTCAGCGAGCGACGCCGCGCTTGCCACCTGTGCGTCAACGCGAACGGGTAGGGTTTCCAGGCCTTTCAGCATCACCCAGGCGTTGAAAGGGCTGAGCGAAGGGCCGGTGTGCTTCAAGAACGTATGCAGCGTCTTCCCGATGAAGTCGTCTGACCCCAACACCACGCCGCCCAGGCACCGCCCTTGCCCGTCGATGTGCTTCGTCGCGGAGTAGACGACCACATCGGCGCCCTGCAACAGCGGGCGCTGCAGCATGGGCGTCGCGAACACGTTGTCGACGATGACGCTGGCGCCGTGGCGGTGCGCGAGCGCGCTGACCCCCGCGATGTCCACCAGATCGAGCGTCGGGTTGGCGGGCGTTTCAAAGAAGCAGACTTTCGTTTGCGGTGTGATCGCCGCTTCCCAGGCCGCCAGATCACGACCATCCACCAGCGTCGCTTCGATGCCGTAGCGCGGGCATAGCGTCTCGATGACGTAGCGGCAGGAGCCGAACAGCGCGCGTGCGGCCACGACATGGTCACCGGCCTGGAGCGAGGACATCAGCGCTGCGGTGACGGCTGCCATGCCGCTTGCGGTGGCGCGTGCGGCCTGCGCGCCCTCAAGAGCTGCCATGCGCGCTTCGAACATCGCCACCGTCGGGTTGGCATAGCGCGAATAGATGAAGCCGCCCTCTTCGGAGCGGAACCGCTCTTCGGCCTGTTCGGCGTTGTCGTAAACGTACCCTTGGGTGAGAAACAGCGCTTCGGACGTTTCGTTGAAGGGCGTGCGCATGCCGCCTGCGTGCACCATGGCTGTGCGCGGTTGCCAGGCGGACGCCGCGGCATCTACGGCACGCTTCTGCGCTGACTCTGGGTGAGGACGGGGATTGGCATCGGAATCGGCATCGCCCATGGTTCGCCTCCTTCGTAAACCTATGTTGCCAAGCTGCTAGCCGCGAACTTGTCCAACCGGTCTTTAGGTGGGCGAAGGCGCGGCCTTTTAGCGAGTTGTTTTGCGTGGCTGCAAGCCGGCCGGCCAAATCACCACGAGCGCGCGCATGCGCGCCATGCGTTGGGGGTAACGTGTGGGCGCCGGTGGCGTCAAGCGCCTGCGCACCTTAGATGCGCTACAACAGCGGCACCGCACAGTCTGACGTGCGCGACCGTCGAACGACCAGCGAGGTTTGCCATGCCCCAGGATCATGCGCCCGACATCCATCAAGCTGGCGTGAATGCCGGTGCCAGCAACGGCATTTTGCCTTGTCAGCAGATCGAAGCACTGATCGATGCGGGCCGCGTCGGGCTGAGCGCACCGCTCATCAGCGGGCAGATCCAACCGGCAAGCCTCGATCTGAGGCTGGGCGCCAAGGCCTATCGGGTCCGCGCAAGCTTCCTGCCGGGGAGCAAACGGGTCGCCGATAAGCTCGGTGATCTTTCGCTGCACGAGATCGATCTGACGCATGGCGCGGTGCTTGAAACGGGCTGCGCTTATGTCGTTGAACTGATGGAGCATCTGGCGCTTGACGATGACATCAGCGCGGCGATGAACCCTAAGAGTTCAACCGGGCGGCTGGACGTGTTCACCCGTGTCATCGCCGATCACGTGGCAGCCTTCGACCAGGTGCCCGCTGGCTACCACGGCAAACTCTACGCGGAAGTTTGTCCGCAGACCTTCCCGGTGGTGGTGCGGCAGGGCTCGCGGCTGTCGCAAATCCGCTTTCGCCGTGGCGAAAGCATCACCAGCGACAGCGCGTTGGCGGCACTCCATGCCGATGCGCAATTGATCGCGGGCACACGCGACGACACGGGCGCGCTCGCCGCCGACATCGAGAACGGGATCGCGCTCTCGGTCGATCTGACGGGCGGGGCAGACGGCCTCGTCGGGTACCGCGCCAAGCGGCATACGGGTGTGGTCGATGTCGACGCGCCCGGCGCTTGCCGCGTTGCGGATTATTGGGAACCGATCCATGCGGGCGACAAACGCCGGCTGATCCTCGATCCCGATCAGTTCTACATTCTGGCGTCGAAAGAGGCGGTGCACGTGCCGCCCACGCATGCCGCTGAGATGGTACCGTTCAACCCGCTCGTCGGCGAGTTTCGCGTTCACTACGCCGGGTTCTTCGATCCGGGATTCGGCCACGAGGCGGCAGGCGGGAGCGGTTCGCGCGGGGTACTCGAAGTCCGCAGCCACAAGGTGCCGTTCATCCTCGATGATGGGCAAATCATCGGGCGGCTCATCTATGAACCGATGGCGGCAGCGCCCACGCGACTCTACGGCCGGGACATCGGCAGCCATTACCAGGCGCAAGGTCTGAAGCTGTCGAAGCACTTTGCTCTGTGAGCCAGCGCTGGAGGAACACGGCCGCGCTTAAAGCTACCTGCAGGCTGCGGCGATACCACCGATCATACGCCCAGGAAACGTTCCTTCACGTCGGGCGCATCGACAAGCGCTTGCGACGTGCCCGTCCACACGACGCGGCCCTTTTCGATGATGTAATGGCGGTCGGCGAGCGCGATCAGATCGGCGATGTTCTTGTCCACCACGAGGATAGAGAGTCCATCGTCGCGAATGCGCTTGAGGCACCGCCAGATCTCCTCGCGGATCAGCGGTGCCAGCCCTTCAGTTGCTTCGTCGAGGATCAAGAGCTGCGGGTTCGTCATCAGCGCGCGCCCGATCGCGAGCATCTGCTGTTCACCGCCCGATAAGAGGTTGCCCATCGAGCTGCGCCGCGCGGCCAACTCCGGGAACATCTCAAAGACGCGCTCCACCGTCCACGGCGTTGGATCAGCGCGCCGGTTGGCGCCCGTCGCGACCAGGTTCTCAGTGACCGACAAGTTGGGAAAGATCTGCCGGCCCTCAGGCACAAGTCCGAGGCCGGCCTTGGCGATTTTGAACGACGGCAGCCCCGCGACGTCACGCTTGCAAAAGCGGATCGTACCGGCGGCCGGCTTAATGATCCCCATGATGGAGTTGATCGTGGTCGTCTTGCCCATGCCGTTGCGGCCGAGCAGCGTCACGACTTCGCGCGCACCGACCTCAAGCGCCATGCCGAACAACACTTGCGAGGCCCCATAGGAGGTCTCAAGCCCGCTGACCGAAAGCACGTTATGCCGCCTCCCCGAGATAGGCGCGGGCGACGTCCTCGTTCGCGCGGATGGCGGCGGGCGTATCGGTCGCGATGATGCGTCCGTAGACAAGCACGGAGATGCGGTCGGCAAGCGCGAACACCGCATCCATGTCGTGCTCGACGAGCAGGATCGTTTTGCCTTCGACGTTGCGCAGCGTCTCAACCATGCGTTGGCTCTCGTCAGGGGCCATGCCCGCCATCGGCTCATCGAGCAGCAGCAGGTCGGGCTCGGTCGCAAGCGCCATCGCGATCTCGAGTTGGCGGCGTTCGCCGTGCGAGAGGTTTGCGGCACGCTCGCCCGCGCGGCCGCCGAGGCCGACCTGCTCCAGCTTGGCGCGGGCAGGGTCCTGCAGCGCTTGCACCGCGCTTGCCGGTCGCCAGAAGCGGAACGAATGTCCGGCGATGCCCTGCACCGCGAGCGCAACATTCTCCTGCACGCTCAGGCCCATGAAGACGGACGTGATCTGGAACGAGCGTGCCAGGCCAAGACGGGCGCGCTGGTAGGGCGGCGCGCGGGTGATGTTGCGCCCCTTAAAGTGGATCTCGCCCGCATCCGGTTTCACGAGGCCGGAGAGCTGCGAGATCAGCGTTGTCTTGCCCGCACCGTTGGGGCCGATGATCGCGTGCGTCTCGCCGGGGCGCACATCGAGGGTGACATCGTCGGTCGCGCGTACTCCGCCGAAGCTTTTGTTGAGGCCGCGCACCTCAAGCAGGGTCGGTGAAGTGCCAGCACTGCCAGCACTACCACCACTGTTACTGGCGCCATCGTTAACGCCGCTATACGCAGCCGCTGCCTTAACCATGGCGCCCTCCCAGCCGCGAAATGAGGCCGCTCAAGCCGCCCCTGATGAACAGCACGGACAGGATCAGCAGGATGCCGAACGGCAGATGCCAATGGGTGGTGAAGCTCGACAGCACCTCTTCGAGCAGGAGGAACACGCCAGCCCCGAGCACCGGCCCGATCAGCGCGCCCGCACCGCCCAAAATGACCATGAACATCAGCTCGCCCGAGCGCGTCCAATCCATCATCTCAGGCGATATGAAGGTCGTAAAATTGCCCAGCAGCGCGCCCGCGTAACCGCACATGGCGCCTGAGATCACGTAGGCTGTGAGCTTGTAGATGTAGGCGTTGATGCCGAGCGCGCGGATGCGCTCCTCGTTCTCCTTGGCGCCGCGGATCACCATGCCGAAGCGCGACCGCGTCAGGCGGTGGACAAGGTAGAGGCAGACGAGCAGCGAGACGTAGGCGACCAGGTAGAGCGTCAACGGCTTGGAGATGTCGATCAGCGGGAACTCCGACAGCGTGTAGATCGTCAGCCCGTCATCGCCGCCGTACTCCGACATGGATACGATCGCGTAGAACACCATTTGCCCGAAGGCCATGGTGATCATGATGAAGTGGACGCCTCGGGTGCGCAGGCACAGCGCTCCGGTGATGAGCGCGAAGAGCGCGCAAACGCCAACCGCAAGCGCGATATGGAAAAAGCCGTTGGTGGTTGCAATCGCCTCGAAGCCGCCGTTGATGTCGTGGTGGACGGGAATGCCGACCGCGTAGGCGCCAAGGCCGATGAAGGCGGCGTGGCCGAAGGAGACCATGCCGCCATAGCCGAGGACGAGATTGAGGCTGACGGCGGCGATCGACAGGATGACGAGCCGCGTCATGATCCCAAGCCAGAAGGCCTGGTCAAGCGCGTGCAGGAGCGGCGGCACCACGGCGAGCGCCAGCAACGTGATGAGTGTGATCCAGCCGATGAGGGAGAGGCCAGCGAAACGTGCACGCGTGGCCGGCGTGGCGTTGGCGCTACTGGAGTCGGCGGTGCTGGCGTCGACGCTGCTGGCGCCACCCTTCGCCTGAACCGGGGCAGCACCTTCGCGCGTCGCCGGCTTGGTGTCCGTGTGAGCCATTTCTTCGCGTCCCATCACCGGGTCTTGGGTGGGAACAGCCCCTGCGGGCGCACCACGAGCACGAGGGCCATGAGGATGTAGATCAGCATCGCCGATAGCGCCGGCGCCGCGGTCTCGGCCGCTTCAGCCGACATGAACACTTTGAACGCGTCATCCAGGAATGACCGCCCCATGGTGTCGATCAGGCCGATCAGCAGGGCGGCGACGAACGCCCCTTTCATGGACCCGATGCCGCCGATGATGATCACGACGAAAGCGGTGATGATCACCTCGTTGCCCATGCCGATCGAAGCTTCGGTGATGGGGGAAATCAGCATGCCTGCGATGCCTGCCAGGGCAGCACCGAGCGCGAAAACGCCGGTGAAGAGCGTCTTGATGTCGATCCCAAGCGCGCTCACCATCGTGCGGTTGGACGCGCCCGCGCGGATCAGCATACCAAGCCGCGTGTGGTTGACGAGCAGGAACAGGCCGCCCGCGATGGCCAGTCCCGCACCGATGATCACCAGGCGGTAGACCGGAAACACCGTGTCACCCCAAAGCGGCACGCTGCCCTCCAGGAATGCCGGCAACGGCACGGTGATGCCGGCTGGGCCCCAGATGATCTGCACGAGCGTGTCGGCGCACAAAATGAGCCCGAACGTGGCCAACACATGATCCAGGTGGTCCCGCGGGTAGAGTTCGCGGATGATGATGGTCTCGACCACGAAGCCGACCGCCGCGGTCAGCGGAATGGCGAGTAGCACGCCCCATAGGAATGATCCGGTCGCGAAAGTGAGTGACGCGCAAATGAACGCGCCCACCATGTAAAGTGAGCCGTGCGCCAGGTTAACGAAGTCCATGATGCCGAAGGTCAGCGTCAATCCGGACGCGAGCAGGAACAGCAGCACGCCGAGCTGCAGGCCGTTGAGGGTCTGGATCAGGAACAGCGAGACGTCCATGGGTTTTGTGTTCGTGTCCCTGTCAAGGTCGCTCGGCGGTAGACGCCTTGGTGGTTCGCACTGTGCGCCGGTTGCTGTGAAATAAAGCGCTTCGGCGGCACTCACACAGGAGCGCCGCCGATACGGTTGAACCGACCCTCGCGCCTACATTTTGCAGAGCTTGGCGTAGACGTCCTGGTGGTTCTTGT
>JBCBJZ010000048.1:0-23517 GCA_038522635.1 Pseudomonadota bacterium | reverse complement strand
CGCGCCGCTCGATCGTCAACGGGGCCATGTGGACGCTGTCGTGATGGTGCACAAAGCGCTGGCGGGCAATCGCAGCGGTGATGGTGGTGGCGCGCGCAGCGGTCCAGCGGGGATCACGCGCGCATTGCCTAGACCTCGCTCCGCGTCGATCAGCGCAAACGTCAGGTCCTTTTTCACACGCGGGTTCTGCAGCCCATCATCCATGATGATGACGTCATGGCGTGCAGCGGAATCGGCGTGGGCGTTGCGCTCAGCGATCAGCGCGAGGCCCATCTCGCGGGCGCGCGCAACCACGGTTGATGCGCTGGCGGCGAGCAGCAGGGGTTCATCGCCAACATCCTGCGCGGTGTGCGCGTCACGGTCCACCAGCACCGGGCCCTTGAGCGAACCGCCGTAGCCGCGGGTCAAGAACACAGGGCAGTGCCCCTGTGCGATCAGCCGTGATGCGATATGCAGCGCGAACGGCGTCTTGCCGGTGCCGCCTGCGGTGAAGTTGCCCACGCAAATCACCGGCAGCGCGGAAGTTGCCTGCGGCGGTTGCGCCATACGCCGGGCGGCCAAAGCACCGTAGATCGCGGCGATCGGCAAAAGCGCGTGCGACACCATCGCGTAGCGGCGCCCGTACCACCAAGGCGGCGCCTCAAGAGGCACGTCGTAACGCTTTGTCGTTTGGCGGCGGCAGCAGCGGACGCAGCGCATCCACCGAGCGGTCAAGCGCACCCGAGAGCGCCTGCAACGCGGTGGCGCTGCTGGTGCGGTTGCTCGCGAGCGCGGCCTCATCGCCGAGCAGCTTGATGACGGCCGCTGCGATCTGCGGCGCATCGCTGACCGTTTGCGTGGCGCCAGTGCGCAGCAGCACGCGGTAGGTGTCTTGGAAGTTGTGCACGTGCGGCCCGGTCAGCGTAACCGCGCCATGGCGGATCGCTTCCACCGGGTTCTGCCCACCATGTTCAACGAGAGAACCACCGAGGAAGGCGATCGGAACGGAGGCGAAAAACAGCCCCATCTCGCCGATGGTGTCGGCAAGGTAGACATCGGTTTCCGATTGCGGGAGCGCGCCACTTGAGCGGCGATCCACGCGCAGACCTTGGGCTTCCAACGTTTGTGCGATGCGGTCGGCGCGTTGGGGATGACGTGGCGCGATGATGGTCAGCAGGCTCGGTTCTTCGCGTGTGATGAGCCGGTGTGTTTCGCCGATGATCTCATCTTCGCCCTCATGCGTGCTGGCCGCAAGAAACGCGGGGCGCTCCTCCATGGCCGCGATCAACGAGGTCTGCGCGTCAGCATCGACGGGCAGCGCTGGCGCATCGATCTTGAGGTTGCCGACGGCGATCGCGTTGGCGCAGCCCAGATCACCGAACCGGCGGGCGAGTTTCTCGTTTTGTGCGAGCACCAGCGCGAAACGGCCGAACAGCGGCGCGGCGACGCTGCGATGACGGCGCCATGTGTTGAACGAGCGTGCGGACATCCGCGCGTTGATCAGCGCCAGCGGAATGTTGCGTTGCGCGGTGCTGAGGATGAGGTTGGGCCAGATTTCTGACTCCGTGAGGATCGCAAGCTGCGGCGACCAGTGGTCGAGAAACCGCTCAATGTACGTCTCTGCATCGAGCGGAATGAACTGGTGACACGCGTTGCTGCCCAGCCGCTCCGCAGCCACCTGGGCCGACGTGCGCGTGCCCGTAGTGGCCAGCACGAACAAGTCGGGGCGCTCGGCCTGCAAGCGCTGGATCAACGGCAGTGCGGCGTTGAATTCACCCACGCTAGCCGCATGGATCCAAATGACCGGGCGATCCGGCGGCGGCGCTTTGACACCGGCAAAACCGTAGCGCTCACCCTGGCGGGCGGGGTCTTCTTTGCCGGCCTTTTCCCGGCGCTTCAGCACCAGCGGGGCCACCGCGCGCGCCGCCGACGTCAGCCCACGGTAGATCGCGAGTTTGGTCCCCGGCTTGGCTGGCTCGATCTGATGCATGTTGGACGCAACGCGCGGTGTCGCACGCTGCATGTCTGCGCCCGCGAGCGCGTATGCCCGCCGCGTCGCATCGTTCATGCGCGCTTCGAATTCCACCCGCAGCGCTTCACGTTGTTCATCGCTTGAGCCGCGCGGCACATAAAGCGGCTCGCCGCAGGCAATGCCCAGGGTCGAAAAGGGCAGGTTGATCGTGAACCGGCTCCAGGTACGCAGCGTGCGAAAGCGGCTCGTTGCCACCGCGATGGGCAGGATCGGCCGCCCGCTTAAACGCGCCAGCATGATGATCCCTTCGCCGACCTGACGCGCCGGCCCCGGCGGCACATCGGCGGTCATCGCAACCGTGTTACCTTCGCTCAGCGCGCGCACCGCCTGGCGCAACGCCTGCGCACCGCCACGGTCGCGCCCGCGTCGGCCGGCGCCAGCACCACGGATCAGTTCAAGGCCGAGGTGGTTCAGCGCATCGCCAAGAATGGCCGCATCACCGTGGCGCGCCACCATGATCTTGACCGGTAGCCCGCGCGTGTTGATTTGCGAGACCAGCATGAACTGGCCGTGCCAAAGACCCAGGATGAAGGGATGCACGGCCGCGCTGACATCTTCGTAGTCGGCGGGGTCGGCTTTGACGGTGGATGTGCGATAGACGAACTTGATAAAGCGTGCGGCCAACTTGCCGGCCACGCCTGACCGCTCGCGGGCCCCCTTGTGTTGGTGCTTGCTGTCTGCGCGCGTCTTGTGCGGATGCTCGTCAGCTCGGCGTTCGCTGTCCGGGCGTTCGCTATCCAGTCTCCCGTGTCCAGGGCTTTTGTGCGTCTGCTCGGTCAAAGGGCGTGGTTTCGCTTCAGGCTACGGCCAGCTTCTCGTTACGGCCAGCTTTTCCCTAAGGCTCTTGGCGCGGGCCGATGCGCCGATGCCTCCGGCCAGGGCCCGCGCGAGCAGGGCCAAAAGCACGGCTCTCGCGTTCACGTTGCAAACGCTCCAACACGCTAGGGGTCGGCGCGATTGTGTGCTCATTGTGACGCCCGCCAACTTGATGGCGCGGGGCGAACAAAATATGCACTGACAAATCAGGCCGGGAGGGTCAAGGTGCGTGGCCTGAAAGGGCTGTCAGATGCGCTGCTGCCTGCACCGGCGCAGCGGCCACAATGGCCAGCCGCCACAATGGAACGCGATGGGGAAGATTGCCAAAAGACAGCGCCGCGCCGTGCGTAACGGACTGCGCGAGGCGCGTTTGGCGCTGGCGACGCGGACGCCGGCGGGCCTACGGCGTCGCTTGGGCCCGCTCGCGTCGTGGCTTGACATGCTGGTGATGGACCATGGGATTTTTCGCCTCGCCTACTCAAACACGCACAAGATAACACCGGACGCTTGGCGTTCCGCGCAGCCGGCACCGCATAACATCCGGGCGTTTGCACGGGCGGGCGGGCGCACGGTCGTGAACCTGCGCGGTATGCGCGTCTGCGGTGGCCAGTGGCTGGAAGAGGCGGCGTGCCGCAAGGCGGGCCTCGAATTGGTCACCTACCAACTGCGCTCGCGCGCCGCGCCGAGCCGGGCCGAGCTGCACGGGGTGCGCGACCTGCTGCGACGCATTGAATATCCTGTGCTGTTTCATTGCAAATCAGGTGCCGATCGTGCTGGCTTGATGAGCGTGCTGTTTTGTCACCTCCATGCCGGTCAGCCGATCGAGCAAGCCCGCCGTCAGCTCAGCCTGCGCTACGGTCACATCGCGCAGGCCGAAACCGGTATCATCGACCGGTTTTTCGACAGTTACATCGCCTACAACCGCGCGACCCCGACGCCGTTTTTCACATGGGTGGATGAGGTCTACGACCCTCAGGCTATGGAAGCGGCGTTCAAGACCCGCGGTTGGGCAAACGCGATCGTGAACCGGGTGCTGCGCCGCGAGTAGCTGAGTTCGAGGTCGCACGGGCCTTGAGGCTTGGCCTTCGTGCCCCATTTGCGATAGAGCCTTTGCGCAAGTGCGTTGCGCTGGTGTTGCCCGAACGGCTTATGCGCCAATGCCGCACCGCCAAGAACCCGTCATCAGGAACCCGTCCGTCATGTCCACCGTCCTTCTCGTTGTTCATCTGCTGCTCGCGATCGCTCTGGTGGGGATCGTTTTGATGCAGAAATCCGAAGGCGGTGCGCTGGGGATCGGCGGCGGCGGCGGCGGGTTCATGACTGGGCGCGGTACGGCGAACCTGCTAACGCGGGTGACGGCAGGTCTCGCGGCGGCGTTCTTCGCGACCAGCATCAGCTTGACCTTGTTGGCCCAAAGCGGCACGCGCGGCCCGGCTGCACTGGAACGCCTGAACCAGCCTGGGACCTCGCAGCCTGGCGCGCCTACCGATGGCAACGATCTGCAACTGCTTCGTCCCCGCACGACGACGCCTCCCGCGCAGCCAACCACGCCCGCCGTGCCTCGCTCACAGTAGGCTGCCGCAGCGGGCTGTCGCGGTAGGTCGTCGGCGTAAAGCGCGAGGCGGCTGCCGCCCACGGATGGTGGGGCGTCTGCCGGGTTCATTTGGCTCGCGTTTGCGCCGGCTGCGTGTCAGGTCGCTCCTGCAGCGTTGACGATGATCACGCACATGTCTTTAGGGCCATGCGCGCCGCGTACCAGAATCCCGCCGATGTCGCCGGTCCGCGAGGGGCCGGAAATCATGTTGAGCGTGCGCGGCATCACGCGGTCGCCTAGCTTTCCGCGCACCGCATCGAACGCATCTTCATAAGCTGGCGCGATATCGGCTTCGTCGATCACCACGATGTGGTTGGTCGGGATGAAGTTCAGCGTCACCGGGTTATCAGCGCCGGACGCCATCAGCATGGTGCCGGTCTCCGCGACCCCGGCGATCGCGCGCGTCAGGCCAACCTCGTCGCCGTTGACGGCAGCGCCGCTCTCGCGTTCCAGCGTCGGCTCGCGCTCCCATGGTAGCGCGCCTAACGCCGCATCATCGCCAGCGCGCAGCCGGGCGGGCAAATTGTTATCGCGCAGATAGCGACCGATCGCGTTCGGGACCGCGTTGCTCTCATCGACTCGCACCACCGTTGCTGATTGCCCCTCCAGGTGCTGGATAAAGAGCGCGGTGAGCCCCTCGCGGTCGCGGTCAACGCGGGCCGGGATCAGGTTGCGTCCCCGTGCGCTCAGCCGTTGAGCCACGTTAGCTTCGCGGTTTTGGGCACCGCCCTCCTGGGTGAGCGCGCTGCGGATGGTACCCAGCACCTTGCTGCGGTTCGCCGCGCCATTTTCTTTTGACGCACCGATGGCGCCATCTGGCTTCGCCTCTGATCCGCTGCTCATGGGCGCACATCCTTAACGGTCCGCGCGCCGGAACGCTTGGCCCACTGCTGCTGGAACGTGCCACCTTCGGGCGCGGGAAAGTCGCGCTTGGCCGTCCAACCTGCGCCAAACGGCAGGCGAGAAAAGCGCGATTTGCGCCCCGCCAGCCGTTTCATGAGCGGCATGCCCGCCCTCGTCCCCGCATGGTAGAGCCAGGGGCGACGCGCCACAAACGCCCAGGAGCGTAAAGCAAGCCTGGTGCTGCGCGGCGTGAGTTTCGCGTCGTACTCGCGTTCGCGCAGCGAGCGCATCAGTTTCGGCAGCGGAATACGCATGGGGCAGACAGCCTCGCAGCGTCCGCAGAACGTTGAGGCGTTCGGCAGGTGACCGGCTTCTTCAACGCCGATCAACGAGGGCGTCAGCACCGCGCCGATCGGGCCAGGGTACACCCAACCGTAAGCATGACCGCCGACCGCGTTGTAGACCGGGCAATGGTTCATGCAGGCGCCGCATCGAATGCACCGCAGCACTTCGCGAAACTCGCTATCGAGGAGCTGCGAACGCCCGTTATCGAGCAAGATGACGTGGTAGTGCTCCGGCCCGTCGGGATCGCCTTCGCGGCGCGGGCCGGTGGAGAAGGTCGTGTAGGTCGAGATCTCTTGGCCGGTCGCAGACCGCGCAAGAAGCCGCACGATGGTGCTGACGTCTTCAAGCGTGGGCACGACCTTTTCGATTGACGCCAGCACAATGTGCGTCTTGGCGAGCGATTGGGTGAGATCGCCATTACCCTCGTTGGTGACGATGACCGATGTGCCGGTCTCGGCGATTAGGAAGTTCGCGCCTGTGATACCGACGTCGGCGGCGATGAATTTCTCGCGCAGTACCGCGCGCGCTTCGCCCACCAATTGTTCGGGCTCGACGAGGGGGCGTTCCTTATCAAGATGCGTGTGAACCTTACGGAAATCCGCCTCCACCTGGTCCTGCGTCAGGTGGATCGACGGTGCGATGATGTGGCTCGGCGTCTCACCGCGCAGCTGGATGATGTATTCGCCAAGATCGGTTTCGGCGACTTCGAGGCCGGCCGCTTCGAGGTGCCCGTTGATGCCGATCTCCTCGGAGATCATCGACTTGCCTTTGGTGACCAGCTTGGCGTTCTGGGCCCGGCAGATATCAAGGATGATCGCGCGGGCATCGGCGGCTGTGGGCGCCCAGTGGACGTGCGCGCCAGCCGCCGTCGCCTGGCGTTCGTAGGCCTCCAGGTAAAGGTCCAAATGCGCCAACGTATGGTTCTTGATGTCTCGGCCTTGATCGCGCAGGGCTTCGAACTCGGGCAGGCCGGCGCGGGCTTTGGCGCGGTTCGCCACCAACCCTGTCGGTAGACCGGCCAGCGCTTCCTGCAATTGCGCATCACTGAGCGCGCGTCGCGCATTGTCTTTGAAGGCGTGCGAGGTGGCGTCCATGGCGGTGCCCTTATGAGTGGCCTTGTGATGGTGTTAGCGCACCCAACCCGCATAGGTGGGTGATGCGTCTTTCATGTCTTCGTACAGCCATACCATGCGATCGCAAAACCACAGCTTGCCAAGCACGCAGATGGCCGCGCCTGCGATCGTCCATCCCAAAGCGTTGAGGTAGGCGGCCACGAGGGCGATCGGTGCGCCAACGCCGGCAACGAGCGAGAGCACGAACGCGGCGCGCGCGTGGCCTGAGGGAATGGGGATTTCACCGCGGTTGAGCCAGACGCGTTCGCCGAAGGTTGCCTTGGCCGCCCAGGTGTCGGTGGTGGTGGGTGGAGGAAAGGCGTGCGGGTTGATAAGAATCCACGCGATGACGATCCCGATCGGGATCAGCGCCCACCAACCAAGTGCGGTATGCGACCAGATCGCGGCGAGCAGTACGGGAAAAATCGGGATGCGCGTGTAGACGCTCCAGGGACTGGCATGACGCGCCCAAGCGGCATCGTCCATAAGCATGCTGCGCTCCAACAGCTTGTCGAGCCTGATCATAGCGTTTCATCCTTTTTCGCGGCGGGCGGAAGGGAACCCTCGCGCCGCAAAACGTTTCATTGCTGACAGAAAGGAGTTTGACCGATGAATCATGCTTTTTCGCGTTCGTTCGCTGCCGTTGCGGTGCTCGTAGCCGGGCTTGCGTTCGCGCTGAGTGCGGGCGCCCAAACGACGGCACCGGCCAAGCGCTTCGTCGAATTTGAAGATGTGGTCGTCAAGGGCCTCAACCTCACCGTCAAGCAACTCGATGAACGCGATGTGCATGCCGCCGATGGCCAGCGCCTCGGTGATGTCGACGAAGTTCTGGTGACGCCCGATGGAACGATCGCCGCGCTGGCGGTGGACGTTGGCGGCTTTTTGGGCATCAACGAGAAAACGGTTGTGGTGGAACTGGGCCAGGTCAGCCTCAAGGGCGATAAGCTAACGGTGGCGCTGAGCAAAGCCGAGATCGAAGCGCTACCAGCGTGGGATGACGACTGATCGCGCACTCGTTGGCGCGCGGGCTCGCACGACGCGTCCCGCGCGCCGGCTCGCGCGACTGAGCCTCGCGCGCGGCATTAGCGGTCGTCGTTTTAGCGCGAGAGCTGCGACAGAGACCGGCGTGCGCCTCAGCTCCCGCCCGGCTCCGCGTCGCCCTCACCGATGGCGGGTTGATCAAGCGTGCCGGCCAGCACTTCGGCCACGTGCCGGGCTTTGACCGCCCGACCTTCCCGTTTCACCTTGCCGGCCATATTCATCAGGCAGCCAAGGTCGCCGGCGAGCACCAGCCCGGCGTCGGTCTCGGCGATGTTGGCGGTCTTCTTCTCGACCATCGCGTTGGAGACGTCGGGATACTTGACCGCGAACGTGCCCCCGAAGCCGCAGCACACCTCGCAGTCGTGCATCTCTTTCAGCGTCAGCCCTTCGACCTTGTCAAGGAGCGCGCGCGGCTGGGTCTTGATGCCGAGTTCCCGTAGGCCCGAGCAGCTATCGTGGTAGGTGACCGTGCCATCGTAGCGCGCGTCGATGTCGCTCCACCCGCGTTCATCCACCAGGAACGAGACCAACTCATGGGTCTTGGCGGCGAAGACGGCCGCGCGCTCCGACCAGGCTGGATCATCGGCGAGCAACCGCGGGTAGTGCGACTTGAGCATGCCCGCGCACGAGCCCGACGGAGCGACCACGTAGTCGCAATCGTCCAGTGCCACGATGGTTTGCTTTGCAAGCGCAACGGCATCGGCTCGCGCCCCTGAATTGTAGGCGGGCTGACCGCAGCAGGTTTGCCCGCGCGGCACGATGACCTTACAGCCGGCACGTTCCAATAAGGTGACGGCGGCAAACCCGACGGTAGGGCGGATCAAATCGACAAGGCAGGTCACGAACAGCCCCACCACAGGGGCGGCTGAGGGCGCGCTTTCACGCTGTGCGGCAGGGGACGTCGTGGCGTTTTGCACGCGGGCAAGCTCCATGGGCTTAAGTTTTTCGCAGCCTATGAGCAGCTCCGTGCGAGGGCTGCTTGGCAGACGACGGCTTTTGCTCGGGGACCGATGGCCCGCACGGCTACTTGCGAACCTGCCCCTTGGCGTCAAAGCGTGCAAGATAGGCGATGAGATCGGCGCGGTCGGCTTCGTCTTTGAGGCCGGCGAACCGCATCTTCGTACCGCGCACCATCGCCGCCGGCGCTTTCAGATACCGTTGCAAGGTCTTGGCCGTCCAGATGACGCCGCTGGCGCCTGCACGCTTCATGGCTGGCGAATAACGATAGGCGGTCTGGCTGCCGGCTTTCATGCCGATGATGCCGTTGAGCGCGGGCCCGGTCCCGTGACGCGCAGCCGTACCGATGGTGTGGCACTGGCGGCACTTTCGAAAGAGCTCTTCACCGTAGGCCACGTCAGGTCCAGCAGCGTGGGCAGGGGCAGGTGTGAAGGCCTGTAGGGCGAACAGGAAGCCGAGCGCCAGGGCCATTCGTGATGCGCACATGCGTGTTGGTTCTCGCGAGGTTCAAGACGTCGTGACGCGCTATCATCTAGCAAAGCGTGCTGAGCCCACAAAGCGCGAAAGGGCGCGCCGCCTGATCCTCAGCCCTGAACAGCGGTGAAGCACCTGACGGGGCAAGGCATGGGCAGCGCGCCTCGGTCGGACCCCGTCCAACAGGTGACCGGCGCTTGGTGGCGCGCCGGCCCGATCACGGCTTAGATGTCATGCCGCAAGTGGCTGTGCCTGGTTAGGCTGCGATGGCTGATGGGTGTGGCCGCGCTTACCCACGATCTTGGAGCCGCGCTTACGCACGAGCCGGTCTTGGCCACCCTCAGACGTCAGTGCGTGTCAGCGTGCGGCGGCACTCTGATCGAGGCCAATGCCCGTGTCGTTGGCGCTGCCCTTCACCACTTCCAGGCGCGGTTTCCCGTTACGGCCAGGGGCGGCCTGTTCCCAGCCCGGTTGGCGACCGTAGAGTTCCGACAGGAAATCGATAAAGGCGTTGACCTTGGCCGGCATGAAGTCGCGGCAGGGATAAACCGCGTAGATCTGGCTGGCGCCGGTACCCTGGTAGGCCGGCAGCACCACTTGCAGCGCACCGCTTTTCAGCTCTTCGCCCACATCCCACATCGACCGTAGGCCCAGGCCCAGGCCAGCGAGGAGCGCCTCACGGATGAACTCACTTGAGTTGGAGCGAATGTTGCCACGCACCTTCAGTTGGTGCGGACCATCCGGGCCATCGAGGCGCCAATAATCCTGCGCGCCTGCGGACAGGCAGTTGTGCAACTCCAGGTCATCGAGCGTGGTTGGCTCGCCAAACTGCTCCAGATAGGCGGGGGCGGCGCAGATCACCCGGGTGTCGGGCGCCAACTTCTTGGCGACCAGTGATGAATCCTGCAGCTCGCCAATACGGACCGCCAGGTCGAAGCCTTCGCGGATGATATCGGAGAAGTTGTCCGTCAGATCGAAGTCGAGCTCGATATCGGGATAACGCTCCAGGAATTTCGGCAAATGTGGCGCGATGTGAAGCCGCGAAAACGACGTCGGCGCGGTCACCTTGAGCTGGCCACGCGGCTTGGTGTTGCGGCGCGACACGTAGTCTTCGGCTTCATCGATGAGCGCGATGATGTCGACGACCCGCTTGAAGTAGCCTTCCCCGGTTTCCGTCAAAGTGAGTTGGCGCGTGGTGCGCTGAAAAAGCCTCGCGCCGAGCCGCTCTTCGAGCAGGCTGACGCGTTTGGAGACGACGGCGGGTGACAACCCCATTTCGCGCCCCGCGGCTGACATGTTACCCGTGCGTGCAACGCGGGCGAATATTTCAAGATCTGTGATGGCGGTCACGGTCCTGGTCCTTTCGCTGCCCCGGCGAGGGCATGTTCGTTCCGTTATGAACAAGCGTCACATTGGCGTCGGCGACGGCGATAGTGTGTCGCCCATTCCGCGATAATGATAAGATCTTTATCTAAAGTTTTGAAAATATTTCATGACAAGCTAAAGTCATGATATACAGGTAGAAAATTCCATAGCCTTTGGTCTATATGACGAAAGTGGAGTGTCAGAATGACCAAAAAGAAAAGGTTGCCTTGGCTCGAGAGTAAGCGCGGAGGGACCCCCAAAGCGCATCCGTTGCAAGCGATTTTGGGCGACGACAACGTTGTGATGGGGCGGGCGGGACGTGCCGCTTACAGCGCGGCGGCCATGGGAGATGCGCAGGCGCAAGACGCCGCCCTGCCGGCCCTGGTGGTGCGCCCTGGCTCCGCAGAAGAGGTGGCCGCGGTCGTGACGCACTGTGCCCAGCATAACCTCAACATAGTGCCTCGCGGAGCGGGAACGTCGTGGGTCGCGGGCGCAGCGCCGGACGAAGCCGATGTGGTGATCGCGCTGTCGCGCCTCACGCGAATCGATGCGGTGGATGAAGCCAGCCTCACGATCAGCGCAGAAGCCGGCGCGCGGCTGGCAGACATCGACGCCGCTGCCGCGCGCCATGGTTTGCGTTTGGCGTGCGATCCCGCGACAAGAGCGACAGCAACGCTCGGGGGCGCGCTGGCAAACCAGGCCGGAGGGCCCGGAAGCCTCAACGATGGCGGTCTCGGCGACCAGGTGATCGCGGTCAATGCCGTCCTGGCGGACGGCCGATTGGTGACCCTTGGCGATGGCGAGCTTGATGCCGCCGGCCTCGATCTGATCGGCCTGCTGGCAGGCAGCGAGGGGCACCTCGGCATTGTGACGCAAGCGCAGCTCAAACTGTGCGCGCGTCCTCCCGGGCAGGCGGTACTATTTGCGGCGCTGCCATCGCTGGAGCGGGCGGTCAAGGCGGCGCAAGCGGTGTTGGGCAGTGCGCTGCAGCCGTCCATGATGATGTATGCCGACCGCGCCTCGTTACGTGCGCTTGAGCGTCACCAGTCGGCCGGTTGGCCGCAGAATGCAGCCTGCGCGATTGCCTTCATCTTTGATGGCGCCCCTGCGCAACTCGAGGCGCAGATCGAAGCTTTGAAAAGCCTGCTCAGACCGCTTCATGCCACGATCACCCTACCGGGCGCCGTTTCGAGCAGCCCCATGGACCCAGGCGGAGATGGCGATCGCGCGCGCTCAGAAGCGGGCGAGGCACCAAGCGACGGCGGCGCTCAAACGCTGTGGCACTCCTGGGCGAGCGCTTATCGTGCCTTCCATGACGAGGGGAGCGTCTGCTTCTTCGAGACCAACGTGCCGTTGGGCGCTCTCGACGACGTGGTCGAACAGGCTAAGGACATCTGTCGGGCGGCAGGGGGGCAGCTTGCGGTCATGGCCCACCTCGGTGATGGTACGCTTCATGGGTATGTGCGCTACCGCGAAGAGGATTTAAGCGTCGCGGTCGCCGTCAGCGAAGCGGTCGATCAGATCGTGGCGCTTGCCATCGAGGCGGGTGGCGCCATCAGTGGGGAACACGGCATCGGGCGCCGGCACCGTAACGCGATGCACAAGCAGTTTTCCCCGGCCGAACTTGACCTGATGCGCGCCATCAAGCACGCGTTCGACGCCGACGGTCGTTTGAACCGGGACAAAGTCTTGCCGCCAAGTCGGGCGAAGACCGCGCGAGCAGGCGTCGGGCTTGCGCGGCCCTGATCAAGGCCCCCATGTTCGGGCTGGCCACGTTCAAGGCGCCCATGGTTCAAAGTGCCCGTGTCGAGAGTGCCCATGTCCACATAGCCCGCGTTCAAGGTCGAACGGTTAAGGTGCGCGGGAGCTTTGCCGTCGCCCAGGCGCATCGAACTTGATGCAAGCTGAAAGATGCAACCTTTACGATGAGTGGACCACGCAGACCGACCGACCATGCGGAGTTCGTTGCCTTGCTGCAGGAGGCGAACGCACACCGCAAACCGGTGTCCGTGATGGGGGCGGCCAGCAAATCCCTGATCGGCGGACCGGTCGACGGTGCGATGGCGCTTTCAACGCAAGGCTTGCGTGGGATCTCGCTTTACGAACCTTCCGAGCGCGTGATCGCGGTGCATGCTGGCACGCCGCTCACCCAAGTTGAAACGCTGCTCGCTTCGCAAGGGCAGATGCTGCCGTTTGAGCCGCTCGACGCCGGCACGCTGGTGGGCCATGCCCCTGGCCAGGCGACGATCGGTGGGGTGATCGCGGGCGGCTTTGGGGGCGCGCGCTGCGGCGGCTCAACGGCGTTCGCACGGCCCGTTGGCGGGCACGTGCTGGGGTTGGCGGCGATCAGTGGCAAGGGTGATCTGATCAAGTGTGGCGGGCGCACCCGCAAGGCGAACGCCGGCTACGACTTGACCCGGCTGCTCGCAGGCAGTTGGGGGACGCTGGCGGTTCTCACCGAAATCGTGCTGAACGTGGTGCCGCTTGCTGCGGAAACGGGCACGCTTCTTATCCAAGGCCAGCCCGACGAAGTCGCCGTCGATGTCTTGCGCCAGGGCCTGGCGGCCAGCCCCTTGGTCACCGGTGCCATTCATCTGCAAGGGGCGCTCACGGCGCGTCTGCACATGCCCGAACTGGCCGAACAGCAACGTCCCGTGACCGCGCTGCGTCTTGAGACGGGGCCCGGGCAACTCGACGATGCGCGCGATGCGGTGTTCCACGCGATCCGTGCTTACGGACAGGTGGAGGCGATGGACGAGCCGACCTCGCTCGCCTTTTGGGACGAGGTCCGGCAACTGCATGTCCTCAACGAGGCGCAAACGCCGCTCTGGCGCGTCAGTGTGGCGCCGACGCGCGCGCCCGCCCTTGTGAAGGCGGTGGACGGTTACCTGGGCGCGCGGGCCTTTTACGACTGGGGTGGTGGTGTGGTGTGGATGGAAGTCCAGCCAGCGCGCGATGCGGGCGCCGCAGACATTCGCCGTTTGGTGGCAACGTCGGGCGGGCACGCGATGCTGGTGCGCGCGAGCGCCGAAGTGCGGGGCGAGGTGGACGTGTTCCAGCCGCATGAGCCGGCCGTGCAAGCGCTCTTTGACCGCATCAAGCAGGCCTTCGATCCAGCCGGCATCCTTAATCCCGGCCGCAAGGGGCGGTCCACGATGGCCGCCTCCCAACACACCGGCGAGACCCAACGCGCTGATGAGGCGGCTGCGCTGATGCCGCTTGAGGTGACGTGAGCATGGCCAAGCGACCTGCGATCACGTCACCTGTTGGCCAGGCGACCGCTACGGGTGAGGGGGCCATCACGGCCGGCGCGTCGCCGATGGCGCAACCGGGCCTCACAACACGCGCACCGCACCTGGGCTACGATCAAAGCGAAGACGCCCTGCTTGATGAGCTTGCGCACCTCGTCGCGCAGATTGACCGCAGCGGTATCGGCAACGAGCGCCACCCGGTCTACCTGATCACCCACGATGAGCGCGACACCCCGCGCGGCCACGCGGCCATGATCGAGCAGATGATTCGCAACGGCGGCGCGGTGGACGATGAACTTCGCCGGCATATCGACCGGTGCCCCCCATTCGTAGAAGCGATGGCCAACGGCGCGCGCGGCGCGGCCTACCGTCAAGCGATTTTGCTGATGCGGCGCTATATCGAACGTCAGGGCGGGCGGCCGCGTCGCGAGCGCAGCGCGCGGGGGCTGATCGGCGATGTGCTTGCCAACCCCGACCGTCTGACGCTGGCGAGCCGGTGGGCCAAGCTCGGACGGCCGCTGGCCCGCGTGTTGGGCCGCGCAGGCTACAAGGAACTTGAGCGCGTCATGGACATCGCGGTGGCCGCCAACGCGGCACCCGCCGCCTTTGAGGGTCCAGGACGGGCGGCGACCACGCAGGAGCGGCGTGCCCGCGTTCTGCTCTCTGCGGGGTGCACGCACCAGGTGATGCGGCCCGATATCAACGATGCGACGATCCGGTTGCTGGCGCGGCGCGGCGTCGAAGTCGAGATCGCGGCTGGCGCGCAAGCCTGTGGCGCGGTGCGCATGAACCTTGGTCAGCAACGCCAGGCGCTTGCCCAGGCGCAGACCAACATTGACGCTTGGCTCAAGGCCCACGACCGCGAACCGGTCGATGCCATCTTAACGAACGCGGGCTGTTGCTGGCAGGCGTTGCGCGATTATGGCGCCTGGTTCGAGCATGATGCCGACTGGCACGAGAAAGCGCAGATCGTGAGCGGGTTGACGCAGGATGTCTCGCACTTCCTGGCCGACTACGACATGGGGCCGCCCAAGCGGTGGTCAGCGTTGCGCATCGCGCTCTACGAAGGGGGGCAGATGCAGTTCGCAAACGACCCCTCCGGCGCTCAAAGGCGGCTGCTGCAAAACGCGGGTTTCGCCGTTGCGACCCTTGACCAGCCCTACGCCTGCTGTGGCGGCGATAGCGCCTACCGCTACACGCAGCCTGACATGGCCGATGCGCTGCGTGCCCGCCTTTACGATCAAATCATCGCGACGAAGACCGATGCGGTAGCGGTGAGCGATTACGCTAGCATTATGCATTTGAACAGCGCTGAGCGGCCGCGGCTGGTGCCGCCCGCCGTCCACACCGTCGAGTTGCTCGATTGGGCCTATGGCGGCCCGGTCCCGCGCGGTCTTGAGGCGCTTGCGAAACTGGTCAGTGATGTGCCTGAGCCGGCGCGGCCGATACGACGGCAGGAATTTGATGAAGCGGCGGTCGATTTGCTGCGCGAAGAGTTGGGCGCGCCGCCGCCGGTGCCCGCTTCGCCGCCCGCCAATGGTTCGACGAAAGGCTCGATGGAGGGCGCGATGAAGGGCCCCGCGAGCGGGACGGAGCAGCCATGATGGGTCGACGGGCGCACAAAGGGTCGCGCTTTACGCGGCATGGTGCGCCGCGCTCAAGTGTGCGAAAAGCGGCGAAATGAGCAACGAGGCCTACATCGAAGATCTGGTCGAGGATGGCTACGCCCACCTTGACGACTACGATTTTGAATCGGCGATCGACATCGGCGAAACCCTTGAGCGCGAAGGTCAAGCCGTGGGCTTCGAGATCCAAGGCATCGCGCTTGCCCGGCAAGGCGAATTGCAATCGGCCGTCAACACCTTGGAACGCGGCGTCAAGACGATGCCAACGGTGTGGGAGCTGTGGCAACTGCTTGGCAACCTCTATTGTGACCAGGGCCATCACGACAAAGCATTGAACGCGTTCGAAGCCGCACGCGGCTTGCCCGACGTCAGCGTGGCCTCGCTCGAGTTCAACAAGGTCATCACGCTGGAGCGGGCGGGGCGCATGCCGGAGGCCGATGCCGTGTTCGATGCACTATGGGCGACCGGGGAGACCAGCTGGCGTTACACAGGGTTGCGGTTGCGCATCCTTGAGCGGCGGGTGTCGCAATTGTGTGAAGCGGACCGCCCGGGCGAAGCGGTGCGCACGTTCGAGCAGACAGCGTTCCCCGACGACCTTGAGGCCGCCGATATGGAGATGGCGAGCGTGCTTGCCGCCTATGCCATCGCGCTGAACCAGCTTGAGCGGCGGCCTGACGCGGTGGAGGCGTGCCGGACCGCGATCGCCTGGAGCCGGGAACCCGATGAGGTCTTCCACGCGTGGCGGGCTGTCCACGGGCAGACCGAAGAGGCGCGGCGGACGATGTATGAGGTGCAACTTGAAGGCCCGTGGCCGGAGGGATGGCCGACCGGGGACGGCGCTGAGGGCGATGACGGGGATGATATGTTTTTGCCGCTCGAGCGCGGGCAAGACGGGGCAATGCAAGGTCGAGATGGCAAGCCCCATCGCGCGCAGGGAGCGCAGGGCAGCGCCCTCAGCAGCGTTGATGGCGATGATGAGCGCTTTTACGTGCTGATTGCCTACCTCGTGGCAGCCGACAGCGAAGATGAGGCGGTGGCGCTGGCCAAGGCCATCGAGCCCGCGACGTTGCGCGGCGTGCTGATGGCGGAAGAGATCAATCCCGATGAGACCGGTGTGATGGCGAAAGGCGTTTATCGCGCTTCGCCCCACATGCTGTTTCCCGCAAGCGAATACGGCGCGCGACGCAGCGGCGAAGGCTCACGGGTCAGCACGGGCAACAACACAGCGAGCGATGCTGAACGCACGTTGCGCGCTTTGCGCAGCCCCTCACGGCGCGTGCATTAATTTCTGTGCGCTTGCCTGCCTATGGATGAACGCAGGTCCCGCGGCTTGCGTCGGGTAGAGGCAGGCGCCGCTCACTTCTTGGCTGACGTCTGCGCGGTCTCATCGTCGCCTGAGCCATCAGCGTGCGGCGCGGATGAAGCGTTGGCGGCGTCGGCCTCATCATCAGCACAACCGACCGCATCCAGGACTTTCGTCAGCGCCTCGGTGATCGCAACGCTATCGACATCATCCTTGTGGATCACTTCGGCTGCGCCCGCGCTCAACAGCTCGCTACGGCGCTTGCGGGTGACTTGGCCGCTGATGACGATCAAGGGGCCCTCGTAGCCGCATCGCCGCAAGAACGGGATCGTGCTCATCGCCGTATCGTTCGGCTTCAGGATATCGTCGAGGAAAATCAGGTCCGGCTTGCGCTCGATCACGCAGTCGAGCGCGCTCCCGAGCGTGCTTGCGCGTCGCACCTGCATCTCGTAGCCGAACATCACGTGCAAGGTTGCGCGCAGGCGATCAGCGTCGAAGGTCTCATCTTCGACGATCAGCAGGTCTTTCGGTTCAGCAAATCCGTGGCGGGCGCGGGTCAGATCGCTCCGTTTGGTGAGGTGATCGCCACCCGAACGCTGGCGACCGCTTGCCGCTTTCACCATGCCTGTAGCCTCTGCCGTGCCCCGTGCCCCGTGCCGCGCAAGCGCGAGGACACACGCCTGCTCTTACCCTCGCTATGGTTACGCGAAGTTAATATGCGGGGCCAACGTAGGCACGCCCGCGCGCGCGTGTCCAGACATTGTTGTGACGTCAACGGTGCGTCGCCCACCGTTGGTGTATCCCTTTGGCCCCGGCGATCACCACCCTGGGGGCCGGCATCACAGCGCGGGTTGCTTTGGCCAGTACACCGCAAACCGTGCTCCGCGTGCGTGGTCGGGATCAGAGGTGAGCACCAGTCGGCCACCCACGCTGTCGACCGTCTTCTTGACAAGCGCCAAGCCGATGCCGGTGCTCTGCGGCGGGGCTGCGGCATCATCGAGGAAGGCGGCATCGCTTTGCAGATCCGGGATCAGCGCTGCCGCTTCCACTTTGCGGAAGGGATGGAACACCGCCTCCTGGTAGTCGCGCGGGATGCCGGGGCCATCATCACGCACCTCAAAGGTCCAGTAGAGCCCATCGGCCTCCTGGCGCATCTCTTCGGGCGTCGCGGTGATGCAAATGGCGCCGGTCTCGCGATCGTGGTGTTTGACCGCGTTTTCGAGCAAGTTGCGGAACACGATGTCGAGCGGCGCCCGCAACGTGTCAATCTGCGGCCAGGTGCCCGCGAGTGCCAGCGTGATGCCCGGTGGCCGCGGCAGGCTATCGGCGATGCCCTGCAGGAGCGCGCGGGTATCGACCCGCTCCATCACCTCATCCTTGCGCCCGATGCTGGCGTAGTCGAGCAGGTCCGTCAGCATGCTCGACATGCGGCGCGTCTGATCAGCGATGCGTGCAAGGTCGGCCAGCGCGTCCTTGGTGGCGTCATTGCCCATCGTGCGATGAAGATTGCTGGTGAGGATCTTGAGCGCCCGCAGTGGCGCGTTGAGATCATGCGAGATCACGTAGGCGAACTCTTCCAGATCACCGTTGACCCGCGTCAGTTCACGGTTGGCGCGCGCGATCTCATCGGACTTTTCGAGAAGCTGCGATTCCGCGATCCGCCGAGCCCGGATGTTGTGGTTCAGCTCAACCTCAAGGTCGGAGCGCGAGATCACACGGCTCAGCGCCACCAGGAACCGCTTCATGGGCGGGCGCCAGAACACGTTGATGTTGATGCGTGGGCTTTGCACCGGCCCCATCATGATTGAAAGGTTGGGCAATTCGACCGTGCGCTGCGGCTTGCGTTTGAGCGCGCGGATCTGCTCCTCAAACCCCATCAACGGCAGCAGCGAGCGGCACACATGCTGATCGACCGGCGCAAGCTCGCCCAAGGCGCCAAAGCTCTCGCGCACGATCAGATCATCATCGCACCATAAGAACGCGTAGAGCTCGCGTCCTGCGAGGAAGTCCACCGCGTCGAGAAGCAGTGGCGTGACCGGTGCGTCAGGGTCAAAAGTCGCGTCGTAGGATGGTTGCAGCGGTGTCATGGAAGGCTAGCTTTACGTTGTCGCCAGTTTTCGCGCTGGTCTTGATGAAGAGGTGGTGTGTGCTCGCGAGCGCCTCGGGAAGATCGGGCGGGACGTCGGCTTCGAGCATGTCGCATTTGTTGAGGACGAACGCGAAAGTGCGTCCGGGGAAGGCGTCCTGGAAGCCGTCCGCCAGGCGCACCATCGAATCCTGGGTTGGACGCCGGGTGGCATCGCCCACGATGATGGCGGCCGACGCCTCGCGGATGTAGGCGTGGCGAAAGATGCTCTCGCCGAAGTTGCCGTCGGTATCCCAGATGACCAGTTCCGTGCCCTCAGCAGCGGGCGGCTGGCCGGCAGCGGCGAGCGCATCGGGGTCACAAATGTAGCTGTAGATGTCGACGCCGATCGTCGGGCCGTAATCGGTCGCGAACTGCCCGTACATGAGCCGCCGCACGAGGGAGGTTTTGCCCACCCCGATGTCGCCCAACAGCATAACCTTGTACGAGGTCATGGCGTGCCCTGGGGTCTTTCACCCTTGAAGCCGAGTTCGAATTCGACACGGCGGTTGGGGCTGTTGTCGCCGACGAATGTGCTGAGGCGGCGCGCCAGATCGGAGCGGCCGATGGCGCTCATCCGGGCTGCCGGCACACCACGATCGATAAGCCCGGCCTTGACCGCATCGGCACGCGCTTGCGCGATGCGGGCGTTGCTGCGCGCGCTACCGCGTTCGTCCGTGTAGCCGATGATGCGGATCGTGATGGCGTTGCCCTTAAGCAGCGTTGCCATCGCGTCCAGCGTGCGGGTTGCTTCCGCATCATCGCGGAAACGCGCGCCCTTGGAGAAGAAGATGGCGTTGTCGCGCGCCCACTCGAGCAGTTTGGCACGAGGCGTTTGGGGTGCGATCTGGATTTGCGGCGGCGGTGGTTTGCGTTGTGCCAAGGCGGCCAACGCGCGCTGCAATTGCTTCACGCGTTCATCAACATCGAGGACCTTGTTGTCGACGTTCGTGAGCGAGCGGCGCACACCTCTCACGCGTTGCTCAAAGGGACGCAGCGCAGCCTTGCGCTCCACCGCGCCCGATGTGACCGCGAGCCGCTCGGTGGCAAGCGCCAGTTCCTCCGCCGCCACCACAGCCGTCGCCGGTCTGCTGCGCGCGGTGATGGTGTCGGGTCGCGCTGTCGCGTCGCTTGGCGCGTTGACGCGGGCAAGGGTGCGCACCGCATCATCAACCTTGGTGGTGGCGCTGATCAGCAGATCCATGATCGGCTTATAACCGGCCGCCGTGGTGGGTTGTTCGTTGAGCTTGGCGCGGACGGCGGTGATCTCGCCTTGCGCGGTGCGCGAAGCGGTGAAGGCGCGCCGGGTGCGTTCTGCGCCGGGCGTCCCGGCAAGCTGCGTTTCAAGACCATCGAGCTTGGCCACGGACGCTTCAAGGCGGCGTTCAGCACGTTCGAGCGCGCGCTCGATTCCTTCACGCATCAGCCGGATCTCAAGGCCCGAAAGTGCATCGCGGACCTTGGCGATCTGTGGGCGCGGATCAACACCCGGCATCAACGGCAGCACACCCATGTTGTCCAGGATGCGCGTGCCCGGGCCAAGCGCTCCGCCGATCCGCTCGATAACGCGGGCCTTCACGCGATCAGACGGTGCAAGGCCCGAGATACGCAACACCGTGCCGTTCTCTTCGCTGACGATCCGGGTCGGGAAGCCCTTCATTTCGGGCGTGTTGATGATGATGCGCTGCGCGGTGTCGTGATTGAGCGCACCGCGGTAGCTGGTCCAGCCCCACCAGGCGAGCCACGCCAGCAGCGGGAGCGCGATCAGCCACGCAATGACCTTGAGCGGGTTGCCGGCGCGGCGCCGGGGCAGAAGCGCGCGCGCCTCGTTCATCCGGGTTTGCAGCCGCAAAGCGAGTTCGGGCAGGACGGCGGCGAAATCGTTAGGCGACGCCGGGCGTCCGCCACGATCACCGCGGTTCTTAGTCTTGACGGGGCGCTGGCTGTAACCCTGGCCGTTCGTGGTGGAACCATCGCCACGGGGCGCGGCTGTATCGTGCCCGTTCGCAGCGCCGTTGCCGTTCGCCTTGCCGTTCGGGCGCGCTTCACCTGCCGGCGCACTTCGGTCGCGCGCGTGCGGCATCAGCAGATCGGCATGGGTCTCCATCACACGGACGAATTCCTCATCCACGATGCGTTGCACGGCCGGAAAATCCGTGCCGCTGCATTTCACCGCCAGCAGGTAAGTGGGGCTGTCGCGCAGGTAGACCTTGTGATGGTTCAACTCCAGCGTTCGCATGCTGGAGCCCTCATCATCGAACGCGTCCTTGGCGAACTCCGTGATCGCGCTCAGATAGCCGCTCACGATCGCATCGCGGTTTGAACCGCCCTGGACGATCGGGTCTTCGTCTTTGACCCAATGGCCGATCATCTCGCCTGAGCCGCGGCGGATGTAATAGAGTTCCTCGATCTCGATCGGGAGCGCGTCGGTCATAGCCAGTTCGGCCATCGAACGGCCGGTAAGCATCGCGCGCAGCTTCAGCAGCATGCGTTGACCGGGGATCGAACGCTCCAGCGAGCCGTTGATCTGGTCCATCATGTCCTTCATCGCCGAGGCGACGTAGGCCTTCACCATTTTACCCGTGATCGGGTAAAGCGCCTGGACCATCTCGTCCCGGCTGTTGGTGATCTGATTTTTGATGGTCTTAACGACCAGCGGCGCCATCGCCTGGCTCAACTCGTGGTGCCGGCGCACTTCGGCATCGCGCAGCGATCCGTCGAGCACGTCTGCCACGCTGGCCTGCAGCCGTTCGCGGGTCCCGGCGCGCTCAAACACGCTGTCCACCCGTTCACGCAGCAGCGCACGTGCCTGGTCGCCATCCTCGCGCAAATCATCAATGCGCTGGCGCAGCGCCTCAAGGTCGCGCGCCTCCTGGTCGAACAGCAGTTGTTTGAGGCGGTCAACGCTCTGCGACATGACGGCTTCGTTACGCTCTTATTGTGCCGATATTCTGCGCTGAGGCTTTAACGGGGCCACAGAGAGACTGGCACCCATAGCGGGTCTGGCCCCCACCGGGACCGGCGTGCAGGCTCAGTCCCGCGCGAGTTTGCGGATGCGCTCGCTGAGTTCGGTGACGCCGCGGGCCACTTCATCGAAGGCGCTGCGCTGGTCGGAGTGGAACTCGCCCGACAACGCATCGCAACGCGCCTGCAGCGCATCCAGGCCGCGCTGCATGGTGGTTTCCATCTGCGCCATCCGCTCTTCCAACGCCGTAATGCGCGCGGTGTTCTGCTGGACGAAATCGCCAAACAGCAGTTCGCGGATCTGGTCCATCTTGCCGTCATCGCCACCGTTTTCCAGTGGCTGCAGCCCGTTGCGCAAATCGTTTAGCGAAGGCGCGTTCATGGGAGGGGTCCTACTCATCGCTACTGAACAATACTCATCTTCCGCGTGCCCGCAGCAACTTCAACCTGAAATGGCAATGTCCCGAGCATCGCAACCCTAGCTCAGTCAACCATACCACTGTCTTAACAGCCTTACCGGCGGTGCACAAAAACTTCGCCGCTCAACGGGTTCGCACACGTCTGCCAGCGCCCGCGCGCCCACGCCAGCACCGCCACGCGTTAGGTTTAAGGGTGCGCGGCAAAGAAAAGACCGCGTGCCGACATCTAGACTTCTGCCTTGTCGTTCATCTCTCGCCGCAGGTGGTTCCACCTGAAGCGGATGAACTCTAGGTCCCCGGCTTGAAGAGCGTCGCGTGGGTCTCGCGTAGCGTGTTCTTCTGCACTTTGCCCATCGCGTTGCGGGGCAGTGCATCGACCGTGAACACGCGTTTGGGTTGCTTGAACTTTGCTAATTGGTCGCTCAGCGCAGCCATGATCGCCGCCTCATCGGGGCTTTCGGCGGCGGCTTTATCGCGCGTGATGACCGCGACCACGCCTTCGCCGAAGTCAGGGTGGGGCACGCCGATCACCGCACTTTCATCCACGCCGGGAATGGCATTCAGCGCGGTTTCGATCTCTTTGGGGTAGACGTTGAAGCCGCCCGAAATGATCAAGTCTTTCGACCGGCCAACGATGCTGACCCGTCCGTCCTGCGCAATCGTCGCAAGGTCGCCGCTGATGAAGTAACCATCGGCGGTGAAGTCTTCGGCGGTCTTTTCGGGGTTACGCCAGTAGCCGCTGAAAACGTTGGGACCTTTGAATTCCAGCACGCCGACGGTGTCCACATCGGCAAGGCGATCACCACTTTCGGCGCGCACGCGCACATCGATGCCGGGAAGCGCGTAGCCGACGGTGCCCGCAAGCCGAGCGCCGTCATAGGGGTTGGAGGTGACCATGCCCGCTTCCGTCATGCCGTAGCGTTCCAAAATGCGGTGGCCGGTGCGCGCGGCAAACGTGTCATGCGTTTCAGCGAGGAGCGGTGCGGAGCCGGCAACGAAAAGCCGCATGTTACGGCAGGCTTCCTGGGTGAAGGCGGGGAGGCCAAGCAGGCGTGTATAAAAGGTTGGCACGCCCATCAAGACGCTCACGCGGGGTAGGAGATCGCACACCTGCTCGGCATCGAAGCGGGGCAACCAGATCATCTTCGAGCCGTTCAGCAGCGCGGTGTGAAGCGCCACGAACAGCCCGTGCACGTGAAAGATCGGCAGCGCGTGCAACAACACATCGTCCGGCTCGAACGCCCACGCTTCGTGCAATGTCAGCGCGTTGGA
>JBCBJZ010000047.1:0-23677 GCA_038522635.1 Pseudomonadota bacterium | reverse complement strand
CCCAAAGATGATCTATCTTAAAGTCAGAGCAACTTTGGGCGATTTCGGGCTCACCTGTGGTGATCCCGACAAATCGCCCGATGATCTAGATGTCGGTTCCGCTTCAAGCTGAAGCGAACCGACTCCAGGGTGATCCAGATCTACCGGCCAATGATCAAGGCTGCCAGGATCAAAGCCGCTCAGGTCGACAAACGAAAATGGCAGCCCGCAAGCTGCCATCTCGTGTTTCGTCTAAGGTCATCGGCCTGAGGCGCAATCACCTGAGGCAAAAGTTGAGCGCCACCCCAACGTCGCCGCTACAGCGAACGCCGCACCTGGCGCCCGATCAGCTCGGCTGCGGTTCCATGCCGCCGGTGTCTTCGCCGCCGCCGCGCGATGGTTTCGCCGCACCCGTGGCCGGGACCGCTGCCACGCTTGGCGCTTTCGCACTGCCGTCATCGTCGTTGTCGCGGATTGGGGGCTTACCGGCCAGCAGATCGGCGATTTCCGCGCCTGACAGCGTTTCATACTCCAGTAGACCGTTCGCCAACGTCTCGAGGTCTTGGCGACGCTCGGTCAGAATGTGCCGTGCTGTCGCTTCGCCCTCTTCGATCAGGCCGCGGATCTCACTGTCGATGAGTTGCGCGGTGTCATCAGAGATGTTGGTGCTCTGCGTCACCGAATGCCCAAGGAAGACTTCCTGCTCGTTGGAGTTGTAGCGCACGCGCCCGAGCTTATCGGACATGCCCCACTCCATGATCATGGCGCGCGCGAGCTGGGTGGCCATCTGGATGTCGCCTGTAGCACCATTGGTCACCGCGTTAGGCCCACCATAGGCCAGTTCGGCCTCACGTCCGCCGAACAGCACGGCAAGCCGCGCCTTGCACCACTCCATCGTGTGGCTGTGGCGATCCCGGTCGGGCAGGTTCATCGTAACGCCGAGCGCACGGCCGCGTGGGATGATCGTCACCTTGTGCAACGGATCGTACGGCACGTTCAGGCCCACGATCGCGTGCCCAGCTTCATGCCAAGCGGTGTTGCGCTTCTCCTCTTCAGTCATGACCATGGAGCGGCGTTCCGCACCCATCATGACCTTGTCTTTCGCGTCCTCGAACTCGGCCTGGGTCACAAGCCGCTTCGACCTCCGAGCGGCGAGAAGAGCTGCTTCGTTGACCAGGTTCGCAAGATCAGCGCCGGAGAACCCGGGCGTACCGCGCGCCAGCACCTTCAGATCGACGTTCGGCGCCATCGGCGTCTTGCGCGCGTGCACCTTCAAGATGCGCTCGCGGCCAACGACGTCAGGCAGCGGCACCACAACCTGCCGGTCAAACCGGCCCGGACGCAGCAACGCGGGATCAAGCACGTCGGGACGGTTCGTCGCCGCGATCAGGATGATGCCCTCGTTGGCCTCAAACCCGTCCATCTCAACAAGAAGTTGGTTCAACGTTTGTTCGCGCTCATCGTTGCCGCCGCCAAGGCCCGCACCACGGTGACGGCCGACCGCGTCGATCTCATCGATGAAGATGATACAGGGCGCGTTCTTCTTGGCCTGCTCGAACATGTCGCGCACCCGGCTCGCGCCGACGCCCACGAACATTTCAACGAAGTCGGAGCCCGAGATCGTGAAGAAGGGCACATTCGCTTCGCCTGCGATCGCGCGTGCGAGCAACGTTTTACCCGTGCCCGGCGGGCCCACCAACAACGCGCCGCGCGGGATCCGTCCGCCCAGCCGCTGGAACTTCTGCGGATCGCGGAGAAACTCCACGATCTCCTGCAAGTCTTCCTTAGCCTCGTCCACCCCGGCAACGTCGTCAAACGTGACGCGACCATGTCGCTCCGTCAGCAACTTCGCCTTGGACTTCGCAAACCCCATCGCGCGGCCACCGCCCGACTGCATCTGCCGCATGAAGAAGATCCAGATGGCGATGAACAGCAGCATCGGCGCCCAGTTCATCAGCGCGGCCAGCAGGAACGGAACCTCTTCCTCGGCCGGCTTCGCGCTCACCGTCACACCCTTGGCGTGCAGGCGCGTGACCAGCGTGTCGTCCTTTGGCGCCAACGTCGTGAAGCGCGAACCGTTGTCGCGAAACTCGCCCGTGATCTTGTTGCCGGCGATGACGACCTCGCTCACCCGACCCTGTTCGGCCGCCGAGAGGAAGTCGGAATATTTCAGCGCGCTGGCGTCGCCACGTTGGCCAGGAGACTGAAACATCTTGAACAGCGCGATGATCGCCAGGCCGATGATGACCCAGATCGCGAAATTCCGAAAATTACTGTTCATGAAGGTCCCTTTTGAACTCGGGGGAAGCGGGGCCATCGACGGTGCGACTTCGGCACTGGATGTGCGGAAAACGCGGAGTCATCAAACGGCTTGTCGCGAGAGCGTGCCCGGTGATCGTTAAGATAGGGATGTGCAGGACCTTTGCCAAGATTGCCCCCTGCGCCATGGCGTCCTGACGCCAGCTTGTTGGTTATCGTTAGCGCGGCGCGTCCGTGGCCTGGCGATCAAGCCTCAAGGCAGGCGCGAGACACCAGGATTTTGCAGTGATCCGCTTGAACTGATGGAGAAAATAGCTGTCTCCCTCATCACTCGGCCACCAATGGGCGACGATCTCATCACCATGCCACAACGCCGGCAGGCCTTCAGCGATCGGCCGAAGTGAACTTCGATCAAGCGCACGAAACGTCTCGATCTGAACCCGTCCCGCAGGCCCGAGCGCCCCGATCCGTAGAGCAGACTGCTCATTTGGCAGGCCATTCGTCGAGACCCGGAAGCCGAAACGTTTGTCCCAGGCGATCGCCTGGCCCTCTGTGACCGCTAAGGCGGGCAGCCCACGGCCAAGCTCGCGGAACACCTGCAGCAGCCCCTCGTGCACCCTGAACTGGCAGCCACCGAGCGTGCGGGCCAAGGGCGCTGATAACGGCGGCAGCGATGGCGCCCGAGCGGTCTCAGGTGCAACCGCGCTGGCATCCACAAAGGCCGCGATGTCGGCCCCCAGAGCCTCACACTGCGCCAAATCAGCTGGCGGATGGCCGCCACCGTGTGCGCGTAACAAGCGTCCGATCATGCCGTAGCGGATCGCGGTCGGTCGCGCGCGCCAGCGCTCCAGATCAAGCGCGCTCATCGTCCCAACGCCATGCTGGCGCAAATCGGCGTCCAAGGCCTGATCGATCGCGTGGCGCAGGGCCTCATGGGCCTCCCGCTGGCGGCGGGCCACCAGAGCCAGGGCCGGCGCCGTCAGCCCCGCCTCGAGGAGCGCGGGCTGCATAGCGCGGAGCCGGGCACGCTCGAAGTGCGGGTCGGCGTTCGTGGGATCTTCGACCCAGGTGATGCCTTCCGCCTCAAGGGTCGCAAGCAGCCTCGCCTTGGGCACGCTAAGCAAGGGCCGCACCCACCGATGTCCGTGAAGCGTCGTCGTGGGCCGGATCCCTGCGAGGCCGGCCGGCCCCGTGCCGCGCGCCAAGCGCATGAGCAACGTTTCCGCCTGATCCTCCAGATGGTGCGCGGTGGCAATCACCACGCGAGGCACCACGCGAGGTCGACGGGTCTCGCCAGTTTCGGCGGCGGCCACTTCGGCAAGCTTGTTCGCATGCTCGTTCAGCAACGCATGGCGCATCGCCCGCGCGGCCGCTTGCAGGCCTGTCTTCGGCTTTGCGCCCGACCACGTCAGCACAGCGTGGGGAAGACCGAGCGTCGCTGCTGCCTGCGCCACCTTAGCCGCTTCTGCGCTCGACGCGGCCCGCAGGCCGTGATCAACGGTGGCAACGCGAAGCCGCACGCCGCTCCCATTGTGTGCAGCGGTAAACGCAGGCGCCGCACGGGTGGCAAGATGCATCAAAGCTGTGCTGTCGCCACCGCCCGATACCGCCAACACGACGATGTCGGCCGAAGAGAAAACCGGCCGCAGCAGGCGCAGCGCGTCATCATCGGTGAGGGGCTGGGGCGCCGCGCTCGGTTCGGTCCGGCGCGCACGCTTCTCGCCGCCAGCCTGACGCGCCGTCATCTTAGCAGCGCAGCCGCCGGCGCTCCGCGTCCGCGCGCCGCTTCACGTTCGCTTTGGCGTTGGGAAACTTGTTTTCCAACTCTTCGAACGAGGAACATGCCGCTTGCTTCTGACCCAGCAGATCCCACGCCATCGCTAGCCGCAGCAGACTGTCCGCCGCTTTTGGCCCGCGCGGGTAGTTGCGGTAACCCTTCAAAAACGCCGCCGCAGCAGCCTTGTAACGACCGCGCACGAAATGCGCTTCGCCAAGCCAGTATTGCGCGCTCGCCGCGTTCGGATGCTTGGGGAAGCGCTTGAGGAAATCCTCGAACCCGACTTCGGCGGCACCGTAATTCTGCTGCAACAGGTAGCCGTAAGCCTGCTCGAAGACCGCCTTGCCCGTTTCACTGTTATCACCGCTGCCATCGAAGCGTGGCGGGCGAAGCGCAGTCACCTGCCGATCGGGCTGCGCGGGGCGCACCTGAGGCGGGCGCTGTGCCAGGGGCTGTGCGGGGCGCCGATCGCGCGCGTCAGCTTGCGGCGGCTGCTGGCGCAACAAGTTGCCGATGGGATCACGCCGCACCTGCGAGTTCGGCGTGACCGTGGTCGCAAACCCGCCGGTGATCGGCGCGGGCGGGCGTGGCGCTTGCGGCGCGGTGATGTCACGCGGTGCCCGCGGATCAGGGCGCGCCGTCGCGGCCGTGCGCTGCGGTTTGGGCGGCGTGCCGCGCAATTGCAGACGCGCACCATCGGCGCCCGTCGGCAGACTGCCGGCAACGGACGTGACGGGCGGGCGGGCACCATTGGACTTTTGCAAGCGGCGCACCTCGCGGCCGATGCCTTCAAGCTGCGCCGTCAGCGCGCGGATCTGCGTCTCGAGCCCGGCAAGCCGCGAGGTTGGCGCGGGCCCGTAGGCCGGCTTGGCCGCCCCAGGCTTGTCCGCAAGCGACTGGAGCGTCCCGATGATCACCTGCATATCGACGATCTGCGCTTCGAGTTGCTCGATCCGTGCCCTCATCGCTGCACCGTTGCTGCCTGGCGGCTGTCCAGCGGCGGCCGCCGCCGCGGCAGGAGGCTTCGCTGTGGTCTGTGCCAACGCTGGCATCGCCAGACTTGCGGCAGCGAGCGCCAAACTTGCAGTAGCAAAAGTCCATGCGAACACCGTTACGGCCGCGTGGCTCGACTGGCGTGCGCCTAGCGGCGAAAGCGAAGTCATTCCGACAACAGGGAAAGGCATGGCACGCTTGTCCTTGTGGCCACATCAAAGCGTCCGGGCGCTCGCGCGCAAGGTCACGGCCGGGCCCGGCGGATTGCGGCGGTTCGCCAGCGGCGAGCAAATCATCCGCACCATCTATAGGCGAATTCGCCCCATCATGCCACGGCCCCCACAACCAGAAACACTGTCATAGGGCGACGTACAGCCGCGTCGGGCCGCCTTCGTACGCTGCGATGGCAGCCCTTGGAGGTGCAAATTGAACGGCGCAAGACCAAGCGATGAACGCCCAACGTCGCCGTAACAGCCCTCGTGGCACGCCGGCCCTGCGGACCGACCTTAGCGAACGCCGCTCGCGGCCACCGTGGTCACCACGCGGCGATTCTGTGCCGCGCAAACATGGCCCTTACAACGCGCGATCGGATCATTGCGCCCCAGGCCACGTATCGTGATCCGCGCCCGCGCCACGCCTCGTTTGACCAGCGCCTCGCGCACCGCTCGCGCACGGTCGCGCGCAACCTTCAGATTGTAGGCGCGACTGCCGCGCTCATCAGCGTGCCCGTGGATCGTGATCTGTAGCGCACCATTCTGTTTGAGCCATTTCGCCTGTAGCGCCACGATTTCCTTGCCGCGCTGGCCGAGCAGGGTGATGCCTTCACCGAAAAAGACGCGGTCGATGGACTCGTCTGCGAAGCGCTCGTTCGGGTCAGCCTGCGGCTTTGTCGGCTGTAAGCTGGCGAGGCTTTGCTGCCGCGCTGGCTGATGATCACGCGCAGGCGGGCTGCCCGGCTCGACCTTGTTCAAGGCTGGCAAGTCCGTTTCTGGCGGACCGGGCAACTGCGGCGACTGTGATGCGCTCGACGGGCGCATGCCACCTTCAACGCGTGTGCGTGCGGGATCGGCTGAGCGCTTGGCCCGCGACCGGTGGCGCGGTGCCGTTCCAAAACGCTCCCGATCCTGACGCAGGCTGCGCATCACACGGCGCACAGCCTCGATGTCCAGCTTGGCATCGCTTGCGACCAAACTGTTCGGGAAGCGCCGCAGAACCTGGGCGAGCAAGTCGATGGAGTGCTGCAAGCGCCCACGGTAGTACGCTTCGCGCGCCCGGCGGTACAGCAGGCTGGCAGCGTCATCGTCGCGTTGATCGATTTGTTGCAGGAACGACCGCGCCTCAGGGGCGCTAAAGCCGCCGTTCAGCAAGCGCGAACCTTCGCCTGCGTTGGCAACCGCACTGCCGGTCAAAGCGCTCACCGCGGCCATCACCGCCAGCGCGCCCACGCTCGACAACACACACAACCGTACCGCTACGCGCGCCATGCGCCATAATCCTCATACCCGCCGCATTGTCATATTCCGTGTGGAATACGGCCAAACAACGACGAGTAAGGATTGACTTTAGCCCAAATCGCGAGACTGCAGACCGCTAAAGGCGACAACGCGATGTCATCGAGCGGTCAGCAAGCCAGTTTCACGGCGGCCAAGATTGAGCGGCTAGATGCTGTGCGGCCCAGAGGCGGGCGAGTTGCGGGACAGATGCGGAGCGACCCATCGAATGCGTGCCGAACGGGTGAAGCAGCCCGCTTACAGCCGCGCGTTGCGGCGCAGGTTCAGCACCGTTTGCGCCCGGCGGTTCTGCGACCAGCATGAGATATCGTTACACACCGCGACCGGACGCTCCTTGCCGTAAGAGATCGTGCGAATCCTCGCCCCGTTGACGCCGCGCTGCACCAGGTAGTTCCGCACCGCCGTCGCCCGCTTGGCGCCAAGCGCGATGTTGTATTCGCGCGTGCCGCGTTCGTCGGCATGCCCCTCGATCGTGATCGTGTAGCGGGGATAGCGGCGCAGCCACTGTGACTGCTTGGCGAGCGTCTGTTGCGCTTCGACGCTGAGCTGTGTGCTGTTGGTTGTGAAATAAACGATATCACCGACGTTCACGCTGAAGTCGCGCGAGGTGCCAGGCCGCACGGGGCCACCGCGCGGGTCAGCACCGTTTGGGCCGTTGGCACCGTTGGCCGCGAGCGGTCCGCCGCCGGGCCGCTGCGATTTCGCGCAGGCCGCCGCCAATGCGGCTGTGCCCACAACGAGCGCGACAACCAGCGCACGGCGCAGCATGGACCCGCGATCCCAAGGTGCAACGTTGAGCAACATCGGCTGCCTCTTTCCTGGCGCTAGACTGGCGCCTGTTCCTGGCGCATGCCTGTTTAAACTGCGATCTCCGCGCGCTCGGTACGCTGTCGCAGGTCCCAACGTGCCAACGCACGCAAATAGCAACGCGCCAATGCACGCAAAGTTCAATGCGGTGGATGGATCACGCGCGACGCCTTCGCGGATGATGCATTGGCCGATAACGTCGGCGCACGTGACGTGGTCGCAAGCCTTTAGCTCAACACCGCAACCACGCATCCACACGCATGTTCGTTCGCGCCAAAATGTGACGTGGGTTCGACGCCTGCGCGTCTGCACTACGGCAGTTTGTTTTGCACTGTATAGGTTTAGCGGGCCAGCCGCCGCGACGGAACCGAGGTTATCCCCTTGCCTGCGCCATGGTTCACAGCTTACCCACCGCAGCTTTCGCAAGGACGTCGGCGCTCAAAACGAAAAAACCACGCCGACCGCAAGCGCAGGCCGAGCGTGGTTCTTTGTCCGTCGTGCCGGAGGGCCAAAGACCCACCAGCGGTCATGCGCTTAGCGTGCGACTTGACCAGCAACCGGAACGTCTGCGCCCAGTTTCATGGGCTCGTGGTGACGCTCTTTGCGGCATGCACCAACAGCAACGGCAGCAACGATCGTTGCAACGATCACAGCGGTTTTCATAGCTTCTCTCCTAAAGGTCCGATCAGTCCTAGTCCCCCAGCTCATTCGAACTGAAAGCCGTCAGTGAGCCGAGTTGCCGATTGCCCGCCACCCGGAAGCGACGGTGTCATCCCCACTTGAGCAGTTACCGCTTCGCCTGCGCGATGGGTACCTGCGCAATAGGCTCGACCCCAAGCCCCAGCGTGTCGAACGCATCATGCAAGATGGTTCTTCACTCACCATCTCGGTGGTTAACTGACGCTCGGGGCGCGTTCAACGCGGGAGCGGGATCGCCACAGTTTTTCAACCCAGATTGGTGCAAGAATACAACGTCGCACAGCAGCCCCGATGACCGCAAAACCACATTCATTTCAACATGTTAAGTCAAATGAGGGCGCGCACTTGGGGGGGTGTCCTGGCTCCGGCACCTCCAGACCCGCACCAGCACTACTTGAGCAGCGGTGACCAGGCCGGATCTGAGGCGAAACTGGGCGTCGAAACGCGCTGCTCGTTGTAGCCGGTCAGATCGATCGAATGCAGGCGAGGCCCACCGCGCGCACCGCGGGTCTCCCGGAAGAACATCAGCACGCGGCCATTCGGCGCCCAGGTAGGCCCTTCGTTATGGAAGCCTTCGGTGAGAATGCGCTCGCCTGAGCCATCGGGTTTCATGACGCCGATTAGGAACTGGCCGCCCGCCTGCTTGGTGAAGGCGATCAGATCGCCGCGCGGCGACCAGACCGGCGTCGAATAACGCCCCGAGCCATAGGAAATGCGGCGCGCGCCGGTACCATCGGCGTTCATCACGTAGAGCTGCTGGCCACGATCGCGGTCCGATTCAAACACGATGCGACGGCCATCGGGCGCGTAACAGGGGCCGGTGTCGATGCTGTTGGCATTGGTGAGTTGCCGGGCGCGGCGCGAGCGCAGCTCCATCTCAAAGACGTTGGTGAGCCCGTTCTGCTCAAGGCTAAACACGAGCCGGCCGCCGTCCGGTGAAAAGCGTGGCGCAAACGTGGTGCCGTTGAACTGGCCGATCCGCGTGCGCCGGCCGCTGGTTAGGTCCATCAGCACAACCTCCGGGCGGTTGCGCCGGTAGCTGGTGAAGGTGATCTCCTGACGGGTGGGGCTGAACCGCGGCGTAAGGACCAGTTCGCGGCCATCGGTCAGCAAGCGCAAATTCGCGCTATCCTGGTCCATGATCGCCAGGCGTTTGCTACGCCGGTCCTTCGGGCCTCGCTCGTCGATGAAGACCACGCGGCTGTCGAAGTACCCACGCTCCCCAGTGAGGCGCTCGTAAACCTGGTCGGCGATCAAATGCGCCAGCCGACGCCAGTTGGCCGCTGCCGTTGTGAAGCGCTGCCCGGTGAGCTGGCGGCCGGAAAAAACATCCCACAGCCGGAAACTGGCCACGACCTGATCACCACGCCGCTCCGCTTGCCCGACCACCAGGGCCTGCGCGTTGAGCGGGCGCCAGTTGACGAACCGCGGCGCCCGATCGGGCGTCAGGTCACGTTCCAGGAACGCGGCGCGATCGATCGGGGCGAACAGACCGGAGCGCTTCAGGTCTGCGCTGACGATGTCGGCAATCTGCCCGGCAAACTGCTGATCGGGGCCGGCGAACAACGGCACGGCTATCGAAATCGGCTTGAGGACACCTTGGGTGATGTCCACCTCAAGCGGGCCTGACGATGAGTTTTGCGCCAGCGCACGCCGCGCATAGAGGCCGCTCAGAGGGAGCGCCGTTGCCCAAGCCGCGGCCGCGGCCGCACCGGCACCACGCAGCAGATGGCGGCGGGGCGCGAGGCGGGGCGGTTGGTCGTGAGGCGGCATCGTCATCTTCGTCCGGTTGTTGTGGTGATCCACGGTTGTGGGCGCGTTCGGGTCCCGGTGCCGGGGTAACTTGGGTCGCTTAGACCCTGCTGCGGCCCCACTGTTACATCATCGTGGCATCAAAACATGTCTTCAGGGCGAAAGCGCAAGATCACATCGCGCCACGCGTGATATTTCGAGGCCGGCAGGCGGTACGGCTGGCATTGCTCGATGGCCCGACGCGCGCTGTCGGCGGCCGCGATGAAAAACGCCGATGAGCCGCTGTTAACGATCTCAGGCGGCCTGGCGAGCGTGCCGTCCTGCTTGAAGCGGATGCGCACTTTGACTTCGGTGGCTTCCGCGCCCTGCCCCCCTCCAAGCACGTTCCAGCACGGCTGCACGCCTGCTTTGATCGCCCGGGCGAGCAACGCCATTTCACTTGCGGTCAGGCGTTGATCACGCCCCTCAGGCGCTCCGGCCCGTGCTTGCGGCTTGCGCGGTGGCGGATCATCCGTTTCAGGCGCGGCGGGCGGCGGCTGCGCGCGATCGGGGATCTTGTTCAGCAGCGCGGCCATCTTGTCGGCGTCAAAGGCGTTGGCCTTCTTGCGCTTGGCTTCGGCGAGCTTGCGCTTGCGTTCAGCTTCGCGTTTGCGGCGGGCAGCCTCGCGCTTTTTCTTGGCCGCAGCAGCTGCCCGCTTCTTAGCTTCCGCACGGCGCTTACGCGCTTCGGCTTCCCGCTTGCGTTTGGCCTTTGCCGCGGCCGCCTTCTTGGCTGCGAGCGCTTTCGCCTTGGCTTCGGCAGCTTTAGCTTTGGCGGCTTTGGCTTTGGCGGCCGCGCGCGCCTTTGCCTTGGCAGCAGCCGCCGCGCGGGCCTCTGCTTCTTGCTTCAGGCGTTGCGCGATCGGGTCAGGCGGAGGTGCCGCAGGCGCCGTGGCCCGCGGCGGGATCGGCTTGGCTTTCGGCTTGGGCTTGCGAGGGTTGGTCTTGGCCTTTGACTTGCGCGGCGTTGCCGTTTCAGCCTTCGCCTTGCGGGACCCTTGCCGCAGCCGGGTCAGATCATCAGGCGTCACCAAACTGACGGCTACGGGTTCGGGCGCCGCAGCCTTGAAGGTGCGTGCCGAAGACAACGAGACGAGGCCCCAGGCGAGCACGCCCAGGTGCAGACAAAGCGATATGAAGAGGCCCACGCGCACGTGCCGTTCTCTCCTTTACGCCGCCCATGCCCTCAAGACATGGCCCACGGCGCCCTTTCACGTCTCATCGTCCACGACCGTCAGCGTTTGCGCTTGGCGCCGCTTCGCCTGGCGTTTCATCCAGCGTCACCAACGACACCTTCTTAAAGCCGGCCGCGTTGATCCGGCCCATAACCCGCAACACGAACCCATAGTTCAATTTGCTATCGCCGCGCAGAAACACCTGCTCCTGCGTGCCCGCTTTGGCGATGGCAAGCAATTTCGCCGGCACGTCATCGAGCGGCACTTCGGTTTCCTGCAGGAACACCTTGCCCGATGATGTGATCGACACGGTTAACGGTTCTTTGTTGTTGTCCGTGGCGAGCGCCTGGCCTTCCGCGTCCGGCAATTCGAGCGGTACGCCCGCGACCAGCAGCGGTGCTGTCACCATGAAAATGACAAGCAGCACAAGCATCACATCCACGAACGGTGTGACGTTGATTTCCGCCATCGGCGCGTGACGCGAGGCTCGCTTTTTGCGGGCACCGCTGCCGCCAGATTTGATGCTTGCGCCCATCGTGTCTCACATCATCGTGGTGACCATCGCAGCCCTCCGGATCGCATGATCACCAGGCGTTGGTCGGCTGCCCGCTTGCCCGTTGCGCTCAGCTGAGAGCCGGCCCGCTTCACCGCCCTTGTTTGGACTGGTTTGAGTCGATCTGCCGCGAGACGATCGCGGAAAACTCGTCGGCGAACGCTTCCAGACGCTGGCCAAGACGCGCAGAATCGGCAGCGAACTTGTTGTAGAATACCACCGCCGGTATGGCCGCAAGAAGACCGAGTGCGGTCGCGAAGAGCGCTTCCGCAATGCCGGGCGCGACCACGGCCAGGTTGGTGTTCTTCGACGCCGCAATAGCTTGGAAGCTCGTCATGATGCCCCAGACGGTGCCGAACAGGCCAACGAAAGGGGCCGTTGAACCGACGGTCGCGAGAAACAGGAGGCGCCGGTCAAGCCGCTCCATCTCCCGGCTTATCGTCACGTCCATCACCTTTTCAACGCGCAATTGGATCCCGCCCAGCGCCAGGATCGTGCCCTCAACGGAGCGCTTCCACTCGCGCATGGCAGCCACGAACAACGCGGCCATGGAGATCGTGCGCCCGCGCGAAAGCGAGCTGTAAAGCTCTTCAAGCGATTGACCCGACCAAAAGGCCTGCTCGAAGCGGTCGGCTGCACGGCGGGCGCGGCGGAACGCCATCAGTTTTTCGATGATGATCGCCCACGACCAAACCGACGCGATCAACAGGCCGATCATCACCACCTGCACCACGATGTGAGCCTGCAAAAACAGACCCAGAAACGACAGGTCGCTGTGGGCGCCCGGACCGAGCGATTTCTTCAAAACTTCAGCCGGGTTCATGCCCTCTCCCGTAGCCACACGAGCCGTGATGCCGCGCCGCAAAAATACAGGGGCGCGCGTGTGTTCATCGCCATCATTGAAGCGGCGCGCGCCCGGCCGTTCGCATGGGCGCGGCGGGCGGCGTTATCCGCAGGGTTTATGACCAATTTAGGACTATTTTCTCAAGGTCTTTCAAAGCCATGCGGCGCGATCATCGCGTGAGCGGCCATACCCAGCGCGGATGTTCACCCATGCCGCTAGTGCTCAACGCCTTGATTTCGCAACGCCAATCCGCGCGGGCGTTGACGTGGCCGGATAGAGCAACGGGCGCAAAGTACGAACCGCTCAGTCAAACACGCACGCCTCGCCTTTGCGCGCAAAGTTGCTCTGCACTCAAAGGCAAGATCATCTTTGGGCGATTTATCGCCCGATGATCTAGGTCCCCGTTTGCAGCGCACCACGGATCGCGGCACTCAACCGCAGCGGCCGACCCGAAGCGCTGACCAGAACCACGAGGACGCTGGCGCTGAACAGTGTCTGAGATTGGTTCAGGCGGCGAATGACCTGCTCAAGCCTCAGCGTCGCTGCGGTGAGGGCGCTAACGGTCGTCTCCACCTCTAAAACGTCGTCAATGCGGGCAGGGCGCACGAACTCAAGCGCCATGCGCCGCACCATGAAGGCCGCAGCCTCTTGCTCACCTTCGCGGTTGAACAGTGCAGCGTGATCATTGCCCAGGAGGCGCAGGAAATCGGAGCGGCCGCGCTCGCACCAGCGCACGTAGGACGCGTGATAGACCACGCCGGAGAAGTCCGTGTCTTCAAAGTAGACGCGCACGGGCAAGCGATGAAGGGGCTGGCCATCAGCGCCGTATTCGAGACGACCGGCGAGATCGGGCCAAGGGTTTGAGGTCTGTGAAGCATCTGAGGGGGCAAACGCATCTGGAGCATCACAAGCGTCTGAAGCGTCTGCCTCGCTTGCAGGTTTCGCCGGCTCGCTCATGCCGCGCCGTCCTCATCGTCATCGGTGAACAGCGCAATTTGCGGCGCCGTCTCGCGGCTTGGCCCTGAAAGCCCCAAGTGGCGGTAGGCCGTCAACGTCAGCACGCGACCACGCGGCGTGCGCGAGATAAAGCCGAGTTGCATCAGATAAGGCTCAACGATCTCTTCGAGCGCATCGCGCGGCTCCGAGAGGGCGGCCGCAATCGTCTCAATGCCGACGGGGCCGCCGTCATAATGTTTGGCCATGCAGCCCAGGTAGCGATGGTCCAAGGCATCGAGCCCCGCATGATCGACTTCGAGTTGCTGCAGCGCACGATCCGCGACCGGCGCATCGATGGTGGCGGCCCCTTCGACCATGGCGAAATCGCGCACCCGCCTCAAAAGCCGTCCGGCAATGCGCGGCGTGCCCCGCGCACGGCGGGCGACTTCACGCGCGCCATCGCAGCTCATCGCCGCACCCAGGACCCGGGCGCCCCTTGTGACCACCGCCTGCAGCTCGTCGACCGAATAAAAATTGAGGCGAACGGGAATGCCAAAGCGGTCGCGCAGAGGCGTCGTCAGGAGGCCTGCACGCGTGGTGGCGCCCACCAGCGTGAAACGCGCCAGATCGATGCGAACCGAACGCGCAGCCGGGCCCTCACCGATGATCAGGTCCAGCTGGAAGTCCTCCATCGCCGGGTAGAGGACCTCTTCGACGGCCGGATTGAGCCGGTGGATCTCGTCGATGAACAGCACATCGCGCTCTTCAAGGTTGGTGAGCAGCGCGGCGAGGTCGCCGGCCTTGGCGATGACGGGCCCCGACGTTGCGCGGAAATTGACGCCCAATTCGCGCGCCATGATTTGGGCGAGCGTGGTTTTGCCGAGCCCGGGTGGACCAGCGAAGAGCACGTGGTCGAGGGCTTCACCGCGTTCGCGCGCGGCCTGGATGAACACCCGCAGGTTGGCGCGGACCTTTTCCTGCCCGGTGAAATCGTCAAGCGTTTGCGGGCGCAGCGGCGCATCGGTGTCTTCGCCGCGCCGTTCCCCGCTCACCAGCCGTTCGTCGCTCATCGTTCCAACGCCCTTGCCGCCGCCCCACGTTCGCCCGCCGTTCGCGGACGTTTTGACCCAAGGGGTATCATGATTTGAAGCGTCGGGCCGTGCGGGAGCGCTACAGTGTGGTGACGATCGATGGCCCTATGATCGAAGCCGCGCGCTGGCTGGCGTCAGCCGCTTGGCTTAAGCTTGCGCCCCAAGCTGGAGCTGAGCCTGAAGCCAAGGAGCGCACACGCCGATGTCCATCGAAGCCAGCCTCAGCCCTTCTGGCGGCGCCACGTTGTCCGCACGGCCACGGATTGCGGTTGCCGGCTTTCAGCACGAAACCAACACGTTCGCACCGATCCCCACCACGTTTGAGACGTTCGAGCGGGGCGGGGCCTGGCCAGCGCTGCAGCGCGGACAGGCCGTCCTCGACACGTTGCCGGCCATTAACATGCCCATGGGTGGGTTCCTCAAGGCGGCTGAGGGTTTGGACCTGGTGCCGCTGGTATGGTGCTTTGCCGAACCCGGCGGCACCGTGCGCGACGAGGCATTCGACACGATCAGCGCGATGATCGTCGACGGCGTTGCCGGCGCGGGGGCGATCGACGGCATCTACCTTGATTTGCACGGCGCCATGACGGTGGAGAGCTATCCTGACGGCGAAGGCGAATTGCTGCGCCGCCTGCGCGCGCTCGTGGGCCCCGATCTGCCGATCGCAACCAGCCTTGATCTGCACGCCAACATGTCAGCGCTCTTCGTCGAGCACGCCTCTTCGACGGCCATCTACCGGACGTACCCCCACATCGATATGGCGGCCACAGGCGCGCGGGCCGGTCGCCTGCTGCGTCTTGAACTCGCCCGCGGGGCGCCGTTTGCGAAAGCGTGGCGGCCGCTTGACTTTCTGGTGCCGATCCAGGCGCAGTCGACACGCCGCGAACCGGGCGCCACGCTCTATCGCACGCTCGCAGCGCTTAACAGCGAGGGGCTCGACAGCCTCGATTTCGCGTTCGGTTTCCCGCCCGCCGATGTGCACCATTGCGGGCCGGCCGTGTTCGCCTACGGCAGCGCTCAGGCGGTGGTGGACGAGGCCGCAGCGCAGTTCGCCACCGAAGTAACAGCCTGCGAAAGTGCGTTGGCGCAACCGCTGATCGCAGCGCAGGATGCGGTCGCACAGGCGATGGCACGGGCGGGCCAGGCGTCGCGGCCGATCCTCATCGCCGACGCGCAGGATAACCCCGGCGCTGGCGCCACGGGCGACACCACGGGCCTGTTGCGCGCCCTGATCGATGCCAAGGTGCAGCGAGCTCTGTTCGGGATGGTGTATGATCCCCAAGCGGCAAAGGCTGCCCATGGCATCGGGCTTGGTGGATCTTTTGAAGCTGACATCGGTGGACACTGCGGGCCGATCGGTGGACCGCCCGTGCGTGCCCGCGTTGAAGTCATCGCGCTTTCCGATGGGCGCTTCACGTTTACAGGGCCCATGTACGGCAACGCGACCGCCAACCTTGGCCCCGTCGCCGCGCTCCAAGTCCTCGATGCTGGCTGCGATCTCACGCTGACGGTCGGCTCAACGCGCACGCAGAACGCCGACTTGGCGCATTTCACCCATTTGGGCCTTGACCCGACGGCGTTTGGCGTCGTCGCGGTGAAGAGTGCGATCCACTTCCTGGCGGCCTACGAGCCGATCGCGGACAGCGTCATCCTCGCCCATGCGCCCGGCGCCAACCCCTGTCAGCTCGATACGATTCCCTACCGCAACCTGCGTGCAGGCGTTCGGCTCGGACCGGATGGCCCGGCCTTCGAAGAATAGCAGCGAACCATCGGTGTGCGGCGGGTCCTCACTGCCCTTGAGCATTCGGAAAGAAGAGCTGCTGGCCATCAACCTTATGCGCCGCGATCGCCGCTTGGCCGCGCTTTGATAGAAGCCAGCTGATCAGCTTTGTCGCATGGGCCGCACGCACGTTCGCGCACGCCTTCGGGTTCACCGCGATGACGCCGTACTGGTTGAACAGGGCCGCATCGCCCTCGACCAGAACCTTGAAGCCGCGCTTGTTCTTGAAGCTCAGCCAGGTGGCGCGGTCACTCAAGGTGTAGGCGCCCATGCCAACCGCGATGTTGAGCGTTGCGCCCATGCCTGAGCCGGTCTCACGGTACCAGCGGCCCGACGCGTCCTGAGGTTTGACGCCGGCCTCAGCCCACAGCGCGCGCTCTTTCGTGTGCGTGCCGGAGTTGTCACCGCGCGAGGCGAACAGCGCGCGTTTGCGTGCGATGGCCGTAAGCGCCTGCGCGGGCGCTTTCATCCCGGCAACCCCAGCGGGGTCGGCGGCCGGGCCAACGATGACAAAGTCGTTGTACATCAGGTTATGACGTTTGATGCCGTAGCCCGCCGCGACGAACGCCTCTTCGGCCGCGCGCGCGTGGACCAACAGGACATCGCCGTCGCAGCGTTGCGCGTTGCGGATCGCCTGCCCGGTGCCGACGGCCACCACCGACAGCACCAGACCGGTATCAGCTTTGATGAGCGGTGCGAGGTGTTTGTAGAGCCCCGCGTTCTTGGTGGATGTGGTCGATTGCACCAGGACACGGTCGCCCGCGCGCGCCGGACCGACGTTAAAGGCGATGATGAAAGCGGTCGTAAGCGCCGCAGCCATGGCGATTCCGCTCAGCGTGCGCGACGATGGGCGTTGAAGGCTCGTGCTTGGGCCAGGCATCGAAGGTCTCCGTAGGCGTGGCCGGCGGTCGCGCGACCCCGCCGGCATGAGGATGGGCGCATTAGCCAAGTCAGCTTTGTCAGCCATGGCAGCCATCTCAGGCATAGAGCCGACCTTCCAGATAGGCGGCGGCCGCCTCGCTGCGGGGCTGCGCGAAGAAAGTTGGCGCGGGCGCGTGCTCGACCACCCTGCCGCGCTCCAGGAACACGCAGTCGTCGGCCAAGCGGCGCGCCTGCGCGGTATCATGGGTGACGAAAACCACCTTGAGGCCTTGCGCCACGGCGCTCGTGACCAGGCGTTCGATATGCGCGGTTGAAGCGGGGTCGAGGTTGGCCGTCGGCTCATCAAGCAGCAGGACGGCCGGCTCAATCGCAAGCGCGCGGGCCAGTGCCAAGCGTTGCTGTTCACCGCCCGAGAGCGCCCGGGCGGGCGTTGTTGCTTTGGACGCGAGGCCAACCTGCACCAGCACAGCCTGCGCACGCGCTTCGCAGATTGTGCGAGAGAGCCCACGATCGGCGAGCGCGAACAGCACGTTGGCCTGCGCTGAGCGGCGCAACAGCACGGGCTTTTGAAACACCAGCGCGTGGCGCAAGCGGTGCGCGGGCGCGATCGCGTCCGGCCCCCAGCGCACGTCGCCGGCGGTTGCCTCGATCAAGCCGTGTGCGAGCCGCAGCAGCAGGCTCTTGCCAGCACCGTTCGGCCCCATGATCACGCTGCAGCCCGTGGGAGGCAGTGTGAGATCAAGCCGATCGATGAGCGTTTGGCCGCCTCTGGTGAGCGTGAGCTGCCGGCAACGCAGCGCACGCGGGTCGGCAAGCAGCGCATCTGGATCGGCGGGCGTTGCCATCGCATCAGCCGGCATGGTCGCCGTTGCTGCCGCTGACGCTGCTGCCTCGCCCGCGGGAGGCCGTGCGCGCCCGCCTTCGTCCTCAAGCCCGCCCTCGTCCTCAAGCATGGGCATACCCCGCAGCACGCGCCCGCACCCCCAAGGCAAGCGCGTTCACCACCAGCGCGATCACCAGCAAAACCATGCCCAAAGCGAGTGCCAAAGCGAGGTCGCCCTTCGACGTTTCAAGCGCGATGGCCGTGGTCATCACCCGGGTCAGATGATCGATGTTACCGCCGACGATGATGACCGCGCCGACTTCGGCGATCGCACGGCCAAAGCCTGCCAAGGCCACCGTGATCAGCGAAAACCGTCCCTCCCAGAGGAGCGCTGCAACACTGCGCCGGCGCGAGATGGCAAGCGCTCGAAACGTCTCCGCATATTCGGCGTGGAGGTCGGCAAGGATCTGGCGCGAGAGCGCGGCGATGATCGGCGTGATCAGGATCGTTTGCGCGATGATCATCGCGGTCGGCGTGTAGAGGAGTTGCAGGAACCCGAACGGCCCCGACGCTGAGAGATGCAAATAGACGAGCAGGCCGACGACAACCGGTGGCAGCCCCATCAGTGCGTTGATGATGATCAAGATGACCCCGCGCCCGGGAAAGCTGCGGATCGCCAGCGCAGCGCCCAGCGGAATGCCAAGCGCGCAAGCGCATGCGAGCGCGACGAGGCTCACCCTTAGCGAGAGCGCCACGATCTCGATCAGGTCGGCATCGCCCTTGGCAACGAGCGCGACGGCGAGGCTGAGCGCCTGCGTGATATCCTGCATAATTTCCGGTTCGGCGACGTAAGTGGGAAATTTTGCATACAAAATCGCAATTTCAGCGGATCCGCAAGTGCCGGGCCCCCGGATTGCCAGCATCGGGACGGGCCCTTACGCTTCACAGCAGGACCAACGAAAGCGAGGATCGGACGCCATGCGCCTGGAAGGAAAGGTCGCGGTCATCATCGGGGCTGGCCAGCAGCCCGGCGAGACCATCGGCAACGGCCGCGCGGTCGCGATCCGGTTTGCCCAGGAAGGCGCGAAACTGCTGTTGGTGGACAACAACGAAGCGTGGCTCGCCGAAACGGTGGCGCAATGCCAGGCCGCGAGCGCGGAAACCAACGGTGGCGACGCCATGAGCGCCCGTCCGCCATCCAACATCGAAGCGTTCACCGCCGACATCACCGACGAACAAGCCTGTGCCGCCCTCGCGCAACGCGCGCACCAGCGCTTCGGGCGCATCGACATCCTGCACAACAACGTGGGGCGCTCGCAGGGCGATGCGCCGACGCCCGAGATGGATGGCGACGTTTGGGACATGTTGCTGACGCTCAACGTGAAGGCGATGTTCATGACCGCCAAGCACGTCTTGCCCGTCATGCGGGACCAACGCGCCGGTGTCATCCTCAACGTGTCATCGACTTCATCGCTGTGCGCGCGCCAGACGGTGGCCTACAAAACCAGCAAGGGTGCGGTGAACACGCTCACACATCACCTCGCGATGGAGAACGCGCCCTTCGGCATTCGCGCCAACGCCATCCTGCCGGGCCTGATGGATACGCCGATGGCGATCGAGCGGCGTGCGCAGGAACGCGGTGGGGATCGCACGACCGTGCGGGCTGAACGCGATGCGCAGGTACCGCTCAACCGCGCGATGGGGACGGCGTGGGACGTCGCCCATGCCGCACTCTTTTTGGCGTCCGACGAGGCGCGTTACATCACCGGCGTCTTGCTGCCGGTCGATGGGGGGCTCTCATCACGCATTGGCTGATGCGCGACGCGGTACCTTCTCCCAGGAGCGGAACGATGGACACCCACCACAACGCCCCCCTTGCCTTTGTGCTCGACGAAGCGCGCGCACGCTACGCGCAGGCCCGCCCCCGCGCACGCGACGTGCATGAAGCAGCCTGCCACCACCTACCCGGCGGCAACACACGCACCGTCCTTTACCACGGGCCTTTTCCGCTGCGCGCTGAACGGGGCGAAGGCGCTTACTTGTTCGACACCGACGGCCACCGCTATCTGAACCTGCTTGGCGAGTACACCGCCGGCCTGTTCGGCCACTCCCACCCCGCGATCATGGCGGCCCTGACGCGCGCCCAAGCTATCGGCATGAACCTTGGCGCTCACAACCTCGCTGAAGCCGAGCTTGCCCGCCTCGTCACGCAGCGCTTTCGCGTGATGGAACGCGTGCGCTTCACCAACTCGGGCACGGAAGCCAACCTGATGGCGGTCGCAACCTGCCGTCATGTGACTGGGCGCGACAAAGTCATGGTGTTCGACGGCGGCTACCACGGCGGACTGTTGTACTTCGGCGGCGGCGGCATCCCGATCAACGCGCCCTACGCGTATGTGGTCGCACCGTACAACGACACCGAAGGGACCCGCGCGCTCATCGAAGCGCATAGGGATGATCTCGCCTGCATCCTGGTTGAACCGATGCTTGGCTCAACGGGCTGTATTCCAGCGCAACCGGGTTTTCTGGCAGCACTGCGGGAGGGCGCCAGCGCGATCGGCGCCAAGCTGATTTTCGATGAGGTGATGACCTCGCGCTTTGCCGCGCATGGCAGCGCAGTTGATGTGGGCAGCGCAGTTGGAGCGGGCGACGACACGCCCTCAGAAGCTTTGGGCGGCGGCGCGTTGGCGGGCGTGGCACCCGACATGATGACGCTTGGCAAATGGGTCGGCGGCGGCATGTCGTTTGGCGCCTACGGGGGTGCAGCGGACGTGATGGCGATCTACGATCCGAGCCGCGAAGGTGCGATGCCGCACGCTGGAACGTTCAACAACAACATCTTCTCAATGACCGCGGGCGCGGTCGCGTTACGCGACATCTTCACGCCCCACGTGGCAGCCGACCTCCACGCGCGGGGTGAACGCCTGCGCGCGGCGATCAACGCGATCTTCGCCGACCGCGGCATTGCCATGTGCGCAAGCGGTGTCGGCTCGCTCATCAACGTGCACGCGGTCGCCGGTCCCGTGACCACGCCGCGTGACCTCGCGAACAGCATCGATGAAGCGAAAGAGCTGCTGTTCCTCGACCTACTCGAGCGCGGTTACTACATCGCGCGCCGCGGCTTCATCGCGCTGTCGATGGTGATCACGGACGATGAGATCGACGGCTTCCTTGAGGCGCTGTCGCAAGTGGTCGATGCCCGGCGCGCTGCCCTCCCGCACGGGAGACGCTAAAGCATCGGGCGCAAAGGCGGGACGTGCATGGTTAAGCCGGTGAGGCGCACTTTGCGCCTCTTGCTCCATCGGTCCCCTGCCCGGAAGCGTTCTTGCCGTCAGCTTCGGTCTTGGCCTACGCTCCCCTTCGTCCAGCACCGATGCTGGGCAGGACCGCGAACGGAAGCGCGTCTCCGCTCCCTGTGCAGCTGCTGAGTGAGAAGACGGATCATGCAAAATCGAACAGCACTTGTTACCGGCGCGAACGGTGGGCTTGGTACGGCGATCGCCCACGGGTTGGCCATCAAGCATCGCATGCACGTCCTTGTCGGCGCCAGGCAGATGCGGGACGCCAGCGAGACAGCCGATACGGTTCGTTCGGCTGGAGGTGAAGCGACGCCTGTGCAGCTTGATGTCTCGTCGGACGAAAGCGTCGCCAGCCTTCGAACCACCATCGAACAAACGGGCGGACGCCTCGACGTTCTCGTGAACAATGCCGGTCGCAACTCGATGACCGAGCAGAGCGAGGCGTCACTCGCAACGGTCAACATGAAGACCGCGCTTGCGGAATTCGACACGAACGCTCTTGGTGCCCTGCGTGTCTCGCAGGCCTTGTTCGGCTTGCTGAGCAAGAGCGACGCCCCGCGCGTCATCAATGTATCGACTGAGATGGCGTCACTCGCTACCGCCGGTACTGACTTCTATCCGCTGGCTCCATCCTATCGGATATCAAAGGCTGCGCTGAATGCGGTCACCGTTTTGCTGGCCCGTGAGTGGGCCGCGCATGGCATTCTCGTGAACGCGTACTCACCCGGTTGGCTGCGGACCGCGATGGGCGCACCCGAGGCGCCATTTTCCGCTGATGAAGGTGCCGAGACCGCCCTCTGGCTCGCGACTCTCGATGGTAGCGGTCCGACGGGCAAGTTCTTCGCCGAGATGCGCAGGATCGGTGAGCCCGTCGTCCTCGATTGGTGAACGACGACTGGCTGCGGACGCAACGCGCGGTCCGGTGGGTCTTGCTCGCCACAACACAGAGAGCAAACCTTACGCGGCCGAGCATCGGGCGCCGCGGTTTCAGGCGTCGCGGTTGGTTACGGTGACGCGACCGGCGGCGGGATCGATCTGCAGGTGATCGCCGGTCTTGAACAGCGACGTCACATCGCCGTCATCGAAACGGTCGCACAGCGTCAAATCGGCGAAGGCTGCCCCTTGCGCCAGGATCGTATTCGCTTGGTTGAACAAAATCGCCTTGGGGCAGATCCCGCGCATCTTCATCTCATAGAGCATCCACGCCGAGGCGACGCCGCCCTTGGCCGTGTTCAAGACCAGCACCTTGCCATCGTAGGCTTCGCCAAACAGCGCATGGCCCGGACGTGACACCACGCCTTTAAGGCGATCAAGATCGTAGCGGGCGGAAAAGTCATCGTTGGCGACGAGGGCGACACCCTCGATCGCCGGGCCGATACCGGGGTGGCAGTTGTATACGATCACGCGACGATCTCCCCAGCGATCGCCGAGGCGACGCACTGCTCCATGGTGGCGAGCGCCGGCTCATAGCCGTAGCCGCCCAGAATGTTGACGATCTTTGCTGAGTTGCTCAACAGGCGCCTCCAGCCGTTCGCCTCGCCGATCTCACGCGCGAACTGGTTGTAAAAGCAGGTGCCCTCCAGCACTTTCGCGCCGGCCGCTTCGATCGTGCCAACGAGGCCCATGCGCGTCGCATCGCCATAAACCTGCGGCGAGGTGCACACGATCACCGGCACCGCCATGCGCTTGCCCGCGCAATGGCCGCTCAGCTCCTGCATCTCGACCAGCGATAACTGCGGTGCGGCAAACACCACCACATCGACCTTATCCCCCTTGCCGCCGAATCGCGAGCGCATGGCGTCGAACATTGGAGCCGTCAACGGTTCGGCCTCGAGCGTATCGCCGCCGACGTCTTCGAGCGAGCGGGCTTCCGGCGTGATGCCGGTCAGGTGGAAAAGCGGCGTTGAGCCGTAGCTCGCCATGGCCGCCCCAAGGTGCTTCATCTGATCGGACGTCGGAACCACGTCCAGCCCTTCAAGCACCGGTACCGCCCAGTAGGACCCCGCAGCCTTACCTGCCACCGCGCCGAGGATGCCCCACTCGCTCAGATCGCGCGGTTGTTGGTGCACGACAAATCGACGGGTCGCGCGGCGATGCCGATCAAGGTGGAGCCCATAGCGCGGTGTGCGCCCGGTAAGACCAGCGGCCAACGCCGAGGGCCCGCCCTCGAAATTCGAGCGCGCGCCGCACACGCTGTTGGCGTAGATCACAACGCCCGTGTCACCGTAGGCGACGTGATCGCCGAACACCGGCGGCATGATGGTTTGGTAATTGATGCAGGTGTTGGTCATCAACATGCCAAGCTGCGTGCATGCGTCGAAGGGTGGCCGGGTGAGCGTCCCGACGATCACCGATCCACGCGGTGTGGATCTCAATTATTACAGCCCCCTAGGGCAGACCGAAGCGATGGCCGATCTTGATCGGCGCACCATCGCCGCATGCACGCAGCTTGGCATGTTGATGACCAACACCTGCATC
>JBCBJZ010000046.1:0-23829 GCA_038522635.1 Pseudomonadota bacterium | reverse complement strand
GTGGTGGCGGCATGGCTGATGGCGATCAGTCGGGCTACGGCGGTTACGGCGGTGGCAATGCCTATGATGGCGGGGGTTCAGGCGGCTCGGGCGGATCAGGCGGCTGGAACCAGGGCGGCGGCGCAGGGAGCGCTGATAAGCCGTTGGACGACGAGATCCCGTTTTAAGGTCTCGACGGATCGCTTAGCACCAGAGCGCCGGCCGATGAGGCAGCGATGACGGCAGGCGGTAACGAGGGCCATCGCGAGCGCGTTGGGATTGAGAGTACAGTGGATGGCATAGAGCTTGCCTGGGGTGGTCGAGTTTTTGGTTTGATCACGCATAGGCCACCCGATGACGCAGCCGATGGACGCAAAGCTTCGCGAACCCACAGGGTTGGTACGTCGCCTCCTGGCCGGATTGCCGCCCTGGGCGGGTAATCTTGGCGCACTTGCGCTGTCCGGCTTCATCTGTCTGATGCTTTTGGAACATGTGGTGTTCCGCTTCATCCTGAAGCCGGACGATGTGCTCCCCAACGTCACGATCAACAAGGTTGTGCGCTACTATCCGGGCACCCACGCGACGTTCCGGCATCCCGATGGCACGTCGACGCGCGCGACGATCAACGAGGATGGCTGGAATTCGGTCAAGGCGCGCTATGCCATTGAACGGCGCAAGGGCGTGTACCGCATCGCGGTGATCGGCGACAGCTACGTCCACGCCAAATTCGTCAATCCCCGCGAAGGCTTCCCCGCCGTTCTTGAGCGCAAGCTCAACGCCCGCGGCGTCAAAAGCGAAGTCTACCGCTTCGGCATGGATGGCGCACCGCTGTCGCAGTACCTGCACATGCTTCGCCACGAGGTCCTGCGCTTTAAACCGGACGTTGTGATCGTACCGCTGATCCACAACGACTTTGACGAGAGCTACCGCTTTTTGCGCACGCGCTACGCCTCAAGCTTCATGAAGCTGAAGCGCGACGACGAGGGCAGCGTGGTTGAGATCCCGCCGGCGGACTTCAAGCCGGGTCTGTCGGACGTGCTGCGCAATCTGCGAACCTTCCGCTACCTCTACTATCAGACCGGCCTTTATCTCACGATGAAGGACGTGATCAGCCGGTTTTATTGGGGCGGCAACGAGCGCTATCAGCCGGAGTTCATCTCGTCGGGCGTGGACATCCGCAAAATTGCCGACCACCGCAAGAACCGGTTCTACGCCCGCTACGTGCTGCGTGAGATGAAGGCGCTTGCGCATGCGCATGGCGTGAAGCTGGTGTTCGTGATGGATGCCGTGCGCGAGGCGATCTACGAGAACATCGCGCCGCAAAAGTACGAGGTCGGGCGCCTCAACCTCATCGCTGCCGACCTGACCCGCCAGATGGACCTACCGTTCATCAACCTGCAGGCCACGTTCGCGCGCGACTACGCGCGCCACGGCAAGCGGTTCGAGTTTCCCTACGATTGGCACTGGAACCGCCGCGCCAATCGCCTGGTGGCGGGCGCGTTGACAACCCTGCTGATCAGTGACCCGCGCCTGCTAAAGCCGGAAGCGCCGAAACAAGCGTCCATGGCGCAGCCGCCCTCGCGGTGAGCGACGAAGATCAGGAGGCGATCAACCGGGATCACCCTAAGTGAGCCCGAAATCGCTCGCACTCGCTGGATCGTTGAACGTTTACGGGTCAGCTTGTTGATCGAACCAGCCGGACCGGGTGCCAGCGGTTCGCTTGGATGCAGGCGGTGCAGCCGGGGCCACCCGCGTCACGCGACGCACGCTGCGCTTGGCCGCACCGGTGCGGGTGCGGATGGCGTCCAGCAGGGCCAAATTGCGCTGGACCTGTGCAGCAGGCGCACCCCGCGCAACAGCTTGCTTCAGCAGTTTGGTCGCTTCAACGGCATTGCCTTCAAGCGCGTGCGCCATCGCCAGGTTGTTGAGCACCGTCGGGTGGCGCGGGCTGAGCTGCAAGGCACGTTCGAGCGCCGCGCGCGCCCGCTTCGGCTGACCACGATTGGCACGCGCAACACCCAGCGCCGACCACACCCGCCAGTCCTGACGGTTCGTGCGGGCGACTTTTGAGAGCAGGCGCTCAGCTTCGTCAAAACGACCGATTTCCACAGCCATCAGTCCGCGCTCAAGCATAAGGCGTGGCGCGTTGGGCTGGCGCTTTGCGCTGGCCTGCAGCACCGCCCAAGCGGCGGGCTTGCGGTCGCGGGCGCGCAACGCCCGAGCGTAGCGGATCGCCGCCACCACATTATCGGGGCGGTCAGCGTGACGTGCCTTCAAGCGCGCCAGCACCGCAGGGTTGGCGGGCACAGCGGGATGGGTCGGACGGCGCGATGTGTCACGCGGCGCAGGCGCCTGGCGTTGTGCAAAAGGCTGACGCTGGCCAGCTGGCCTCTGGGCGGGGGCTATGACGGCGGGCGCTACGGTGGCGGTTTGGGCCTTGGGGCGCGTGCGCTTCGCTGCGGGCTGCGCGCGCGCGCGCCAGGCCGCGCTCGAGGGACGTTGCGCCTGTTGTGCGGTCGCTGGCCCAGGGCGTTCAAGCGCTTGCAAGCCCGTCTGACTGCATGCGCTCAGGGAACCGGCCACCGCGATGATGCCGACCGCAAGGCCCATTCGACGTCCAACGTGCCGTTCACCATGAGCAGCGCGCGACCCTTGCAACATCCGTGGACCAGCTTGAACAGCGCTCAGTTTGAGAGGCCAACGCCCCCAGCGGGCCCAACCCGACACCGCATTTGTCATCCACACTCTCCCACCACTTGAGGCGGCTGTCTTAGCCGTGACCTTCATCGTCGCGTGTGTGGCGTTGCTGCATCGTCCCCATTATCCCCAGTGTGGGGAGCGGCCGCTGACTGAGGCCGGGCAAGGGACCGCAAAGCCGCGCCGCCAGATTGAGATCGGGTGCGCGACTTGCTACCAACGGGTAGCCATGATTTGCGCATTGGACCGGTTTAGGCCCGCGGTGAGCGGTCAGGCCACGTTAATGAGGCGTGCGGGCGGTGACGGCTACGATGAGGATGATGCCATGCTGCGCTGGAAGTCGCTGCCTGCTGGCCGCAGATGCGGGCAACGCTCTGTGCCGGCCCCGCGGCGATTGCCGCGCCTACGCGCGACGCTGACGTACGCGCCGCTCCGGCTTTATGCCGTTCTGTGCGCTTGCGCGCTTGTCGTGATCGGTGCCGCGCCTGCGCTGGCCAACCCGAAAGCCGACCGGCTGGCACGGACTGCGGCAACGGCGCTTTTGTCTGCGAAGACCGCGCGCGCGATCGAACTCTACGCCAACGCCCTACAACTTCCGCGCTTACGTACCGATCAACGCGCCAGCCTCCTGAACGACCGTGGCAACGCCTATGCCCGCATGGGGCGCCACGCGCTGGCGCTTGAAGATTTCAACGCCTCGATCAAGCTCTTCCCGGAAAACGCGGCCGTCTACAACAGCCGTGGAAGCCTGCTCCTTGCGCTGAAGCTGCATGGCGAAGCGATCAAGGATTTCGACCGCGCCGTTGTGCTCGCACCGGGCTACGCGGCGGCCTACAACAACCGGGCGATCGCCCACATTAAGCGCGGCGATGCGAACGATGCGTTCGCCGACTTCTCGACCGCGATCCGGTTGCGCCCGACCGCCTTTGCACCGCTCGCCGGGCGGGGTCGCGTGCACCTCGCGCAGGGGCGCCCGCACGCGGCGTTACGCGATTTCACACGGGCGGTGAACTTCAACCAACGTTACGCGGCCGGCTACCGGAACCGCGCCGAAGCCAATCTGGCGATCAACCGCTTCGCCCCGGCCGTGGAAGACCTGAGCCGTTCCCTCACGTTCGACGGCGGCAACGCCGTCTATCTGCTGATGCGCGCGCGCGCCCACGCTCGGGCTGGCGATCTGAAGGCCGCCCTCGAGGACTACAACACCGTCGTGCAGCTTGATCCCCGCAGCGCGCCAGCCCTTGAAGGACGCGGCTTCGCCTATGCACGCAGCCGGAACTACGACGCGGCGTTGGAAGACTACGGCCGCGCGCTCGAAATCAATCCCCGCTCGGCACGCGCTTACGCCTACCGCGGGTGGACATATCGACAGATGGGGCAACTGGAATTGGGTCGCCGGGATGCACGCTTAGCGCTGCAATTAGCGCCGCAGAGTGCGGTGGCGCTTTGGGCCGCGGGCGAAATGGCGGAAGCGGCAGGCGACGTCAAACTGGCGACCCGCGTGCTTCGTCAGGCGGCAAAACGCGATCCCGATCTGCCGCTGCTGCGCGCAGCGCTGGTCCGGCTGGGGGAGCCGTTGCAGGACGAAGCTGTGGTGTTGCGCAAGCTTGGTCGCGAGGGCTGGAACGTCTTCCATCAGGGCGAGCGTTTCTTTGCGACGCATCCGCGCTACGAGCGGCTTCGCGTGCCGCTCGAGGTGATGGGTGAAGCGCAGCCGCGGGTGCTGTCGTGGACGATCAGGCCCAAGCCGTTCAACCGCTTCGGCGTGCTGATTTTCACCGCCGGCACGATGGGTGTGGATGCGGCAAAGCCCGTGCAGACGGCAGCGATCATCGATCTGCGCAGCCAAAAGGTTGTGGCGCTGGAAAACCACCGGCTTGGCGAGAAGGTTGCAACCTGGACGTGGGATCAAGGGCGGGTCACGGTCGCCTCCCCCGATGGGCTCACCAACCAGTACGCCCTGCTCCGCGTACCGCGCACCACCGCCGCGGGGCCCGGCACGCCAAATGCCAAGGCGCGGGCTGAGCGGACCAAACGTGCACGCGCACGCCGTGAGACACGACGTCGCCAGCGTCGTCGCCGACAGAACCGAACGTTCTTCGATATGTTCTTTAACAACAGCGGGCGCTGAGACGAGGCGGGCCCATTGGGGTCGGTCCTGGTGGGGTCGCAGCCGTTGGTGTCGGCGAGTGGCGTGAAGGCCGCGCCGCCGTCGTTTAGCCCCTCGTGAGGGTGCGCCCGGTCACAGCGGCGCTGACCAAAGCGGCGGGCGGTTTCCCCACGACCTGTTGTTCCCTTCGAACGCGAGATGACTGCCCCATGCCCGACACGTCACGTTGTACCATCGTGCTCTTCGGCAATGACTTGCGCGTCGATGACCTCCCGGCGCTCGACAAAGCCTGTCAACGGGCGGACGCCGTGATCCCGCTTTTCGTGCAGGACACGGCGCGGGCGGGCGATTGGGCGCCCGGGGGGGCCTCCTTGTGGTGGCGCCATCATGCGCTGGTGGCGTTGGATGACGCCCTACAGGCGCGCGGCAGCCGTTTGATTTTGCGTAACGGCGATACGCTGGAGCATGTGCAGGCGATCGTGGATGAGCATGACTGTGATGCGATCCATTTCACGCGCCGTTATGAGCCGTGGGCGGTGGCGCTGCAGAAGGACATCCATGACACGTTCGCGAGCGATACGTTCACGGTGAAACGTTGCGCGGGCGCGCTGCTTTTTGAGCCTGAGGATGTGCGGACCGGGTCAGGCGACGCCTACAAAGTCTTCACGCCGATGTGGCGTGCGATGCAGGAGCTACCGCCGCCGCGCGAACCGTTGAAAGCGCCCGACAAAGTGCCGGCGCCCGAGCGTTGGCCCAAAAGCGAGGCTCTCGACGACTGGGGTCTTCTCCCCACATCGCCCGACTGGGCCGGCGGCTTGCGCGAAACCTGGACGCCTGGTCCTGAAGGCGCGCAGGCGCGTCTGACGTGGTTTTGTAAGAACGCGCTCGAAACTTATGCGAGCGATCGCGATCGCCCAGACAAGGATGGGACCTCAGGGCTTTCGCCTTTCTTGCACAGCGGCAACATCAGCCCGAACCGCTGCTGGTACGATGTGTTGCGCTACCGTGAAGATCATCCGGCGACCGAAAACGGCGCGCAGGCCTTTCTTCGCGAGCTGGGCTGGCGCGAGTTTTCCCATCAGCTTTTGACGATGGCGCCGGGCCTGCCCGATCAAGCTTTCAAGTCGGCCTATGATGCCTTTCCCTGGGACCCCAAGAAGGGTCACCTGAAGGCTTGGCAGCGGGGGCAGACCGGGTTTCCCATCGTCGATGCAGGGATGCGGCAGCTCTATGAGACGGGCTGGATGCACAACCGCGTGCGCATGATAGTGGCCTCGCTTCTGATCAAGCATTTGTTGATCGACTGGCGCGAAGGGGAAGCGTGGTTCTGGGACACGCTGGTTGACGCGGATCTGGCGAACAACGCGGCCGGTTGGCAATGGGTGGCGGGCTCAGGCGCAGATGCTTCGCCCTTCTTCCGCATCTTCAACCCCATGACGCAAGGGGCGAAGTTTGACCCCGATGGCGACTACGTGCGCCGCTGGGTGCCGGAACTCGCCAAAATGCCGACGAAGCATCTCAACGCCCCCTGGGAGGCGCCGGCGGACGTGCTGCGCAAGGCCGGGGTCAAGCTGGGCGAGACCTACCCGGAGCCGTTGGTCGACCACAAAAGCGCGCGCAACCGGGCGCTGGAAGCGTTTGAGGTCGTCAAGGCGTCCTGAGCGGCGTTCGCGGGGCGGCGGCAGCGCTCTACTCGACCGATGAATGCTACCCGCACAGGATTAAGCGAATTTTCACCGTCTGTGGCGGCCGTGCTCTGCAATTACGGCGAAAGTGTGTATGCTTAACGCAACCGCATGAAATCGCTGGCGTTTCGCGAACACGATCACGGCAGTTGTGGGGGTGCGGTCGCGTTCTTCGTACACAGTAGGGGTAATCATGTTCAACGTATCGTTCCGCGCTGCCGCGCTCACCGGTGCCGCCATGCTGGCCGCCGTCAGCGCCGCGCCGACCGCCGCAACAGCCGGCGTCACCGTCCGTATCGACATCAGCGCCCAACGCGCGAACGTCTACGTCAACGGCGCGCGTCGCCATAGCTGGCGGATTTCGTCGGGCCGCCGCGGCTACTACACGCCGCGCGGCAGCTACCGCCCGACGCGCATGCACCGCATGTGGTACTCGCGCAAATACAATATGTCGCCCATGCCGCACTCGATCTTCTTCCGCGGCGGCTACGCCATCCACGGCACCTATGCGGTGCGCAAGCTCGGACGTCCCGCTTCGCACGGTTGCATCCGCCTCGCACCGAGCGCGGCGCGGCGGCTCTTCGGCCTGGTGCGCCGTTATGGGGCACGGCGTACGAGAATTGTCATCACCAACTGACAAACGGCACAGCCGGTAACGGTTGGCTCAGACCTCTCAACGCTAAGCTAATGAAATAGATAGGAAATTCGCAGGCGCCTTAAGGCTTGCGAAGCCAGTTTCGGTAACGCTGAAGCGACGAAACATCCTGTCTGTTCCTCAAGTTTTGCGTTGGAGGTCTGACCCATGCGGTTCCTCGCCGTAGGCGGCTTGGCATTGTGCCTGCTTGCCCCCCAAACTGCGCCAAGCGTCGCTTTCGAAGGCGGCGTTGGCACCCGCTTCATCACCCCGCCGCTGGCGTTTGCCCTCACCTACGCGATGGATACGCGCATGTGGGCGGACGCTCACACCACGCTGCGTGGACCTCTCACCGCGCAGGCTGAAGGCGCGCCGGTCGATCTTGTCGACACCGGATCGCTGCTGAACCCGCTGACGACGTTGCGCAGCGCGACGTTACGGGCCAACACCGCACCGACCGCCGCTAACGCCTCCGTTCAGCGCGTGAAGGCCGAAATTGAAGCGCCGGCGCGCACGCAAACGCCGCCCTTGCCGGTCGCCAAGCCGAAAGTGAAGCCGAAGCCGCAACCGCGGTTGGTCGCCCGGATCAATCTGTCGACGCAGCGCATGGCGGTGATGCTGGACGGCAAAACGCTGCACTCCTGGCGGATCTCGTCGGGTCGCCGCGGCCATCACACCCCGACCGGCACCTATAAGCCCTACCGCATGCACACCATGTGGTACTCGCGCAAATACGATAACGCACCGATGCCCCATGCGATCTTCTTCCGCGGTGGCTATGCGGTGCATGCGACCTACGCCACGCGCATGCTGGGCCGTCCCGCGTCGCATGGCTGCATTCGGTTGAGCCCGAAGAACGCGCGACGCTTCTTCCAACTTGTCCGCAAGTACGGCAAGCACCGCACGCGTATCGCGCTGCACGGTTCAACGCCGGCCTCGCGCGGCTTTGCCAAGCGCCGCCGTCCCCGTCGCACCTACCGCAACAACTACGATTATCAGGGTTGGGATACCTACCAGCGCCGCAGCTACCGCCAACGTCGGGCCCGTGCGCGCCGGCCGCAGAACAACGGCTTCTTCAGCTGGCTCGACTGATCGGCCTTGTGACCACGTGGTCGCGATGATGAAGGGAACCCTCGCCTCAATGGCGGGGGTTTTCGGCCGACAGGAGGACGCTTTATGGCCCGGCTAAACCGCGTCAGGCGCAGCGGCGATGGGCGAGCGGGCCACATGGTCGAGGTTGCGGCCCTCGACGCGGATCAGCTTGACGGGTGCGTCGCGCTTGGGCGAGTGCACAGCGCCGACGTCGTAGAGGTGGGCATCGCCGGGCTCCATGACGTAGGTGCGTAGCGGCGTCACAAGCGCGGGCTCATCGCCGTGGGCGGGCGTTGTGATGGCCCAGTCCGTCATCTCGGTCACACCGCGGGCCTGGCCGTAGATGGCCCAGCTTGGACCGTGGTCGTGCGGGTCACCGTGCGCCGGGCCATCGTGGACGTGACCGCAAATGCAAAAGCCAAGGGTCGGGTCTTCGTAGAGGACTTCGCGGGGGGCAGCGTTGGCGGCGCGCGTGGGCAGATGCGTGTCGATAAATGCCGCGTCCTTGAGCGCGCGTGCCACGTGACCGCAGGCGGCACGGCGGGCGTCAGCTGTGTCACCGGCTGCGAAACAGGTTCGCAGATCAGCGGCCAGCGCTTCCAGCGTGTAAGGCTGGGCCTCTTGTTCAGCGTCGCTCATCGCTCGCTCCTTTGCCGGTTCGCAAGGATGGTGCGCGGCGGGCTCGCACGTTCGCCCCTCGCGCTTGCGCCCAAAGTGGGTTCGCACTTTGGATTGAGATCAACTTTAGCCGTTCATCTAATCGCTCAGGCGCCTCCGCACAGCGCAACCAACTCTAAGCGGTCAGCGCCTCCATCGCAAAGGCGCAGCAGGCCTCGAGAAAGGTCGATCGTCACGTGATGCGATGCTTGGTGCCTTGGTGATCGCTCACCGTGCCATCATCGGGCGACCACGTGCTCGGCGTCAGCGGCACCTTGCCGTAGCCACCGGGGATATCGACCACGTAGTGCGGCAGGGCAAGACCTGAGACTATGGTGCGCAGGGCGTCCATCAGGGCCTGGCCGCGGGCGATCGGCACATGGAAATGTGCGGTGCCCGGCGCGGGATCAAGGTGGTGCAGGTGGTAGGGCTGAACGCCAACGCTCAGCAAAGCGCGCATCAAGTCTGCAAGGGTCGCGGCATCATCGTTGACGCCCGCCAGCAAGACCGACTGGCTGCGCAGGATCAGCCCGGCTTCGCGCATCGCCCTGAGGGCAGCGCGCGCGGGCTGGGTGAGTTCACGGGCATGGTTGGTGTGAACCACAACCGTGACAGGACAGGTGCCCGCAACGGCACTTAGGGCGGCGATCACCTCTGGCGTGATCCGCGCTGCGTCGACCACCGGCACGCGCGAATGCCAGCGCAACAGCTGCACATGAGCCATTGCGGCAAGGCGCTGGCTGACATACTCGATGCGGCGCGCCGACAGCATAAGCGGATCGCCGCCGGTCAGGATCACTTCAACGATGTCTTCGTGATCGGCGATGTAGGCGAGCGCGCGCGCAAGGGCTGCCCCGTTCAAGGCGTCCCCGCCTGGCCCGACCATCGCGCGGCGAAAGCAGAACCGACAGTAGACCGGACAGGTGTGCACAAGCTTCAGCAGAGCGCGATCGCGGTAGCGGTGGACCACGCCCGGTACGGGGCTGTAGGCCTCGTCGCCGATGGGATCGTCGTGTTGGTGAGGCGTCGTTGCGGCTTCATCCGCGCTTGGGATGAACTGGCGGGCCAGCGGATCGTGCGGATCGCTACGATCGATGAGGCGGACCAAGTCGGGTGTCAGGGCGGTGGCGTAGCGCGCTGCAACGGGTTGAAGTGCTGCGACGTCGTGGGGGCCGATGAGGCCGTGGTTAGCCAGGGCTGCGAGCGAGGTCAGCGTGGCAGCCGGCGCGTTAGGCGGCGTGACCGGCGCGGTGGCGCAAGCCGAGCCGGCGTGGGAGAGGGGGCCGGGGTGGGGGCCCGAGAGAGGGCCGCTGACGGGCTGGCACTCGGCACCGTCGGGCTGGTGGGCGGTGAGAGGGTCGAACTCCCGACATCCTCGGTGTAAACGAGGCGCTCTACCACTGAGCTAACCGCCCCAACAATGCGGCAGCGCCGCCTTGAGCGCTGCCATACGATGCGCGCTGCGCCTGCAGCGCCTGGATCAAGCGCCGCGGCACAGCGAACATCATCATCAGTTCAGCGCTTCTTTCAGGTTCTTCGAAGCCTGGAATTTCGGCACGTTTGACGCCTTGATCTTCTGCTGCTTGCCGGTCTGCGGGTTACGGCCCATCCGCTCCGGACGGTGCGTGACCTTGAAGCTGCCGAAGCCCGGCAAACGCACTTCATCGCCGGCTTTCAGGGTCTCTTCAACGTGCGTGATCAGAGCGTCGACGGCGTTGCCGGCTTTCTCTTTGCTGATTTCGGCGTCGCGCGCGATGGCATCGATCAGGTCTTTTTTGCTCATGGAGATTTTCCGTTTTTGGTGACTGATGGGGGTTGGCCGGGCGGCCGCACTGCGCGTGACCCAGACAGGACGGACCTGCCATCACGCGCGCACCCTTGGGCCTTTCGCGAAGGCTGAAGCCTCGGCACATTCTTACGCGCAGGCGCTGCGCCTGCAGGCTCGCAACCAACGCTTCTTGATCATGGCAGTCAAGCGAAAACCGGCCATTTTTTCCAGCAAACACGGGCAAAAACCAAGGTCATCAGTGTGCTGCTCTTTGATACAAAACGACCCCGCACCGGTTGGTGCGAGGCCGCCTTGAGCGAAATCAGTCGGTTGGCGGCCGGGCCGCCCGTTGCAGCCCGTCAGTGAGCGGTGACGCTGGGGCCTGCCGCGGGATCGGGATTGGGCACGCCCGAGGCCGCATCCTCTTCCCATGCGATCGGCTCGGGCATGCGCACCAAAGCGACCTTGAGCACGTCTTCGAGCTTGGACGCGGGCACGATCTCAAGCTTGCTCGTCACCTCGTCGGGCACCTCCGTCAGGTCTTTGACGTTCTCTTCCGGGATGACAACGGTCTTGATGCCGGCCCGCAGCGCAGCAAGCAGTTTTTCTTTGAGCCCACCGATGGGCAGTACGCGCCCACGCAACGTCGTCTCGCCCGTCATCGCGACGTCCTTGCGCACGGGGATGCCGGTGAGCACGGAGATGATCGCTGTGACCATGCCAACGCCCGCTGACGGCCCGTCCTTCGGTGTCGCCCCTTCGGGCACGTGCACGTGGATGTCTTTTTTCTCAAACATCGACGGGTGGATGCCAAAATCGATCGAGCGTGAGCGCACATAGGCGTTCGCCGCCTGGATCGACTCCTTCATCACATCGCGCAGGTTGCCCGTGACCGTCATCTTGCCCTTGCCCGGCATCATGACGCCTTCGATCGTGAGCAACTCGCCGCCGACCTCGGTCCAGGCCAGGCCCGAGACGATGCCGACCCGATCCTCCTGTTCAGCCTCGCCGTAGCGATATTTGGGCGCGCCCAAGTAGTGCTCGACCTTGTCGAACGTCACCGTGATCGTCTCGGCGACACCCGTCAGGATGTCCTTGACGGCCTTGCGGGCGAGTTTTGCCAACTCGCGTTCCAGCGAGCGCACCCCCGCTTCACGCGTGTAACGGCGGATGACCTGGCGCAAGGCCTCGTCTTCCACTTGCCACTCTTCGAGTTTGAGGCCGTTGTTCTCGCGCAGCTCGCCGATCAAGTGGCGTTTGGCGATCTCCACCTTCTCGTTTTCGGTGTAGCCGGCGAGCCGGATGATCTCCATCCGGTCCATCAGAGCCGGCGGGATGTTCAGCGTGTTGGCGGTCGTCACGAACATCACGTTTGAAAGGTCGTAATCGACCTCCAGATAGTGGTCGTTGAACGTGGCGTTCTGTTCGGGGTCCAAGACTTCCAGCAGGGCGGATGCGGGATCACCGCGGAAATCGGAGCCCATCTTGTCGATCTCATCGAGCAAGAAGAGCGCGTTCGACTTCTTCGCCTTCTTCATCGACTGGATCACCTTGCCGGGCAGCGCGCCGATGTAGGTGCGCCGGTGCCCGCGGATCTCCGCTTCGTCGCGCACGCCGCCAAGCGACATGCGGACGAACTCACGGCCGGTGGCGTTCGCAATCGATTTGCCGAGCGACGTCTTACCGACACCGGGCGGACCCACGAGGCACAGGATTGGCCCCTTGAGCTTGTTGGTCCGATTTTGGACGGCGAGGTACTCGGTGATGCGCTCTTTGACCTTCTCAAGCCCGTAGTGCTCGCTGTCGAGGATCGTCTGCGCTTCGTCGAGGTCCTTCTTGATCTTGCTTTTGACGTTCCACGGGATCGCAAGCAGCCAATCGAGGTAGTTGCGCACCACTGTCGCTTCGGCCGACATGGGGCTCATCTGCTTGAGCTTCTTGAGCTCGGCGAGCGCCTTCTCGCGGGCTTCCTTGGTGAGCTTCGTGTTCTCGATCTTCTCTTCGAACTCGGCGATGTCATCGCGATCGTCGCTGTCACCCAGCTCCTTCTGGATCGCCTTCATCTGCTCGTTCAAATAGTACTCGCGCTGCGTTTTCTCCATCTGGCGCTTGACGCGGCTGCGGATCTTTTTCTCGACCTGCAGCACGGAGATTTCGCTCTCCATCAGCCCGTAAACGCGCTCAAGCCGCTCCGAGATCGTGGCAACCTCGAGCACTTCTTGCTTGTCGGCGATCTTGATGGCGAGGTGCGAAGCGATGGTATCAGCGAGCTTCGAATAGTCCTCGATCTGGGAAATGTTGCTCAACACTTCCGGCGAGATCTTCTTGTTGAGCTTCACGTAGTTTTCGAACTGGGACATCGCCGAGCGGGCCAACGCCTCGATCTCGGCCTCATCGCCGGTCTCTTCACCGACCCGTTGGATCTCGGCTTCGAAGTACTCGGGGTTGTCGACGTAACCGGTGATGCGCGCGCGCGAGGTGCCTTCGACCAGCACCTTCACCGTACCATCGGGCAGCTTCAAAAGCTGCAGGACGGACGCGAGCGTGCCCATCTCGTAAATATCATCGACCTCCGGCTCGTCATCGCCCGCATTCTTCTGGGCGGCAAGAAGGATGTGCTTGTCGGTCCGCATGACCTCTTCAAGCGCGTTGATCGACTTTTCACGGCCCACGAACAGCGGGACGATCATGTAAGGGAAGACCACGATGTCGCGCAGCGGCAGAACCGGAAAGCGCTCGATGCCTTCGCTTGCGGGGGTGGATGTCTGTTCGCTCATGTTCGATCCTGCTGCTGAGACGTGACGAGGGTGGAGCGGCGACGCGAGCCGGAGAAACCGGGCGGCGTGCACCAGCGTGCGGGGCGCAAGGTCAGTGTCGTTACGATGGCCTCTCGTTATGGCGATGCTGCGTCGAACGGGCGGCAGCTTGGTTGCGGGGCGCGATGACAGCGGGTGGGTGGCGGTACGCTGCGCGCGTGTGGCGTGGAGGTGGCGGAGCTTTGCGAGCTTTGGCACTCTCACCGTTAGAGTGCTACGCGGCCCCGACACCGTTAGATGAGACGCGTGGATAAACTTTCAAGAGTTGCCGTCACAATCAGCAACAGTGTCGTGCCTTCGCATGGGTGCCGGACAAGTCATGAGACAAGTCGGGAAACAGGCCGGTAGCCGACCGAGAACCCAGCTCAAGTGACGCAGATCTCATGCTCTTCAGCAACCGCCCGCGCCTCGAGCTGCCACCACCACGGCGACGGTACGGCACAACGAACGCTGCGCCGCTTAAGAAGCGGTGGGCTCCTGCTGTTCTTCAGCCCGTTCGGTGTAAATCCGCAAGGGACGTGCGCTCCCGTCCACCACTTCTGGACCGATCACGATCTCCTCGACGCCTTTGAGGCCGGGCAGCTCATACATGCTGTCGAGCAGGATGCCTTCCATGATCGAGCGCAGGCCGCGGGCGCCGGTCTTCCGCTCGATCGCCTTGCGGGCGATGGAGCCGAGCGCCTCGTTGGAGAAGTTGAGCTTGACGTCTTCCATCTCGAACAGGCGCTGGTACTGCTTCACGAGCGCGTTCTTGGGTTCGGACAGGATTTGCACCAGCGCGGCTTCGTCCAGGTCTTCGAGCGTTGCGATGACCGGCAGACGACCGATGAACTCCGGGATGAGGCCGAATTTGAGCAAGTCCTCAGGCTCGACTTCGCGCAGCACTTCGCCGGTGCGCCGGTCATCTTCACCGCGCACCTCAGCGGCAAAGCCGATCGAAGACCCCTTCCCGCGGCTTGAAATGATCTTGTCGAGCCCCGCAAACGCCCCGCCACAGATGAACAGGATGTTGGTGGTGTCGACCTGCAGGAACTCCTGCTGCGGATGCTTGCGTCCACCCTGGGGCGGCACCGAGGCGACCGTGCCCTCCATAATCTTGAGTAGCGCTTGCTGCACGCCTTCGCCGGAGACATCCCGCGTGATCGACGGGTTGTCCGACTTGCGGCTGATCTTGTCGACCTCATCGATGTAGACGATGCCGCGTTGCGCGCGCTCGACGTTGTAGTCGGCTGACTGCAGCAACTTCAAAATGATGTTCTCGACGTCTTCGCCGACGTAGCCCGCTTCGGTCAGCGTGGTCGCATCGGCCATGGTGAAGGGCACATCTAGGATGCGGGCCAGCGTCTGGGCGAGCAGCGTCTTGCCGCAGCCCGTCGGACCGATGAGCACGATGTTCGATTTGGCGAGCTCAACGTCGTTGTTCTTCGAGACGTGGTTGAGGCGTTTGTAGTGGTTGTGGACGGCCACCGAGAGGACGCGCTTTGCGTGTGCCTGGCCGATCACGTAGCTGTCGAGAACTTCGCAGATTTCGGACGGCGTGGGCACGCCATCGCGCGATTTGACAAGCGTGTTCTTGTTCTCTTCGCGGATGATATCCATGCACAGCTCGACGCATTCATCGCAGATGAACACGGTCGGGCCGGCGATCAGCTTGCGCACCTCGTGCTGACTTTTGCCGCAAAACGAGCAGTAGAGCGTATTTTTTTCTTGAGGCATTCGATGTTCTCACCCGTTCAGCGTACGTCTTGGCCGAGGCGTTTGGCGTTACGCCTCTGTGGTGCCGATGCATGGTCGCACAGCCAACTCAGAACGCAAGGTGGCCTATCCGCCGCAGGACGACACGCGGCGCGTGATGACGCCTCGGGTTGTGTCGTCGTTGTGGTCGGAATGGACCGTAGCGCGCCACCATGTTGCAGGTTGAACGCGCCCAGCCTTGCACGGCCATCTTCAAGCCTGCCTGATTTGCAACTCCAATGCCACCGAACTGTGGCTGGTGCGCACACCTTGGCGCGCCACCCTGCAAGAATGCATCAGAGGCCGCGGATCTGGCCTTCGTCTGAGCCTGCGCAGGGCCCGGCAACGGCACGGCGGCTCGGGGTTCGCAGTGCGTCGCTTCCAGGTAGATAGGAACGATACAGCTGAAACGCCAATCCGCCCGCCGCTTTGGACGCAACCGGCTCGTACGCGCGCAGCTCTTAAGGCACGCGCGCGACACGGCTTTGCCTTTGCGCCCAAAGTTGCTCAGCACTTTAAGATGAGATCATCTTTGGGCGACTTCGGGCTCACCGATGGTGATCCGATGAATCGCTGCGATGATCTAGTCAGCGCGGCCTTCAGCGCCCGGATCATCCGGCATGGCGCCTTCGCGCGTGGTCAACACCTTGTCGATGATGCCGAAGTCCTTCGACTCGTCCGCCGTCATAAAGTGGTCGCGGTCGAGTGTGCGCTCGATCGTTTCGTAGTCGTTGCCGGTGTGCTTGACGTAAACTTCGTTCAAGCGCCGCTTCATCTTCACGATGTCTTCGGCGTGGCGCTCGATGTCACTGGCCTGGCCCTGGAAGCCGCCTGACGGCTGGTGGACCATGATGCGGGCGTTGGGCAGCGCGAAGCGCATGTCCTTGGCGCCAGCGCACAAGAGCAGCGAGCCCATGGATGCGGCCTGCCCGATGCACAGCGTTGCAACCTGCGGGCGGATGAACTGCATGGTGTCGTAGATCGCCATGCCGGCCGTCACCACCCCGCCGGGTGAGTTGATGTACATCGAGATCTCTTTCTTCGGGTTGTCCGATTCCAGAAAGAGCAACTGCATGCACACGGACGCGGCCATCGTGTCCTCGACCACGCCGGTGACGAAAATGATGCGTTCTTTCAGCAAACGCGAAGGCAGATCATAGCCACGCTCGCCACGGTTGGTCTGCTCGACAACGACGGGCCAAAAGGAACTGTAGATTTCGCGCGGGTCTCGCATCGGGCTGGTCTCCATGGTTTTCAAGGTCGCTTGAGCGATCGCCGCGACGGGCAAGCGTTTTGGCGATTGAGGGCTGTACGCTTGACGCTGCACGTGAGGGATGCGTGGCCGCACGTGTCACGCCCCCATGCGGGTTCGGTTAGGCGATGGCGCGCGGGTTAAGCCGCAACGTCCGATGCCTCATCGTCGTCATCGCGCGGCTTCAGCAGCTCTTCGCGCGACACTTTCTTCTCGGTGACGTCCGCCAGCTCCAGCAGGAAATCGACCACTTTGTCTTCGAAGATCGGCGCGCGGAGCTCTGTCACGGCGTTCGGGTTGTTCTGGAAGTACTCGAACACGACCCGCTCCTGACCTGGGTACTGGCGCGCCTGCTCCATCACCGCACGCCGCAATTCGTCTTCGGTCACGGTGATCTCGTTTTTGTCGCCGATCTCGCCGATCAGCAGCCCGAGGCGAACGCGGCGCTCGGCCAGCCTTTGATACTCGGCCTGCATTTCGCCTTCGTCCTTGTTGTCGGCTTCAAAGCTGCGGCCGGCTTGCTCCATCTGCTGCTGAAGTTGCTTCCACATGCCTTCGAACTCGTTCTCAACGAGCGATGGCGGCAGCTCAAACGTGTGCGCCTTGTCGAGCGCATCAAGCAGGTCCCGCTTCACCTTGTTGCGGGAGATCTGCGTGAACTCGTTGGCGATCTGGCCGCGCACCATCTCGCGCAGCTTGCTCAGGTCTTCAGCGCCGAGGCCCTTGGCGAACTCATCATCGATGGCCGGTTTCACCGGCTTGGCCACCTCGATGACCTGCACGTCGAAGGTCGCCGGTTTTCCGCGCAGTGCTTCGGCGTGGTACTCGTCAGGGAACGTCGCCTCAATTGTGCGCTGCTCGCCAGCCTTCGCCCCCTGCATGCCGTCTTCGAAGCCCGGGACGAAGCCGCCCTGGCCGAGCACGACGAACAGATCTTCGCCGGTGCCGCCTTCAAAGGGTTCACCATCGATTTTGCCGTCGAAGTTGATCTTCACACGGTCACCGTCTTCGGCGACGGCCGCTTCATCAGCCTCGAAGGTGGTGTTGCGCGTGGCCAGATCGTTGATGCCATCTTCAACGGCGCTATCTTCGACGTCAGCGACCTCGCGCTCCAGCTTGAAGGTGGCGACATCGGCGATCTCGAAGCGCGGCAGGATCTCAAACGACATCGTGTAAGAGAGGTCGCCGCCGCCACTCATGACCTTCTCAACGTCAGCCTCATCCTCGGGCAGCTTGATCTCAGGCTGCAATGCGGGGCGCTCATCGCGCTCTTCAAGCGCCTTTGAAGAGGTCTCTTCGACGAGTTTTTGCAGCACTTCGGCCATCAACGAGCGACCGTAAAGCTTGCGAATATGCGATTCAGGCACCTTGCCGGGACGAAAGCCCTTGATCTGCACCTGGCCCTTGATCTCATCCAAGCGCTCATCAAACTGCGCGCCGATCACATCGCCGCCCACAGTGATCTGCAGCGTGCGCTTCAGGCCTTCGTTCGTCGTTTCGGTAACCTGCATCGTCTTTTCGATCCGCTTGAATGGCCGTCTGCGCTCGAAACGCGCGGTCCGTTGGGTGTGGGGCGCGGGCGTGCGCGTTGTGGTTTTTGCGTCGCCTCGTATGTAGACGGGCTGTCGCCGCCTTGCCAGCGCGTTCGCTTGCCACATGGGTGGGATGCTGCGTGAAGGGCGCTGAGCCTTCGTGGTGCGGGCGGAGGGACTTGAACCCCCACGGCTTTCGCCACCAGAACCTAAATCTGGCGTGTCTACCAATTCCACCACGCCCGCATCAGGCCAGGGCGACCGCACGCAGCGCGCACGGTTAGCGTCATCGTGCGCGGTTGTACAGTGTGAGGTCTACAAAAATGTCAGTGGCGCGCGCGATGACGCGGGGCCGGCCTGCGCCGAGGGGCGGACCAATGACGCAAGCGGGCCCGCATGCCTTCATCCGACGACGGATGAGACGTGTCGGCGCCCCTCCCCCCGTCGTTCGCCAGATATAGCGTTAGCCAGTCGTTCGGCGGCCCAGTCCCTCGTCGGTCAAGGCGGTCGTTGGCCAGATCAGTCGTTTGAAAGCATCATCAGGCCGAGCAGATAGACGCCCGGGAGGGTCAGCGCCCACAGCATGCGCTCGTCAGGCAACACGTCGAATAGGGCCACCGCACCGAGCGCGACCAGCGCCAGAAGCGCGATCATTTTGGTCATCATCATCCTCCCGCTTCATCGCTGCGCGCGTCTTGGCAAACGTCATGCACGCGATATGGCGGGTGATGTGCAAGCGGTGGGCCAACGCTCAGGCTGGCGGCCCAAAAAGAAAAAACCGGACCACAAGGGCCCGGTTTTTCCTGCGCGGTGCTGAGGACACCGCTTTCGGGGGACGGAGAGAGAGAGAGGTAGGAGAGAGAGAGTGAGAGAGACGCTTCAAGCGACGCAACGAACGCGATGCAACACGCTTATTTCAGCGGTACGCGCACGGGAGCTGCCCCGCCAAAGTGGTAACGCAGACCAATCTTAATCTCGTGCGCCGTCAGATCGTCGATATCAACGGCCGGGTTCTGGAAACCGGCGCTGTCGACACGGCCCGACTTGATCGAGCCAAGGTCGATGTAGCGGTAACCGAAATCGAGGATGGCGCGCTCGGAAATCTGATAACCAACGCCCGCGCTTAGCGACCAGGCGAAAGCGACGTCGGAATTGCCGGCGATACGGTTCACGAGGTTGGGGTTGCCGGTGAAGAACGTCTCGCCAAGCTTGTGATAGGCGAGACCAACGCCGACCCCGATGTAGGGATTGAAGCCGCCGAAGTTCCCGAAGTCCTTATAGAGGTTCATCATCAGCGTGTAGGACGTGAGCGACGTGTGCAGCGGATCATCCAAATTGTCCGGCGTCTGTGGCACGGTGCCGAAGATGTTGGTGACCGTGTATTCGAGCGGCACACCATCGATCTTCCGGTCGCCACGGTAACCCAGCATGAATTCCGCGCGGAAGCCCCGTGAACCCGAGCCGCAGCCGAAGCCCGCTTCGCCGAACAGGCCGCTCTCGACCGACGGGTTTGAGACTTCATCGCCAACGAACGTGGACGTTTGCGAAGTGACGGCGTCGTTGTCGTCAATGGTGGCGTCACCGTTGGTGTCGGTTGAGTAGGTGCGCGTGGTGCTGGTCACCGGCCATTTCACGTCCGGCTCGCGATCCCAGCTGTAGCCCAGATCGGCGCGGAAATAGCATGGGCCGACGCCGCCACCGCCGAAGCCTGCGACGCTTGGTGCGGCGTGCGACGAACGCAGCCAGTTGCGGCCTGCCTGTGCCGACACGACCATGGAGGCGGTGGCAACAGTGATCGCAACACATGCGACACCGGCCTTTGTAAATCGGTTCATTGTCATACCCTCGTGACACAGGCGCCGGTTGCGGTGCGGCCTGCGGACCTCAAGTTGCGAGCCTTACTCTCGCGCGCTATCGGTTAAATCGGGGTTAAGCGCCGCGTCGAATTGGGACGGGCATGCAGCGGGCGGTCGTGAAGGCCGGGCAACCAAGCGAAAGGGCGTTGAAGGTGCACATCGCACAGGGCGTGGCAGACGGCGTTGGCCGCACGCCGTTGATCAGATTGCGTCGGGCTTCGGAAGAGACCGGCTGTACGATCCTCGGCAAGGCGGAGTTCATGAACCCGGGTCAGTCGGTGAAGGACCGGGCCGCGTTGTCGATCATCCGCGCGGCCGAAGCGGCGGGCACGCTGCGTCCTGGCGGCACCATCGTTGAAGGTACGGCCGGCAACACCGGCATCGGGTTGACCGTGATCGGCCGCGCGCTCGGCTATCGTAGCGTTGTGGTGATCCCCGACACCCAGGCGCAGGAAAAGAAAGACGCGTTGCGTCTGCTCGGCGCCAAGGTCGTCGAAGTGCCAGCCAAGCCCTACCGCAACCCCAACCACTTCGTGAAATATTCAGCGCGTCTTGCCGAGACGCTCAACGCGCAGGCGTCTAAAGGTGCCATCTGGGCCAACCAGTTCGACAATGTCGCCAACCGGCAAGCTCATATCGATACAACCGCGCCTGAACTTTGGGAGCAGACCGACGGCGCGATCGATGGCTTTGCCTGCGCGGCGGGCTCGGGCGGTACGATCGCGGGCGTCTCGATGGGGTTGAGAGCCAAGCGTGCGTCGATCCAGATTGCGCTTGCCGATCCCATGGGGGCTGCCCTCTACGCCTATTACACCACCGGCGAACTGGCCTCGGAGGGCTCCTCCATCGCGGAAGGCATCGGCCAGGGCCGCATCACCGCCAACCTCGAAGGTGCCACGATCGATCACGCCTACCAGGTGGGTGATCAGGAAGGCCTCGACATCGTGTTCGGCCTGCTGCGCGAAGAAGGCCTGTGCATGGGGCTGTCGTCGGGCATCAACATCGCGGGCGCCATGCGGCTTGCCCGTACCATGGGGCCCGGCCATACCATCGCGACGGTGTTGTGCGATTACGGTACGCGTTATCAGTCCCGCCTGTTCAATCCGGCGTTTCTGCGGAGCAAAAACCTGACAGTGCCGGACTGGTTCGAGCGCGAGGCGCAGGCCCTCCCGCAGGTTTTCGAACCCGATCCGGGTTAGCCCGCGCACCACGCCATTCCGTCACCATCAACCTCTCACGATAAGCTAAGGTCACGAGCACCGCATGACGCATCGGGTCTTCTACGACGACGCCTACGCCGCCACCTGCGAGGCGACCATCACGGACATCAACGCGCGCGGTGGCATCGTGCTTGACCGTACGATCTTCTATGCCAATTCGGGCGGTCAGCCGGGCGACGAAGGGACGTTGCAAAGCGCTGACGGCGTCACCTGCACCATTGCGACGACGGTGCATGATGCCGATGCGCGTGACACGATCGTGCATGTGCCGGCTGACGCCGCTGGCGACCTCAGCGTCGGGGACAAGGTCACGATCACCTTGGATTGGGCGCGCCGCCATCAGCTCATGCGCATGCACACTTGTATGCACCTGATGTGCGCCGTGATCCCCTACCCTGTGACGGGCGGTCAGATCGGGGTTGGCGAAGGCCGCCTTGACTTCGACATCGCCGATGCATCAGCCATCGACAAAGAAACGTTGACCGCGCAGCTCAATGAACTCATCGCGGGTGACCATGCCGTGACGACGACATGGATCACGGATGAAGAGCTTACCGCGAAACCCGAACTGGTGCGTACCATGAGCGTGAAGCCGCCCATGGGCTCGGGCCGCGTGCGCATCGTCAGGATCGGTGAAGAGGGCGCGGTTGACCTGCAGCCCTGCGGCGGGACACACGTGAAGACGACCAGCGAGATCGGCCGCGTCGTGGTCAAAAAGGTTGAAAAGAAGGGCCGTCAGAACCGCCGCATCCGGCTGGCCTTCGACGGCTGATCGAACCATTGAAAAAAGTGCAGGCGCTCAACGCGCGCTGAGCGGGGATCAAAGTATGGCGGAAAGTTCTGGACGTTGGATCGTGGACACCGCGTGGCTGGCCGAACATCTGGATGCGCCAGATGTGGTGGTCCTGGATGGATCGTGGCACCTGCCCACGGCCGAACGCGATCCCAAGGCCGACTATGCCGCAGCACACCTGCCGGACGCGCAATTCTTCGACATCGATGATATCGCGGACGAAGCGTCACCGCTGCCGCACATGTTGCCCTCGACGATCAAGTTCGCCAGCCGCGTGAAGAAGATGGGCATCGGCGATGGCATGCGTGTCGTCGTCTACGATGCGGAAGGCTCCAATGCGGCGGCGCGTGTGTGGTGGATGTTCCGCGTGATGGGGCATCACGACGTGGTGGTGCTCGATGGCGGGATGGCGAAATGGCGCGCTGAAGGCCGTCCGGTGGACGATTTGCCACCGCGCCCGCGGACGCCGCGCCACTTCACGCCGCGCTTCAACGCGAGCCTGGTGCAGGATGCCGATGACGTCCTGCGTGCGGTCGAAAGGGAGACCGCGCAGATCATCGATGCACGGGCGGCTGCGCGGTTTCGCGGCGAAGCGCCTGAACCGCGTGCCGGGCTGCGGTCCGGTCATATGCCAGGCGCGCTCAACCTGCCGTATGAGCTGCTTTACAACGAGGATCGCACGTACAAGAGCCCGGAAGACCTGCGTGCTTTGTTCGACCAGGCTGGCATCGATCGCAGCCAGCCGATCGTGACGTCCTGCGGATCGGGCGTGACCGCATGCATTGTGGCGCTTGGCCTGGCCATCGCGGGTCAACCGAACGCCGCCGTCTACGATGGCTCGTGGACCGAGTGGGGTGGCGATGAGCGCTTCCCCGTTATCACGGGCTAGATCATCGGGCCGCGGGTCGTGTGAACCGGCGGGCGGCGCATGTCGGGGGATTGCATGCGGGCGCATGCGGGTCCTACCGGCGCACCTTTCAAACAGGAAGAAGCGCGACGACATGAAGCGTGATGGCGGCGAGGACCAGGATAAGGCGCCAATCAGCGCCACGCGGGGGCCGCTTACCGGACTGACCATCATCGATCTGACGCAAACGCTTGCAGGCCCGTTTGCGAGCATGATGCTGGCGGACCTTGGGGCGAACGTCATCAAGGTCGAAGCGCCAAGCCTTGATAGCGCGCGCTACTTCCCGCCCCAGCCCGAGGGCAGTGCGAGCGCTGCGCAAGGCGGCTACGGCGCCTATTTCGCCTCGATCAACCGTAACAAGCGCTCGATCATCCTTGACCTCAAGCAACCCGCAGCAACAGCGGTCTTCCGCCGCCTGGTGGCTGATGCCGATGTGGTGATGGAGAACTTTCGCGTCGGCGTCATGGACCGTCTTGGGCTTGGTTATGAGGCGCTGGCCGCCGATCACCCCCGCCTTGTCTACGGCGCACTGCGCGGCTTCGGTGACCCGCGCACCGGCGAGAGCCCCTACGCGTCCTGGCCCGCTTACGATCCGGTCGCCCAGGCGATGGGCGGCATCATGGCGATCACGTCGCCCCAATCGGGTGGCTCACCGACCAAGATCGGCCCCGGCGTCGGCGACATCATCCCGGCGCTGTGGTTCGCCTTCGGCATCACGGCGGCCTGTTGGCAGGCCCAGCGCTCAGGCCGCGGGCAGTTCATGGACATCGCCATGGTCGATGGCGTGCTCGCGGTTTGCGAGCGCACCATCTATCAATTGAGCGTGAACGGTCAGGCGCCCGCGAGCGATGGAAACGGGCATCCGCTGTTGTGCCCGTTCGGGCTGTTCCCGGCCGCCGACGGTTTCGTCTCGCTGGGCGTGCCGCAGGAGAGTTTCTGGCCACCGCTCACCGCGCTGATGGGCCGACCCGAGCTTGGCGATGATGAACGCTACCGCACCAATGTCGCCCGGCTGGCACGGCGCCACGAGGTCGAAGCGTTGATCGGCGGCTGGACGGCGCAGCACACGAAGGCGGAACTGACGGCGTTGCTTGGGG
>JBCBJZ010000045.1:0-24149 GCA_038522635.1 Pseudomonadota bacterium | reverse complement strand
GCTCTGCACTTTAAGATGAGATCTTCTTTGGTCGATTTCGAGCTCACCTATGGTGGTCCAGAAATCGCCCGATGATCTAGCCGCAAGCCTCATCCGGGCGCGAAAACCTTCAGGAGACCGACCATGGCCGTTCTGCCCTTCACGACCCGCCCTGAGATCCAGGGGCGTTTCGGCGTCGTCGCTTCCACGCACTGGATCGCGACCGCGGTCGGTATGGGCATCCTGGAGCGCGGCGGCAACGCGTTTGACGCAGCCTGCGCCGCCGGCTTCGCGCTGCAAGTCGCTGAACCACACCTCAATGGGCCCGGTGGGGAAATGCCAGCGATTTTCCAGGCCGCCCACGAGGATGCCCCCCGTGTGATCTGCGCCCAAGGAACCGCACCTGCGCTCGCCACGATCGAAGCGTTCCGCGACCGCGGCCTTGCCACCGTGCCCGGCAGCGGTCTTCTGCCGGCCGTGGTCCCGGGTGCGTTCGATGGCTGGATGCGCCTGCTGATGGACTTTGGCACGATGCCACTGCGCACCGTGCTGGAGCCGGCGATCGCCTACGCCGAACAGGGCGTGCCGGTGCTGCCGAAAATCCACGAATTCATCCGCCGCGTGACGCCGCTCTTCAACGATGAATGGCAAACGTCGGCCGCGGTTTACCTCGATCAGGGCAAGACCCCGCCGGTTGGGGCTTGGCTCGCTAACCCCAAGCTCGCCGCCACCTACAGACGGATCATCGATGAAGCCGAAAGCGCCCAGGGCGGCCGCGAGGCGCAGATCGAGGCGGCGCGCCGTGCGTGGTACGAGGGCTTCGTCGCCGAAGCGATCGACCGGTTTTATACGCATGAAGAGGTCCTCGACAGTTCAGGTTCGCGCCACAAGGGCTTGTTGCGCGGCGCTGATATGGCCGCCTGGCGCGCCAGCTATGAAGCGCCGGTGACCACGCGGTTCGGTGACTACGAGGTCGCCAAATGCGGGTTCTGGTCGCAAGGCCCGGCGATGCTTCAGCAGTTGGCGATGCTGCGCGCAGCCGGTGTTGAGGCCATGGACCCGGTCGGCGACACCTTCGTGCACACAGTGTGCGAGGTCGCCAAACTCGCCTTCGCCGACCGCGAGGCTTGGTACGCCGATCCCGCTTTCACGGACGTGCCGCAGGAGACGCTGCTGAGCGACGCCTACGCCCAGGCGCGGTTCGCGCTGGTGGACGATGCCGCCTCGATGACGTTACGCCCTGGCTCTCCCGAGGGACGCGCCCCCGACATCGGCGCGGCCCTCAATGTGGATGGCAGCCTGGGCGAAGTCGGCCACTACTTTTCGCTGGGTGAGCCGACCGTGCAGCCAACCGGTGAGAGCCGTGGCGACACGGTCCATATCGACATCATCGACCGCGAAGGCAACATGATCGCGCTGACGCCATCGGGCGGTTGGCTGCAAAGCGCGCCGGTCATTCCTGAGCTTGGCTTTTGCATTTCGGTGCGCGGGCAGATGTTCTGGATCGATGACCAGGCGGCGGCCAAACTTGAGCCGGGCAAGCGCCCTCGCACCACGCTGTCGCCGTCGTTCGCGTCGCGCGATGGCAAACCGTATCTCGCCTGGGGCACGCCCGGCGGTGATCAGCAGGATCAATGGTCAACGCTGCTGTTCCTGCACCACGTCTGCCACGGCATGAACCTGCAGGAGGCGATCGACACGCCCGCGTTTCACTCTGAGCATTTCCCCAGCTCGTTCTGGCCGCGGGCACATGCGCTCGGCAAGCTGGTCGTCGAAGGCCGGTTTAGGCAAGCCACCATCGAGGCGCTCAAAGCCCGCGGTCACGGCGTCAACGTTGGCGACGACTGGTCCGAGGGACGGCTCACCGCCTGCGCCAAGGATGGCGCAATCCTGAAGGCCGCCGCCAACCCGCGCGGCATGCAAGGCTATGCCGCCGGCCGCTAGAGTTCATCGGCTTCAGGTGGAATCGCCTGAGGCGAAAGATGAACGGCAAACCTAAAGCTTAGATGTCGGTTCCGCTTCGCCATTGTTGCGGCGTGCCTGCTTCTGGCGGCCGGTCAGAATCGAGATGAACTGACCGGCTCCGTTCGTGCTTCGGCGGTCGACGCGCGCGCGCCTCTCATTTTCCACGTGCGGGGACCTCGAACGTCAAAGACGCCCAAAGCGTCTCCCATACGGCGCCGGTTTCTTTCGCGACCGCCGCCGATGGCTCACGCAGCACCACCGCATCGATCAGATAGATGGCGCCACCCTCGATCGGCACCCGGGCGATACCCCGCGCATCCGTCTTCACGGTTTCGATCTTGACGGTGCCCTCAGGCGTCTTGCGAAAGATCTCAACCTGCGCCCCCGTGCGCGGCTTGCCCCGATACAGCACCTGCACGGGCAGCGAGCCACCCGCAGTCCGGAACGGGTTCGCCATCGCCACGATTTCGGTCTCAAGGCCGATGCGCTGATCGTTGCCACGGCCGTGGCCCACCGCCACGAGCGCTTTCGCGAACCGCGTATAGACCTCCTTGAAGCCGGTGCGTGGCAAGCCCCGCGCCTCATGGCGCACGCTGACATCCTTGAAGGCCTTGTGCTTTACAAACCGCGCGAACTTCTCCCAGCGCTCGTAGCTCAAGGTTGAAGCCGTAGAGCGGTACAGCAGCGTGTGAAGGCCCGGTTTGGCAAAGGTCACGCGCGCCGTCGGCGTATCGCCCATCCGGCCATCGATCGGCTTTGCCGCTGGCCCCAGGCGTTGTTCAAAGCGCTTGAAGTCGCTTGGCAGATAGACCAACGCTTGGCCTATGAACCGTTCACCGTTCTTTACGTTTACAGACGTGGGCGCGCCGGCTTCCACCTGGAACCGCTCAGGCTCGATCCACACCTCATGCGCCCGCGCCGACACCATGAGGGCGTCAGCCGCCAAACCCACCACCGCCAAGGCCACCGCTGCGCCAAGCGCGTCGCCACGGAACCATCGTCTCACGGGGACCCCCATCATGCGCCGCACCGGCACCATCGCTTTCATCTTCAGTTGCCTTGTTCTCATCGCCGGTTTCATCGCCTTCGTGCCGCCACCTGTCGCCCATGCCCATGAAGTCCGCCCTTCGATCGCGGATGTCACGGTAAAGAGCGGCACCGTCGACCTCTCCATAGCACTGAATGTGGAAGCCTTCATCGCCGGGATCCAGCTTGACGGGCTCGACAACACCGACAACGCGAGCAACGCCCCCGATTACAACCGACTGCGGGCTTTGGAGCCGGCTGCCTTGCAGGAGGCATTTCGCAAAGCCTGGCCGACCATCGCCAAGAATTTCACCTTGCGCGACAAGACCGGCCCCGTGACGCCGCAACTGGTCGGCCTGACCGTGCCGCCGGTGGGCAATCTATCTCAACTCCGCACATCGGTGCTGAAGCTCAAGGCCGACGCCACAGCCCCTGTCCAGGTCGGCTGGACGCGCAGTTACGGCCGCCTCATCGTGCGCCAGCAGGGCTTGGCGAAAGAGGCCGCCTATACGGGGTTGCTGTCGGGCGGGGAGATGTCGCCGCCAATCAGCGTGAAGGGTGTGAGCAGCGAAGGCGGTTGGGCCACCTTCGTGCGCTACATCGGCGTCGGCTTTGACCACATCATCCCCAAGGGCCTCGATCACATCTTGTTCGTCCTGGGGCTGTTCTTTCTGTCGCCGCGGATCGGTCCGCTGCTATGGCAGGTGTCCGCGTTCACGCTGGCGCACACGGTGACGCTGGCGCTCGGCGCGCTCGGTGTCGTCAACGTACCGGCCAGCATCGTTGAACCGCTTATTGCAGCATCCATCGTCTACGTGGCGGTAGAAAACATCATCGCCTCCGATCTGAAACGCTGGCGCCCGGCCTTGGTGTTCGCGTTTGGCCTGTTGCACGGGCTGGGCTTCGCTTCCGTGCTGGGCGAGTTCGGACTGCCGCAGGCGCAGTTCGTGCCCGCACTGATCGGGTTCAACATCGGCGTTGAGCTCGGCCAACTGGCGGTGATCGCGCTTGCCTTCCTGGCGGTTGGGCTGTGGTTCCGCGCGCGTCCCTGGTACCGCGGCTGGATTGCGGTGCCGGCCTCGCTCGTGATCGCCGCCATCGGCGCTTACTGGGCGATCGAGCGGACGGTCGCCGTGGTGTGAGCCCACGCAGGCGCACGGTCTTTCACGCCTAAAAATTGCTGCGCCGCGACATTCGCCCCTTGCATGCATGTTGCGGCGCACACATGATGCGCCATGGTCGAAAAAGCGCTGCGCGTTGCCATCGTCGATGCCAACCAAATCCGAGCCTCGATCATCGAGGAAGGCCTGAAGGAGGCCGGGCATACGGACGTCACCATGTTCGCGACGGTACCGGACATCCTGCGGCGGCTGGTTGACGTCGACCCTGACGTCATCTTCATAGACCTTGAGAACCCCAACCGCGACGAACTGGAGTATATGTTCCAGGTGTCGCGGGCCATCAAACGCCCGGTCGCGATGTTCGTGGACCAATCCGATCGCGCCTCCATCGAGGCGGCGATCGAAGCGGGTGTGTCAGCCTATATCGTCGATGGCTTGAAGAAAGAGCGGGTGAAAGCCATCCTCGATATGGCCGTCAGCAGGTTTCACGCCTTCGATCGCTTGCAGCGTGAACTTGAAGTCGCACGCGGTGAACTGGCCCAGCGCAAGACCATCGACCGCGCCAAGGCGGTGCTGATGCGTTCGCGCGGCATGAGCGAGCCGGACGCCTACGCGGCGTTGCGCAAGACGGCCATGGACCAGAACCGTCGGATCATCGATGTTGCCGAGAGCCTGCTGATCGCCTCCGACCTACTCAAGGGGGGCGACTGACATGCCCGATGTATCGATTAACGCGGGCTTCGTGCCCTTGCTCGACTGTGCGCCGCTGTTGATCGCAGCGCGCGGTGGCTTCGCGCAGAGCGAAGGCGTTGCGCTGACGCTGTCGCGCGAAACGTCATGGGCCACCATCCGCGACCGACTCAGCATCGCCCACCTCGATGTGGCGCACGCCTTGGCGCCGCTCCCCTTGGCGGCAAACCTCGGGCTTGGCCCTCTCGGCACGTCGATGATCGTGCCGATCTGCTTTGGGACCGGTGCGAATACGGTAACGCTTGCGCGCAGCCACTGGGACGCGATGCGTGACCTTGGTCCACCCGGTGATCTTGACCCCAACACGCACCTTCAGGCGTTGCGGGCGTGGTTTGGTAAGCAACGTGATGAACAGCGCCCGCCCCCGGTGTTTGGCATCGTCCACCCGCACTCCGCCCATCGCTATCAATTGGCCTACTGGCTCGCGAGCGCCGGGCTGATCCCCGGACGCGACGTCGACTTCATGGTGTTGCCGCCAGCGCTGATGCCCCAGGCGCTTGCAAGCGGGCGCATCGACGGCTTTTGCGCGGGCGAACCCTGGGGGGCGGCGGCGGTCGCGAGTGGCAGCGGTGTGATCCTGACCACCAACGCCCACATCTGGCGCGGGAGCCCTGAAAAAGTGCTCGCCGTCAACGCGACCTGGGCCGAAGGGCACACCGAAGCGCTGCTCGGGCTCGTCCGCGCCATCGATCGGGCCTGCGCCTGGTGTGATGACCCCGCCAACGCGCAAGACCTCACGAAGGTCCTCGCCGACAGCGACGTGATCGGCGCACACGCCGACCTGATCGGACGCAGCCTTACGCGGGCGCTGCCAGGCCCCGATGGCACGCTGCACCCGGTCGAGGGCTTCTTGCGCTTTGCCGGTTCAGCGGTGAACTTCCCCTGGGTGTCGCACGCTCAATGGTTTGCAAGCCAGATGGTGCGTTGGGGCGATCTGGCGCCCGACGCGTTGCACGCGGACACGATTGCCGCGACCTGGCGCCCCGACATTTATCGCGCCGCGCTGGCGGACGGGCCCGCCGATCTACCGATGGCCAACGCCAAGGTCGAGGGCGCGCTGCGCCATGACACGGCGGTCGGATCATCGCGTGGGCGTTTGCACCTGGCGCCCGACGGCTTCTTCGACGGCCGCGTCTTCGACCCCGATGATGTAGCCGGCTATACGGCCGCTTTGCGCGCTGCCGATGCCGCTGCCAAACATGATGCCCCGCAAGACCCAGGTCCCGACGTCGGGCATGATGTCGGGCTTTGATCAGCCGGTAAAAATGAGCTGTACGCTTCGCTAAAACGCGAGGTGAGGTTAACGAAAGGTTTCCCCTTGCGCCTTTCGGCTAACTCCAGAGCTGGCTTGATGCTGCATTGCACACGTGGTGGGCACGAGCACAACATTTCACCGCAGATTGCATGATCTTTGGACTTGCGAGCTTGAGGTCGCGGTTTATTTTCACAACCACGCGAGAGCTTCATAGCCGCTGATTGCGGCGTCTGCGCCAACGGTGGTGCGAAGCGGTCGTAACGTCCTTCGATGGGTATTCTGGCAACGCCGCCAGTCACCGGTCCGTGACCCTTGGTCATAGGCCTGTGTGACCGGCGGCGTTTTCTTTTTGCCCTGCGGGGATCTGAAACATCCTAAGCAAAGGTGGTGCGCCTATGAGCGATGATGCGAACGGTGAAAAGAAAGCCGGGCTTTGGTCACGGCGAAGCGTTATGGCAGCCGCTGCCGGTGCGGCTGCAGCCGTCGCGGCACCTCGTCCTGCGCAAGCGTTGGTGGTTCCCGAAAAAGACGAATTGAAGTTCGGTTTTATTAAGCTCACCGATATGGCACCACTCGCGGTCGCCAAGGAGCTGGGTTATTTCGAGGAAGAAGGCCTTTACGTTACGCTTGAAGCGCAAGCGAACTGGAAGGTGCTGCTCGACCGGGTAATCACAGGCGAATTGGACGGCGCTCACATGCTCGCCGGGCAGCCGCTCGCCGCCACCATCGGATTTGGCACGAAAGCACACATCATCACGCCGTTTTCGATGGACCTGAACGGCAACGGCATCACGGTCTCCAATGAGATCTGGTCGATGATGAAGCCGCATATTCCGAAGGGGCCGGACGGCAAACCGGTGCACCCGATCAAGGCAGATGCGCTCAAGAAGGTCGTCGATAAGTTCAGAGCCGACGGTAAGCCCTTCAAAATGGGCATGGTTTTCCCGGTCTCCACCCACAACTACGAACTGCGCTACTGGCTCGCCTCAGGCGGCATCCACCCGGGCTTCTATTCACCGACCGACGTCTCGGGAACCATCAAGGCCGACGCGCTGCTGTCGGTGACGCCACCACCGCAAATGCCAGCCACCCTCGAAGCCGGAACCATCCACGGCTATTGCGTGGGCGAGCCGTGGAACCAGCAGGCCGTCTTTAAGGGCATCGGCGTGCCGGTCATCACCGATTACGAGATTTGGAAAAACAACCCGGAGAAGGTGTTCGGCATCACCAAGGAGTTCGCTGACAAAAACCCGAACACCACGATGCTGCTCACGAAAGCGCTGATCCGCGCTGCCATCTGGCTCGACGAGAACAACAACGCCAACCGCATGAAAGCGGTCGAGATGCTGGCGAAATCGGAATACGTCGGCGCTGACCGCGAGGTGATCGCCAATTCGATGACGGGCACGTTTGAATACGAAAAGGGCGACAAACGCCCGGTTCCAGACTTCAATGTGTTCTTCCGTTACTTCGCAACCTACCCCTATTATTCGGACGCGATCTGGTATCTCTCGCAGATGCGCCGTTGGGGCCAGATCGCCGAATACCAACCCGATAGCTGGTATATCGACGTTGCGAAAAAAGTGTACCGGCCGGACATTTACATGAAAGCCGCCGATGCGGTCGTTAAGGGCGGTTACGCGAAGAAATCCGAGTTCCCCTACGGGACCGATGGCTTCAAGGCGCCAACGCCGCCAGAAGATATCATCGATAACATCGGTTACGACGGCCGCAAACCGAACGCCTATTTGGAAAGTCTGAAAATCGGCCTCAAAGGGAAAGCCAAAGTCTAGGCGCCTTCTTTCCAACCGAAACACCCCGATGAACGGCGGGTGAAGCGCGGCCGAATGGGCGCCGGGCAAACGCGCCGTTCATCACCCCACCCGACCGTTCGTCACCCACCTGACCGGTCACATCGCAACCCGCCGGTCGCACCACAAGCCTTCACCACCTTCGCCCGCCCGTTCGCACAAGAGGACCAACGCCATGGCCACTGCCAGCGATTTCCGCGACGTTGAAGACGCCGCGGCGCTTAAGAAGAAGCGTCAGGAGCGTATCCACGCGATCCTCAACCGCGCCGGTGGCGGGCTCAGCCTTTTTGGGCTCGGCTTCCTGATCCCCATCGCCAAGATGATCGTGGGCGACAGCGTGCGCGAGAACATGCGCGAGCTGCAGCACCAGTTGGTGATCCCGCTGATCGGCATCATCGCCTTTGTTGGCGCCTGGGCCTACTTCGCTCCGCAGGTTCAAACCTCACTCGGCGCCATTCCAGGTCCGCTCCAAGTGTGGGAGCAGACGAAGAACCTCTACGCCGACCACGTGGCGGAACGGCGCAAAGAGGAGCGGTTCTACGCACGTGTCGAAGCGCGCAACCAAAAGCTGATCGAGGCCGGGCGGCCCGAAATGGTGAAGCAGCGGCGCTACACCGGCAAACCGACCTACATCGACCAGATCTTCACAAGCCTTCAGACCGTCGCGCTAGGGTTCTTGATCGCATCGGCGATCGCGATCCCGCTTGGCATCATGTGCGGGCTATCGCAGGCGGTGAACGGCGCGCTCAACCCGCTCATTCAGATCTTCAAACCGGTGTCACCGCTGGCCTGGTTGCCGATCGTCACGATGGTCGTTTCGGCACTCTATGTGACGCCGAGCGACTGGTTACCCAAGTCGCTCGTCATATCGGCGATCACGGTGACGTTGTGTTCGCTGTGGCCAACGCTGATCAACACCTCGCTCGGTGTGGCCAGCGTCGATAAGGACCTGATCAACGTCGGCCGCGTGCTGCGCCTGCCGACCTGGCAGAAGATCACAAAGCTGATCCTCCCCTCGTCGCTGCCGCTGATCTTCACGGGGCTGCGTCTGTCCCTTGGGGTCGGCTGGATGGTGTTGATCGCCGCTGAAATGCTGGCGCAAAACCCTGGCCTTGGGAAGTTCGTCTGGGACGAATTCCAGAACGGCTCATCGCAGTCGCTGGCGAAAATCATGGTCGCTGTGCTGACGATCGGTCTCATCGGCTTCCTGCTTGACCGCATGATGTACGCGCTGCAGTCCGCCTTCACCTTCTCAACGCATCGCTAAGGGGGCTGAGCCCATGTCTCTGCTCGAACTCAAGGGTGTGTCGAAGCACTTCGGCGAAGGCGAGAACCGCACCCGCGTGCTCGCCGACATCAATCTGACGGTGGAAGAGGGGGAGCTGATCGCCATCGTCGGCTTCTCCGGCACCGGCAAGACGACGCTCATTTCGATGATCGCCGGATTGACCAAACCGGACAGCGGCGAAGCGCTGCTGAAGGGCAAGCCAATCAAAGAGCCCGGGCCGGACCGGGGGATCGTGTTCCAGTCCTATTCGCTGATGCCGTGGCTTACGGTTGAGGGCAACATCGCGCTGGCCGTGGACCAGGTGTTCAAGAAGGCCTCGCGCAAAGAGCGAGCGGAAAGGGTTGCGCGCTACATCAAAATGGTGGGGCTCAGCCACGCCAGCGAGCGGTTACCGTCGGAACTTTCAGGCGGCATGCGCCAACGCGTGGCCGTCGCCCGCGCCCTCGCGATCAGCCCTGAGATCATCCTGCTCGATGAACCGCTTTCCGCCCTCGACGCGCTGACGCGGGCAAACCTGCAGGACGAGATCGCACGCATCCGCGCTGAAGAGAACAAGACCGTTCTGCTCATCACCAACGACGTCGATGAAGCGATCCTGCTCGCCGATCGCATCATCCCGCTCGACCCCGGCAAGTCTGGCGAACCGGCAACGCTTGGCCCGGTTTTCACGGTCGACATCCCCGCGCCGCGCCAGCGCACCGCACTCAACAACGATGATCGCTTCAAGACGCTGCGCCAGGCCGTCACCAAACACATGTTGGACGCCGGCGCCTCCGCCAAGATCGAAGGATCGCGCACCCTGCCCAACGTCGAAGTGCTGCACCCGTTGCCCCGCGCCTACGCCAAAGTGGCCGCCAGCGCACGCGCCGACCGCTACCTGGAGTTTTCGCAACTCGACAAGGTGTACCCCACGCCCAAGGGCCCGCTGAAAGTCGTTGATCGCTTCGATCTGAAAATGCTGAAGGGCGAGTTCATCACGTTGATCGGTCACTCGGGCTGCGGCAAGTCGACGGTGTTGTCGATGGCGGCCGGGCTCAACGAGGTGACCGCCGGCGGCATCATCCTTGACGGGCGGGAGGTCAACTCAGCCGGCCCCGACCGCGCGGTGGTGTTCCAGGCGCCCTCGTTGTTCCCCTGGTTGAGCGCCCGCCACAACGTCTCGCTCAGCGCCGACCGCGTCTACCCGCGCGCCAGCAAGGCGGAACGCAACGACGTGGTCGAATACTACCTTGAACGCGTCGGCCTTGCGGACGCGATGGACAAACCCGCAGCGGAACTCTCAAACGGCATGCGCCAACGCGTCGGCATCGCACGCGCCTTCGCGCTGTCGCCCAAGCTGCTGCTGCTCGATGAACCCTTCGGCATGCTTGATTCGCTCACGCGGTGGGAACTGCAGGAAGTGCTCATGGAGGTGTGGTCGCGCACCAAGGTGACCGCGATCTGCGTCACCCACGACGTGGACGAGGCGATCCTGCTCGCCGACCGCGTGGTGATGATGACCAACGGGCCAATGGCACGGATCGGGCGCATCATGCAGGTCGACCTGGAGCGCCCCCGCAAGCGCGCGAACATGCTCGCGCACCCCGATTACTACCTCTACCGCGAACAACTGCTCTCGTTCCTCGAAGAATACGAGCACGGCGCGCACAAGAAAGAAGAAGAGCCACCACCGCCCGCAGCGAAGCCCGCTGACGATGAGACGCCGGCACCGGGTTCAAAGCCCGTCCCTGAAACCGAAGCGGCATAAGGGCTGGACGCGATGTTGGAAAACGCTGCAGAGCAGCGGTGCGAACGCCGCGGCCGCCCTCAACGTCAGCGAGATGGGCCTGCCGGCCGCCGCCAACGCGAGCGATCTTGCCGACCCGATCGCCGCGCACTGCGGTTACGCGAGCGTCGTCGGCTTCCCGATCTACGACGACGGCACGCTGGCCGAGATCGTCGTTTGGTATTTTTGATCCAACGCGGAAGGGAGGGGCGTCGGCCGTGACACCCGAAGACATCGCACGCGTTCAAGCCTCGTTCGCGAAGGTTGAACCGATCGCCCCGGCGGCGGCGAAGCTGTTCTATGACCGCCTCTTCACCATCGCGCCTGAAGTGAAGCCACTTTTCAAGGGCGACATGGACGCCCAGGGCGCCAAGCTCATGGACATGCTGCGCGTGGTGGTCGCCGGCCTTGGTGACCTCGACACGGTGCTGCCAGCAGCGCGTGCGCTTGGCGTGCGTCACGTCGACTACGGCGTTGAAGCGGACCACTACGAGGCCGTCGGCGAAGCGCTGTTATGGACGCTTGGCGAGGGCCTCGGCGAAGCGTTCGACGATGCGACACGCCAGTCGTGGACGGTGGCCTATGGGGCGCTGTCTGGCGTGATGATCGATGCGGCCTATGGCGAACGCGAGGGCGGGATGAGCGAGCAAACCGCGCCCGCGCGCAAACGCAACCTGGTGGTGATCGGTAATGGGATGGCCCCTGGGCGCGCGCTGGAGCGTCTGTTCGAAGCCGCGCCCGACGGTTATGACGTCACGATCTTCAACGCCGAGCCGCGGGTCAATTACGACCGCATCATGCTGTCGCCTGTGCTGTCGGGCGAGAAGACTTACGAGGACATCATCATCCACGATGATGCCTGGTATGCCGACCATGCCGTGACGTTGCACAAGGGCGCGCGGATCGAAACGATCGATCGCGAAGCGCGCACCGTGACCGCGGCGAACGGCATCACTGCCCCTTACGACAACCTGATTATCGCCACCGGCTCAGACCCTTTCGTGATCCCCGTGCCCGGGCACGACCTGCCGGGTGTCGTCACCTACCGCGATCTCGACGATGTCGATGCGATGCTGCAGGCCGCCTCCACCAAAGGGCGCGCCGTGGTCATCGGCGGCGGTCTGCTAGGCCTTGAAGCGGCCGCTGGCCTTAAAGAGCGTGGCATGGATGTAACCGTGCTCCACCTGATGGGCACGCTGATGGACCGACAGCTCGATCCGGCAGCCGGGTACCTGCTGCAAAAGGACCTGGAGCGCCGCGGCATCGAAGTGCTCTGCAAGGCCAACACGAAAGCGATCCTGGGGACACCTGCGAACGGTCAACCAGCACGCGTGCGCGCGGTCGAATTGGACAATGGCACCGTCATCGACGCCGACATCGTGGTCATGGCCGTCGGCATCCGCCCCTCAGCGGCGTTGGCCAAGAACGCGGGGCTCGACGTTAACCGCGGGATCATCGTTGACCCGACCATGCGAACCAGCGACCCGGCGATCTTCGCGGTCGGCGAGTGCGTGGAGGTCGCCGGCCAATGCTTCGGCCTCGTGGCCCCGCTCTACGAACAAGCCAACGTGCTGGCAGCCCAACTCGCCGGCGATGCTGACCCAACGTTTGTGCCAAGCGCGACGGCCACCAAGCTCAAGGTGACCGGGGTCAACCTCTACTCAGCCGGTGACTTTGCCGACGGCCCGGACCGCGAGGAGATCGTGCTGCGCGATGCCTCGCAGTCGGTCTACAAGCGGCTCGTGATCGACGATGACAAACTGGTCGGCGTGGTGATGTACGGCGAAACCGCCGACGGGCCGTGGTTCTTCGATCTGATCAGACGCGAAACCGACATCAGCGAGATGCGCGAAACGCTCATCTTCGGACAGTCGTTTGCCGGAGGGACCCCGCTGGACCCTATGGCGGCCGTTGCAGCGTTGCCGGGTGATGCAGAGATCTGCGGCTGCAACGGCGTATGCAAATCCCGGATCGTCGATACGATCACACAAAAAGGCTTAACCACGCTCGACGACGTTCGCGCGCACACCAAAGCGTCGGCCTCATGCGGCACGTGCAGCGGGCTGGTGGAACAGTTGCTCGGGCTGACGCTCGGCGATGCCTACGACCCGACCGCCGTGAAGCCCATGTGCGGATGCACCGACCTGAGCCACAGCGATGTGCGCCGGCTGATCATCGCCAAAGGGCTGAAAACGATCCCCGCGGTCATGCAGGAACTGGCGTGGACCACGTCGAGCGGCTGCGCCAAATGCCGCCCAGCGCTCAACTACTATCTGGTTTGCAGTTGGCCTGAGATCTACGCTGACGACTATCAATCCCGTTTCATCAATGAGCGCGTGCACGCCAACATCCAGAAGGACGGCACCTACTCGGTGGTGCCACGCATGTGGGGCGGCGTGACGTCGTCGAGAGAGCTGCGCGCGATCGCCGATGTGGTCGACAAGTTTGACATCCCCACGGTGAAGGTTACCGGCGGCCAGCGCATCGACATGCTGGGCATCAAGAAAGAGGACCTGCCGGCCGTGTGGTCCGATCTTGGCGAAGCGGGCTTCGTCTCCGGCCACGCCTACGCCAAGGGCCTGCGTACCGTGAAAACGTGCGTCGGCACGGATTGGTGTCGCTTCGGCACGCAGGATTCAACCGGGCTCGGCGTCCGCATCGAGAAATTCATGTGGGGCTCATGGACGCCCGCCAAAGTGAAAATGGGCGTCTCCGGCTGCCCGCGCAATTGCGCTGAAGCGACCTGCAAGGACGTCGGCGTCGTCTGTGTCGATAGCGGTTACGAGATCCACTACGCGGGCGCGGCAGGCCTCGAAGTCAAGAAGACCGACATCCTGTGCAACGTTTCGAGCGAAGACGAATGCCTCGAGATCATCGTCGCGCTGGTGCAGGCCTACCGCGAGCAGGGCCATTACCTGGAACGCATCTGGAAGTGGGCTGACCGCGTCGGCCGCGAAGCGATCGTGGCGCAAGTCGTCAATGATCTTGTGCAGCGCAAAGCGCTTTTCGATCGCTTCGTGCTCTCACAAAAGGTCGCGCAAAACGACCCCTGGGCCGAGCGCGTCCAGGGCAAGGACGCGCACGAGTTCGCACCCCTGGCAGACATCACAAAACTTGAGGCTGCAGAATGACCATGCACGAGCGGGCCTGGATTGCGATCGGCGCCCTTAACGATATTCCCATGGAGGGCGCGCGCGTCGTGAAGACGCCGGCCGGTTGTGTGGCGGTGTTTCGCACTGCCGATGACCAAGTGTTCGCGGTCGATGACCGCTGTCCCCATCTTGGCGGACCGTTGAGCCAGGGCATCGTGCACGGCACATCCGTGACCTGCCCGCTGCACGCCTGGGTGATCTCGCTCAACACCGGCATCGCCGAAGGTGCCGATGAAGGCGAGGTCCGCACCCACGCGCTCAAAGTCGAAGACGGCAAAATCTTCCTCGACGGCGCCCGCCTCGCACCGGCCGACGCCGCCTAGAGCTTTGCCCTCTTTTCCGTCGCTGCCGTACCCTGAACAGAAAGGTCTACCGCGTGGCCATGGATGGGCGCCCGCCCTTTGAGCCTGAAGTGACAGAGCACGCGCCGGCTGCGCCCGCCACGGCCAGCGGCAATGTTGAGCGCTGGCATCGCACGACCTGCCCTTACTGCGGCGTTGGTTGTGGTGTGCGCGTCAAACCCACGCCCGATGGCACCAGCGCCGAGATTGAAGGCGATCCAGACCATCCTGCAAACTACGGCCGGCTCTGCTCAAAGGGCGCAGCGCTCGGCGAAACGCTTTCCCTGCACGACCGGCTGCTGCAGCCCATGGTGGGCCACAAGGGCGCAGACCTTACGCCTGCTTCGTGGGACGATGCCCTCACACGCGTCGCCGACGGCTTTGCTGACGCGATCGCGCAGCACGGACCCGAAAGCGTGGCGTTTTACGTTTCAGGGCAAATCCTGACTGAAGACTATTACGTCGCCAACAAGCTCATGAAGGGCTTCATCGGCACCGCCAACATCGACACGAATTCGCGGCTCTGCATGGCCTCGTCCGTTGCCGGCCACACACGCGCCTTCGGCGCCGATACGGTTCCCGGCTGCTACGAAGACCTTGAGCGCGCCGACATGGTCGTCCTCGTTGGCTCGAACCTCGCGTGGTGCCACCCGGTCCTGTTCCAGCGCCTTGCCGCTGCACGGGCGGAGCGCGGCACACGGGTGGTCGTCATTGACCCGCGCCGGACGGCCACCTGCGACAGCGCCGATCAACACTTGGCGTTGCGACCGGGCAGCGATGTCGCCCTGTTCAACGGCCTCTTCGCGCATCTCGCCGCATCACCGGCGCTCGACCCGCTGTTCGTGGCGCAACACACCGTCGGCTTCGACGATGCTGTTGACGCGGCCGGCACCATGACGCTCGCGGACATCGCGGCCACCACCGGGCTCGCCCCCGACGCCATCCGCGACTTCTACGAAGCCTTCACCCGCACCGCCCACGTGGTCACCGTCTACAGCCAAGGCGTCAACCAGTCGTCCGCCGGCACTGACAAAGTCAACGCGATCCTCAACTGTCATCTCGCGACCGGCCGCATCGGGCTACCCGGCTGCGGCCCCTTTTCTGTAACCGGTCAACCCAACGCCATGGGTGGGCGCGAGACGGGCGGATTGGCCACCATGCTGGCCGCGCACATGAACCTGGCCAATGCGGATGATCGCGCGCGCGTGCAGCGGTTTTGGCGCGCACCGCGGATGGCTGAGCGCCCCGGCTTGAAAGCGGTGGATCTGTTCGAGGCGGTACACGCGGGCCGCATCAAGGCGGTCTGGGTGATGGCCACCAACCCTGTCGACAGCCTGCCTGACGCGGACCGCGTGCGCGATGCTTTGCGCGCCTGCCCGTTGGTGGTGGTCTCCGATGTCGCCCGCCATACCGACACGACCGCCGTCGCCGACGTCTTGCTGCCTGCGCAAGCGTGGGGCGAGAAAGACGGAACCGTCACCAACTCGGAGCGACGCATCTCGCGGCAGAAGCGTTTCCTGCCGCTGCCAGGCGACGTTCGTGCCGACTGGTGGCAGCTTTGCGAAGTCGCCAAGCGCTTGGGCTTTGCGGACGCCTTCACCTATGACGGGCCGGCGGCCATCTTCCGCGAGTACGCCGCCCTCACGGCGATCGACAATGCCGGGACCCGTGATCTCGACCTCTCGGGGCTCGCGCATATCAGCGATGCCGCTTACGACGGGTTCACGCCCTTGCAATGGCCCTATCGCACTGACGACGCCCACGAAGCCGAGACCGAGGTCGCCCGAACTGGAGCCGACGCTACGACCCCATTGGCCACGTCCGACCGCCTCGCGAACGCCACCACACCGCTGACGCCGCGGGCGCCGCATTCGGCCAAGCGCTTCTTCGCCAACGGTCAGTTCTTCACGCCCGACCGCAAGGCGCGCCTGGTGCCGACGCCGTATCGCGCGCCAGCCTCGCAACCCGACGACACCTACCCGCTCATCCTCAACACCGGCCGTATCCGCGACCAGTGGCACACCATGACGCGCACCGCCAAGACGCAGCGGCTGACGTCACACATCTCGGAACCCTTCATCGAAATCCATCCACGCGATGCAGAAGCCTGCGCCATCGCCGCAGCCGACCTGGTCGAAGTGCGGGGCAAGCACGGCCGATTGCGCGCGCGCGCCGTCCTGACGGACCGCGGTGCACCAGGTCAGGTCTTCGCCTCGATGCACTGGACGGAGCAGTTTGCCAACGCCGGTCGCATCGACACGGTGTTACGCGCCAACGTCGATCCGGTCTCCGGCCAGCCGGAACTCAAATACACCCCCGTCGCGATCGCACCGCTTGCCGTCGCCTGGCACGCGTTCGCCGTTACGGCCCAGCGCCCAACGCTCGCCGACTACGCCTATGCGGCCATCGCGCCGATCCAAGGTGACGCGTGGCGGTGTGAACTGGCCGGCACGCGGGCGCCTGAAGACTGGGCTGCCCTGGCGTCCGCGCTGCTGTTCGGCCCGCACGATTCAGATGTCGACATGCTCGCCTATTACGATGCTGGCGCGCAGCAGCACCGCTTCGCTGCGTTCGACGGCGAACGCTGCATCGGGCTGCTCTACAGCGCGCCCTCGCCGGTACCGGTCTCGCGCACCTGGGCGGTGAACGCGTTCGGGCAGACGATCGCGCGGGGCGAGCGCCTGCGCCTGCTCGCCGGCCGCCCGGGTGCCGATGTGCCCGACCGCGGTCGCATCGCGTGCGCCTGCATGGACGTCGGCAAGAACGACATCATCGCGGCGATCGCGCAAGCGGGCTGCGACACGCTGGACGACGTCGGCCGGGCCACTGGTGCGGGCACCAACTGCGGCTCGTGCCGCGCAGAAATCGGGATGTTGCTCAATGCAGGTGCGCACGCGAAGACCGTCTGAAGCGCAACCCAACCGGATGGGCGCGCTGGCGAAACTGCCGGTGTTCTATGACCTTGCCGGCAAGCGCGTGGTGGTCGCCGGAGGGACGGCCGCTGCCGCCTGGAAGGCGGAACTGCTCGCCGCCTGCGGCGCGCACGTCGAAATCTTTGCCTCTGACCTCGAAGACGACATGAGCGCCCTGTTGGCGCGTGGCGCGGCCGCCGGTAGGCTGACGCATCATGCTCGCCCGTGGGCGCTCGACATCTTCGATCTTGCCAAGCTGGCCCTGTGCGATGCCGCCGACGATGAAGAAGCTCGCGCCTTCTTCTGCGCCGCCCGCGCCGCTGGCGTGCCGGTCAACGTGATCGACAAGCCGGCGTTTTGCCAGTTCCAGTTCGGTTCCATCGTCAATCGCTCGCCGGTGGTGGTGGGTATTTCCACCGACGGGGCCGCGCCCATCCTGGGGCAAGCGATCCGGCGACGCGTTGAAACCTTGCTGCCGCCGCCGTTGGCCGCTTGGGCCGGCTTCGCCAAAGAGATCCGCGCGCGGGTCACCGACCATCTCGCGCCTGGCCAGCAACGTCGCCGCTTCTGGGAGCGTTTTGTTGACCACGCATTCGGCGCGGCACCAGATGAGGCCAGCCGCGCAGCGCTCCACGATGACATCGAGGCGATCGCCGCAGATGAAGCGCGCGCCAACGTCGGCCGCGTGACGCTTGTTGGCGCCGGCCCTGGCGATCCCGAACTGCTGACCTTGAAGGCGGTGCGGGCGCTACAAGCCGCCGACGTCATCTTGTTCGATGACCTCGTGTCGGACGGCGTCCTCGAATTGGCACGGCGGGAAGCTAAGCGCATGCTGGTCGGCAAACGCGGCGGACGCGAGAGTTGCCGGCAGGACGACATCAACGCGTTGATGTTGACGCTCGCGCGGGCGGGGAAGAACGTCGTGCGGCTGAAGTCGGGCGATCCGATGGTGTTCGGGCGCGCGGGCGAAGAGATCGCCGCAATCGAACGCGCCGGGATCAAAGTCAACGTGGTGCCAGGCATCACGGCAGCTTCCGGCTTGGCGGCCGATCTCAAGACGTCGCTCACCCATCGTGACCACGCGCAGTCGGTACGGTTCGTGACCGGCCACGCGCGCAGCGGTCGCTTGCCTGAGGACCTCGACTGGCGCGGCTTGGCGGACGCGCGATGCACGTTGGTGTTCTACATGGGAGGCCGCACAGCGCCAGCGATCGCCGAACGCTTGCTCGCACACGGGCTTGCCGTGACGACGCCGGTTGTGGTCGGCGCGGCCGTTTCACGGCCGGACGCGCAAACGCGCATGATGACGCTTGCCGATCTCAAGGCCGATGGCGCGCAGGGCTTGAGCAGCGCCCCCGTGCTCGTCGCCATCGGCGAAGCGCTGGCGCAAAGCCAAGTGTTGGCCGCGTCTGAACAGGTGCCGACGAGGACGCCAAACGAAGACGGCGGCAGGGACATCCCCACCGCCGCTCGTTTGCCGGGTGCCGATGGCGCGGCCCGACGCTTAGCGTCATAATATCGATGTCTGATCCGCTTGCACTTGAAGCGGATGAACTCTAACGCGCAAGCAGGATCACTTCGACCCGGCGGTTACGCCACGAGCGCGGGTCGATGCCGGCGATCGTCTGCTCTTCGCCGAAACCGAGCGGTACAAGCTGGCCCGGATCGATCCGGTAATTCTGGATCAGATAGCGCAGCACTGATGCCGCACGGCGCTCCGACAGGACCTGGTTGCGGAACCGCGACCCGCTTGAATCGGTATGCCCGATCAGCAGGTACCGGCGACCGCGGGCGCGCCGCGATTCAAGGGCGAGGCCCAGGCGATGCAACTTCGCGCGCTCGCTCGACGGGATGCGGGCGCTGGCGAAATCGAAGTTGATGGGCAGCGCCGCGCGGTAGCGTGCGTGGATGCGATAATCCAGCGGGATGCGCTTGCTGCGACGACGCACGATCGCGGGCACGCGGAAGCGGCGGGGCGGCTCGGCGATCGGGCGTTCGGTGCTGTTGGGCGCCAGCCGATCGAGGATGTCATTGATCTTACTGGCCGGATCCTGTGCCACCACGGTCGTCGCACCGACCGTCACGCCAAGCGCGGCGAGGGCGAGCAAACGCAGGCGCTTCGACGTATTGATGCCTGAGGTCATGAGTTCATCTCCCAGTTCAAGAAAGGCGCGCGGTCTTGGCGCGAGATCTATTCAAGGTGGCGAAAGGGCCCGGTCGCAAACGTGAACCTGGCAGCATCGCCTTCACGCTCATGTCTGCAAACGCCAGGCAGAACGCTCCCCGCACGGCGCGGCTCACTTCGCCTTTTTCAAAATGGTGTTAATGGCATCGGCCGTTCCAGCAGGTTTCGCTGGCGCCTTCGCGGTCGGCGGCTGCGCCTTCGCGCGACTGATGAGTTGAGCCAGCACCCGGCTGCGACGCAGCACACTTGCCATCAACGAAGCGCGGTTGTAGCTGCGCGGATCGTTCGGCGTGAGTCCGCCAGAGTGGTGCAGGCCGACCATGCGACGCGCCGCGTTAAAGATGATCGCACCGGAACTGCCGCGCTGCGTATCGCATCGGTGATGCAGCCCAGGTCCATTCGCTGGCGATGAACCAGCTGAGGCACAACGAAAGCGCGTCATGACTTTCGCGCGACCTCCGGGGTGGTGGATGATGAGCAGCCGCGACAGGCGCTTGACCAACGGGCCGACGATTTCGATGGGCTTTCGATCGGTGATGGGCTGTTGCAGCGGGATCAGCGAGAAATCCAAGGCTTTGTCCGCTTCCACCGCCTTCAAGGTTAGCGGTACGCGGCGTGCGCCTTTCCCATTCGGATTCACGTAATCGAGCACCACCGATGCCGCGACGATACGGCTTTCGTTTGCGCTGAAACAATGGTGGTTGGTGAGGATCAAGCGGGGCGCGACCAGCGAACCGGTGCAAAAGCTTGTCGCGAAACCCTTACCGACCTTGAGCTTGATATCCACCCGCACGATCGAGCGTGCAAGTTCGAACAGTGGGTCAGAGCGATCGAGCAGACCGATGGGCTCAAAAACGTTGCGGTTGCGCGCCGCGATCGCCGCCGCATCGCCGAGGCTTTGCGTCTCGGGCAACACCACTTTGCCGTAGGCTTCACTGGGCAGCGTGAGCGTTTGGGCGAAGGCCGATGACGCGAGGGTCAACATCAAGGCGGCCCCAATACCGGACACCGCGGCGGAACATGCGCGCTTCGGCAAGCGGGTTTCACGACTCTGCATCATCGTCAGGCTCCTATCGATTGGCGGAATTATGGAATTTCAAATCGACGAAATCGACTTTCACATTCTTATTCTCAAGATCGCTTTTCCAGACGATCTCCAATTTCGCCACCACTTTAGCGGGGACCGCGCTGCGCAGCGCAAGAGCAATCGTCTGGCGCGGGGCAAGAGCAAGGCCGTTGTAGATCTGCGGCGGTGCAGCGACGGCAACGGATGCGAAGGCCTCATCGATGCGGACCACCACCGTCCGGGAGCCTGAAGCGTTGCGCAGGGTGATCAGACAAGGACCACGGCCGGAAAGCGCAATTGCGCTGTTGTTTTTCAATGTCAGCTTGCGCGTACGCATGGTCTCGGTGGTGCGGAAAATAATGGGACGACAGCTGCCGTTGGCAACGGGGTAGATCGCGGTCAAACGCAGATCGTCGATCGGACGACGCGGCGGGATCCAGACTTCCGGGTTGGTCTGCGTCGGATCGGCCTGCAGCACGGGCCGCTTGGGTGGCGTGAAAAAGCGATCTTTGCCCTTCGGCCAAGCTGGGATCGCATGGCCGGGGTTCACGATCCGGTCCTGCGGTGCGACGTTCGCTTGCCCATAGGCGCTGACGGCGGTGATCGCGAGGCTGCTCAGCACCGCGGCCGCGGCGATCGCCGACAACCGCTTGGCGCGACCGGCATGCGGCCAGAAGCGGGAGCTTGAAGGCGAGCGGGAGGAGCGGGAAAAAAGCGCAGCAAAAGACATCATATCAAGTCCATCATTCTGGCGCGCTGATCGTGCGCAGCCTCAACCGGTGGCAGCCCTACTTCGACGAAGTCACGCGTTCAAAGACAAGACCGATAGCGCGGCTCGTCTCGCCGTATTCGACGCTGAGCACGTAACGCCGTTGCGGCGGCATGCTCGAAAAAAAGAACGGCGTCTTGCCGCCTGAACCGAGCGTGACGCCTCGCAGCAACGCATCGCCTCCGGCGATCGCATGCGACGCGAGCGCCGGTTCCAGCTGGTATCGGTGCGGATCGGCGCCGAAATGCTTGATCTCAAAACCGCAAAAGCTTTGCGCGTGTTGCATCACCAGATCGGACCCTCGCTGCACCGCAACGCTGCGCGTGGCTGCGCCATCTCCCATCACCACATCCATGCATCCCTCTTCATCAACAGCCGTCAACGCCGTCACGGCGAACGCCAAAGCCGGCGCAGAGCCGGAGACGCTTGGACCGAAGATGGAAAGGTTAGGCCATCGTTTCGAAGGGTCGCTCCAGATCCAGGCGAGCGTGGCAATCCCAATCAAGCAGCTTGCCACCACCAACATCTTGGCGCCCCGCGATGGGTTGGGCTTGGTGGGCCTTTCGACATCTTTGATGAACGGGGTGGGCGCCGTTGGCCGATCACCAGAACTGACGAGAGCTTCGTCACCCTTAGGTCCGCGCAGGTCATCCGGCGTCTCGACCTGCGTTTGCGGCAAACCGAGGACGCCACGTATATCCTCAAGGCTTTCCACCTCATGGACCTGCACGCCGTCACGCGCACCGACGCCATCTAAAGCCTCACGCTCTTCGGCTGGTAGCCCGCGAGGCACAACCAAATGTACCGTGCAACCTCGCATGAGCGCCGTATCGATCATCGGCGTGGCGCCCTTGATCTTGTGCGCCATCGCGTAGGAGCCCGCGACCGCGTTCAGATCGGTATCCGTCTCGCCGGTAGCCATGATGACGGTTGCGCCGTCGGCCGGTTGAAACGCGTCCCCCTGCTTCTCGGGAAAGGTCAGGTGGCCCGCGTCGAGCAGCAGATGAGCGATAAGTGTGGGCACTTCCCAGCTACGGCCGCTCTCGACCACGCCGTCGATCTGCATGAGGTAGGGGCGCGAACCGGGCGCGCAAACGTCGGCCAGATTGACCTTGACAAACGAGTCGTAATCCCCTGACGGGGGCTGCGGTTTATAGTCACCCGCGAGCGACATCTGGTTCAACGCGAGCCTGCGATGCTGCAGCGCGCTCACCCACAGCGCACGCTCAGTCGTGAGGATGGCCACGTGCATGGTCGCTACATTTCGCCCCTTTGGCACGCGTCGTGTTCGCAGATCGCTCTGCGCCGCTGCGCGATACCCCCAAGCCTTGCTGCTCAAGCCAAAAGCCTTCGCGGTCCCAAGTTCTAGGGGTTTAGAGGGGCGAGGGAAAGCCGCAATGCCGTTTGGCCCTTACGCGTTGCTTGGCTTTGCAGGTTCAAGCGCGAAATGGCGGTTATCCGCTTTCCGCGCGGAGCACGCACCGACGCTAAGGCCCGCGCTGCCAGGGCGCGCGCGGCAGGTAGGCTTCAGGCACGATCACGTAGTCCTGCGCGCCGACCCCCTCCAGGCGGAGGCTCAGCGCGCGCGTCGCACGTTCCACCTTGGGCTGCCACCGGCTTCTTAGGGCGCCAACGGGCTCGATCGCGCTCGCGTCGATGTAGCGGCCCTGCCGGATCAGCCCCAGCAGGTAAGCGGTCCGGCACACCTCGCCGCGCACGCCAGAGCCGACCTTCGTGCGTTGCACGCGGCGCCACACCTTGTTGAACGCGCTCGGCGTTAAGTCCAACAGCGGCAGGCGTTGGCTTTGACTGACGCCAAGGATGCGCTCGATCAGGGCGGTAAAGCTGGTCGGCTTCGGCTGGCTTGGCGCCCTTGAGAAAGGAGAATCGGCCGTCTCGTCGAGCAGCTTGGCAAGCACCCGGCTGTCGGCCGCCTTTTGCCTCACAAATGCGCACGCCTGCCCCATGACCCTCGCCATCGCGTTGAATTCTATCGGCGTCAGCAGCAACGCGGGAACGGCTGCAGGCGCCTTGACGTCGTCATGGCGCACGAAAAAAACCCGCAGCGTTGATGTCGAAGCGCGGTTTTCATCATCGCGCCGCAACCGCGCAAGGCGGACGGCAGGCTTGCGCTCGTCGCTCGCAACAGCGGGGCGATCCGCCCGCGCAGGGGTCCTTACCTGCGGCGCTGCCCCCGTGCGCAGTACGATTTCGTGGGTTGGCGTGCGCCAAGCCTGGATCGTCGCCACGATCGGGAACACCGCCGCAGGGCCAATCCGCAGGCGCTCCCGCGCGATCCGCGCGCCGACGTGCTTTTCGAGTGCGGCCGCCTGATTCTCGTAAATCAGGTTGCCGACGCCAGGCTTGTTGAACACCAAAATCGCGCGCGGTCGCCCGTAGACATGCACATCGCTCCAGCGCACCCAGCCCGCCGGTTGTTCAGACGCGTAAGGGTCCGCGCCTGCCAGGAAGAGCCAGCCCTTGCGCGCTTTGTAGACGCGGGCAAACCCGACCTTGAGCGCCGCGGAACCAACCTTGGCGAAGCTCTTGCCCGGACCGGTGCGCAACGTGACGGGTGCCAACACCAGCGCATGGGTTCCAAGACCGCGTTCCAGCGCGGTCGCCCTTCCCCTGTGCAAGTCGCGGTAGGGCAGGCTATTGTGCCCGATCAGGAGGCGGCGCGCGTCGACCCAGCCGCATACCTTCCCTTTGCCGATGGTTTGGACGAAGGCGCGCCGTCCACGCACCTCGAACACCTCAAGTT